>VGMU01000074.1 GCA_016866385.1 Bacteroidota bacterium
CGCCTGCATGGCTTGTTGAGTCAGGCTTCCTTGACGGGAGCTTTGATGGTGGAAGGCTTGTTGGGCTCCATTGCCCCCTTTGCGCCAGAACTTCATCAGCTTCGCCCCTATGTGGGAAATCTTCACGTCGCTCAGACCCTCCACCTGTTGTTGAAAGACTCGGAGATTGTAGCTTCCCATGCCAACTGTTCTCGTGTCCAGGACCCCTATTCCCTGCGTTGCATGCCGCAAGTACATGGGGCAAGTTGGAACGCCTACCTACACCTAAAACAGACTTTAGAAATCGAAATCAATTCCGTCACGGATAATCCCGTGGTTTTTGATGCCAAGCATACTATTTCTGGAGGGCATTTTCACGGACAACCCATTGCCTTGCCTTTGGATTATGCGACTTTAGCCACCTCTGAAATTGGAAATATCTCCGACCGACGGATTTACTTGTCCATCGAGGGAAGTACGCCTGGGGTACCGAAGCTCCTGCTAAAGGAAACAGGCTTGAATTCAGGCTTGATGATTCCGCAGTACACCACTGCCGCCTTGGCCTCCGAAAACAAGGGGCTTTGTTTTCCTGCTTCAGCCGACTCCATCCCCACCTCTTTGGGTCAGGAAGACCATGTCAGCATGGGAAGCATCAGCGCTCGGAAAGCATTGCGGGTGATTGACAACGTGGAAAAAATCCTTGGAATTGAGTTGCTCTATGCTGCTCAGGCCATGGACTTTCGTGCCCCGCTCCGTTCGGGGAAAATCTTGGATGCCGTCTACCGCAGCATCCGTGAAGTCATTCCGCCGCTTGAAAAAGACCGGATTTTGTACGAGGACATGGAAACAGCCATAAGCTTGGTGAAAAGTGGATCCCTACTTGCGCTTGCCCATCAGGTAGCTCAGGAAACGGGTGCCCCGTACCAAACCGAGTGGACAGCACTATTTGCCTATTGACCCCATGAAAAAACTGATTGGCCCCATACGCCAAGTGCTTACGCTGGATCAGTTGCCCCAAAAAGGTGCACTTCGAGACGAGCAACTCGAAATCTTTACCCAGGCAGGAATCCTGATGGATAGGGAGTACATTCAGAAAGTGGGGGCTTGGGCGGAACTGAAACAAGAATTCCCAGAAGCAGAGATTCATGAACTGGACGGAGATTATGTTGCCCTACCGGGCCTGGTAGACTGCCATACCCATTTGTGTTTTGGTGGAAGTCGGGCTCGGGATTTTGCCTTGCGCAATGCAGGCAAGACCTATCTTGAGATCGCCGCTGCAGGAGGCGGTATTTGGGATACGGTTACCCAAACCCGTAGTTTGGATCAGGCAACGCTAGCAGGCATCACAGCCAAGCACGCCAATCGGCTTTTTTCTGAAGGGGTAACAACCATCGAGGTAAAAAGCGGCTATGGCCTTTCGGTTGCGGAGGAGTTGAAAATGCTCCGCGCGATCAAGCAGGCATCGCCTGACACTGCTGCCGATTTGATTTCCACCTGTTTGGCGGCTCACCTATGTCCCAAGGATTGGAAAGGCAGTCCCAGCGCCTATTTGAGGGAGATTGCGGACCAACTTTTCCCAGTCCTGTTAGCCGAAAACTTGTGTACTCGGATCGATGCCTTTGTGGAAAAAAGTGCCTTTTCACCAGAACAAATCACTCCCTACCTAGAAAGGGCAAAGCACCTGGGATTTGACTTGACCCTCCATGCCGACCAATTTTCCACCGGGGGATCAGCCGTGGCTGTGGGGCTTGGGGCCCGATCTGCGGATCACTTGGAGACCTCGGGGGAATCTGAAATCCTTGCCCTGGCAACTTCCAACACCGTTGCCGTAGCTTTGCCAGGAGCATCCATTGGCTTGGGGATGGCTTTCACTCCGGCCCGGAAACTCTTGGATCAGGGAGCCAGTGTGGCCATTGCCTCGGACTGGAATCCTGGATCTGCTCCTATGGGAGACCTGTTGGCACAGGCATCCATTCTGGCCACCTTTGAAAAATTGAGTACGGCAGAGGTTCTTGCTGGCATCACGTTCCGCGCAGCAGCAGCCCTAGGCTTGAGCGATCGAGGAAAATTGACTCATGGTCAATTGGCCGATTTTATCCTCTTCCCTACGTCCGATTACCGTGAAATCCTGTACCAGCAGGGAAAAATGAAACCGGAGAGGGTGTGGAAGAGAGGGATGATAGTACAATGTACCAAGTACTAAGTACAATTTACGATGTACAAAGTACAAAGTAAGAATTCGCACTAGCACGCGAATTCTGCCTGCCGCAGCCAGATTTCAAAAAGAAGTAATGAATTCAAAACAAGGAAAACTTATAAATTAATTGAATTACCCTCATGCCTGAACAGCATACTTTGTTCTTTGTACTTGGTACAAAATAGTACAAAGTACCCTGTACTAAGTACCAAGTAGAAATACGAAGTACCCACCGCGGCGGGCAGGCGAGATACGATATCCCAGCCAATGACGAATGTCAAACGCCGAATGTTGAATTAAGAAGAAGAAAAACATACAATTACTAGAATGCCCTACTTGGTACAAAATAGTACAATGTACCAAGTACTAAGTACCAAGTAGAAATTCGCACTAGCACGGGAATTCTGCCTGCCGCAGCCAGATTTCAAAAAGAAGTAATGAATTCAAAAGAATGAATACAATTAATCTAGCAGAATTACCCTTTTAGCAGTAACCCATACTTTGTACTTTGTACATAGTACTTGGTACAAATCAGTACAAAGTACTAAGTACCAAGTAGAAATATGAAGTACGAGATACGATATCCCAGCCAATGACGAATGTCAAACGCCGAATGTTGAATTAAGAAGAAGAAAAACATACAATTACCAGAATGCCCTACTTGGTACTTTGTACTTCGTACTTGGTACAAGATAGTACAAAGCATCCTTCCCCAGCATATTACTACTATGCAATTCCAAACCCAAATCCGCCAAGGTATCCCCAGCCAGCTGCCGCCAAAGAAGGAGCGGACAGTGGGCATATCCCATGCGCCCAAGCGCAAAGACCTATTGTCTACAGAGGAAAAAAAATTGGCCCTACGAAATGCCTTGCGCTATTTCCCAACGGAGTGGCACGAGACGCTGGCGCCAGAGTTTTGGGAGGAACTGAAGACCTACGGGCGCGTCTACATGTACCGCTTTATGCCAGACTATGCGCTCAAGGCTAGACCACTAGCAGAATACCCAGCCAACTGTGCGCAGGCAGCGGCCATCCAACTCATGCTTCAAAATAATTTGGATCCTGCCGTAGCCCAGCATCCAGAGGAATTGATTACCTATGGGGGCAATGGGGCAGTTTTTCAAAACTGGGCCCAGTACCTGCTGACCATGAAGTACTTGTCCGAAATGACCGAGGAGCAAACGCTCCACCTCTACTCAGGGCATCCTATGGGGCTTTTCCCCTCCTCCAAGGAGGCACCACGCGTGGTGGTGACCAACGGGATGATGATTCCCAACTACTCCAAACCGGAGGACTGGGAACGCTTCAATGCACTGGGAGTCACCCAATACGGACAGATGACCGCAGGTTCTTTCATGTACATCGGGCCACAGGGAATCGTTCACGGGACCACGATCACCGTCATGAATGCCTTTCGAAAGAAGTTGGGAACGGAAATCGCTCCCAAGGGCAAACTATTCCTCACTGCTGGTCTGGGCGGGATGTCCGGAGCGCAACCCAAAGCAGGGAATATTGCAGGTTGCGTCACCCTCTGCGCTGAAATCAACCCTACGGCGGCCCACAAGCGCCACGAGCAAGGTTGGGTAGACGAACTATTTTCAGACCTAGATCTCCTCGTAGCACGAGTTAAAAAGGCCAAATCAGCCCAAGAAGTGGTTTCCATCGCTTACCTGGGCAATGTGGTGGATGTTTGGGAGCGACTAGATCAAGAAGATATTCTAGTAGAACTCGGTTCGGACCAAACCTCTCTCCACAACCCTTGGGCAGGAGGATACTATCCCGTAGGGTTGTCTTTTGAAGAATCCAACCGATTGATGGTGGAAGATCCGGAGGCCTTCAAACAAAAGGTGCAGGAATCTTTACGTCGGCAGGCTGCGGCTATCAACCGCCATGTACAAAGAGGTACCTACTTTTTCGATTATGGGAATGCCTTCCTACTCGAAGCCTCCCGTGCAGGTGCAGAGGTGATGGCCAGCAATGGAATTGATTTTCGCTACCCGAGTTACGTGCAGGATATTCTAGGTCCCATGTGTTTTGATTATGGATTTGGGCCCTTCCGCTGGGTCTGCACCTCAGGATCTGCTGCTGACTTGCGCACCACCGACTTGATCGCCGCAGCAGTATTGAAAGGGCTACTTCCCACAGCCCCTACAAGCATTGCGCAACAACTTCAGGACAACATCACCTGGATTGAGGAAGCCGAAAAGAATTGCCTGGTGGTGGGTTCCCAAGCCCGGATCCTCTATGCAGATGCTGAAGGTAGGGCCAAGATTGCTGCGGCCTTCAATGAGGCCATCGCTGCGGGAAGGATTTCCGCCCCGGTAGTTTTGGGACGAGACCACCACGACGTAAGTGGAACGGATTCCCCCTACCGGGAAACGAGCAACATCTACGATGGGAGCCGATTTACGGCAGACATGGCCATTCACAACGTGATTGGTGACAGTTTCCGAGGCGCCACCTGGGTATCCATCCACAACGGCGGCGGTGTAGGTTGGGGCGAGGTCATCAATGGAGGCTTTGGTCTGGTGCTTGATGGCACGGAAGCCGCAGCGCAGCGACTGCAATCCATGCTCTTCTTTGATGTAAACAATGGCATCGCCAGACGAGCTTGGGCGCGGAATAGCGGATCCATCGAAGCCATACAACGTGAAATGGACCGCAGCCCTCAATTGTGCGTCACGATCCCGCAACTTGTGGAAGATCGATTTATTGACAATCTCATCCCATAAGTGAACCAGCGTAGGTTTAATACGAACAAAATAGGAATAGTCTACAATTTTTGTAGATTTGTAGACGAAAAACCAAACCTTTTGTACCCATGAATTTGCATCAGAATCCCTCTCCCTCCCAATGGACAGGTAGAAAATCCAGTCAAGTGGAGTATTGGCACCAGGCGGTCCGTACCCTTGCCAACTTGGCTTTTGACCAAAGCTCAGCGAAAAAGGTGGGCATAATGGGTTATGCTGGCGAGGAAGGAGTCAAAAGAAACCAAGGTCGATTGGGCACCCTGGAGGGTCCTGCTTCCATCCGCAAGTGTTTGGGTTCATTGGCTCACCACCTTCCAGCAAACCTTCCCCTTCTCGATTATGGAGATGTTTTTACCTGGGGTGGGGATTTGGAAGCATCCCATCAGGTCATTACTGAACTCACCTATCAACTCTTGCAAAGCGCTCATTTCCCAGTTTGGCTGGGCGGAGGACATGATTTGGCTTTTGCACACGGGTCAGCAGTTTTAAAGTATTCGCAGGAACAGGGAAAAAAATTAGGCATCATCAATCTAGATGCTCACTTTGACTTGCGCCCCTTGGTGGATGGAAAAAGACATTCAGGTTCCCCATTCTACCAGTTGGCCAGCAATCATCCAAGCCAGTTTCACTACCTCGCTCTTGGCATTCAACGTGCTGCCAATCCCAAATCCCTATTCCAAGCGGCAGACCAAGTCCAGGCCAAGTACCTGGTCATGGAAGATTTCCGATTGAAGCATTGGGAATACATCGAGGAGCAAATTTGCTGGTTTCTAGACCAGGTAGATTCACTATACCTGAGCGTGGATATGGATGGATTTTCATCTGCCTTCGCGCCTGGAGTTTCCGCTCCTTCGCCTATGGGCTTTGATCCTGAGGTGGCATTTAAAGTATTTGACTTGGTAGCAAAAAGCAAAAAGTTAATCTCCTTGGACGTGGTCGAACTCAACCCTGTCTACGATCAAGACCTAGCTACTGCTCGCCTTGCCGCTCGCTGTGTGGAGTATATTCTGCGAAAGAATTTTGGTTAAGGGAGAATGAGGGTGGATAAAAATGGATTTTTGAATTTTGCACCAGAGGAGCATTTTGTTAATAGAAAACCTAAAAAAATTTCAAAGAGCTCCGGAGGAGCGACATAAAAGATTAAAGGCATTTCGCTCCTCTGGAGCTCTAATCCCATTCATGATTCACTTACTATTAACATATTACCCCGCTGGGGCAAGATGTAGTAGATACATACAGCTTATGGGGTATTATTTTAGTGAATTATTCAAAAAAAAAGAGCCTGATCTTTTCAAATCAGGCTCTTTTTTTACTTTATGTAAATCAAGGTATCCATTTGATTTTTTTAAAATTAGGCTTTCTCTTTTCAAGAAATGCATTACGCCCTTCTTGGGCTTCTTCGGTCATGTATGCTAGGCGTGTTGCTTCTCCAGCAAAGACCTGTTGGCCCACCATTCCATCGTCAGTTAGGTTCATGGCAAACTTGAGCATCTTGATGGAAGTAGGTGATTTGGTAAGAATTTCTTGGGCCCATTCGAAGGCGGTAGCTTCCAATTGAGCATGGGGAATGACTGCATTCACCATGCCCATATCCATCGCTTCCTGTGCGGAATAATTTCTTCCTAGGAAGAAGATTTCACGGGCTTTTTTCTGACCCACCATCTTGGCCAAATAGGCCGATCCATAGCCTCCATCAAAGCTGGTCACATCGGCGTCGGTTTGCTTGAATATCGCATGCTCCGCACTAGCAAGCGTGAGGTCACACACTACATGAAGGCTATGTCCTCCTCCTACGGCCCAGCCTGGCACCACGGCGATCACTACCTTGGGCATAAAACGGATCAGGCGCTGTACTTCCAAAATATTCAATCGATGGTAGCCATCCTCTCCTACATAGCCCTGGTGCCCTCTTGCACGCTGGTCTCCTCCGGAGCAAAAAGCCCATTTCCCATCTTTGGCAGAAGGTCCTTCCCCTGAAAGCAAAATGACCCCAATGGAAGTATCTTCCTGTGCATCGTAAAAGGCATCGTACAATTCAGCAGTGGTTTTTGGACGAAATGCATTCCTCACGTCTGGTCTGTTAAACGCAATTCGCGCGACCCCATTACATTTTTTGTAGGTGATGTCCTCGTATTCCTTGTCTATAACCCAGTTAATCATGATCGTTTGATTTAAAAATCACATTTTTGTGCAAGTTAACTTAAGCTGACGAAATTTGTTAAGAATACGGTTTCCTTTCTCATCACCACCACGCGTATGTTTCAACTTCGCTACCAGTCTTACCACTACAGCAAAAGCCAGGCTCTCCCCAACTTGGAAGAGCTTCCCGAATTTGCCCAGGTAGCCTTTGTCTTCTGTAGAGATTGGTTGGCTGGACAGGAAACCTTCACCCAACAGACCTCTGGATCTACCGGAGCACCCAAGTTGCAAGTTCTCAGCAGGTACCACATGGAAGCTAGTGCAACTGCGACAGGGGCCTTTTTCGGAACTTCCTCTAGCAGTAAGCTGCTTTGCTGTCTAAATCCTGCCTACATCGCAGGAAAAATGATGCTGGTACGTGCCCTAGTTTGGGAATGCCCCATCTCCTTGGTCGAGCCTAGTTCAAATCCACTGCTCGGCATGGAGGGACAGTTTAGTTTCGTTGCACTTGTTCCCCTGCAAGTGGAAGCGATTTTAGCAGATAAAATAAGCAGAAAACTACTCCAATCCATCCCCCAGGTACTGATTGGCGGCGCCGCCTTGCCTTACAAAACCCAGCAAGGGCTAGTACACCATGGCATTCGAGCTTGGCAATCCTTTGGAATGACCGAAACGGTCTCGCACATTGCTTTGGCTCCCATCGGAACAGGGGAATTGCTGTACCAAGCCCTACCGGGTGTAAGCATTGGGGCCAATGAGCAAGGCTGCCTTTGGATCCAATCTCCCATGAGTGGTGCGAAAAAAATACAGACAAACGATACAATTGAACTTCGGTCAAAAAATACATTCGCTTGGTTGGGAAGGGCTGATTTTGTTGTCAATTCTGGAGGAATCAAACTTTTTCCTGAACAATTGGAGCGCAGAATTGCTCCCTTACTCGAGGAAACTTGCCCCGATTGCGCCTATTTTTTGTTTGGGGAGAAGGATAGCAGTTTAGGAGAGCGATTGGTCTTGTATGTGGAGGGAATGGCTGAAGAAAACAAACGACTTGCCCTCGAGGCAGGGCTTAATCAAATCCTAGGAAAGTACGAAGTTCCCAAAAAGATCTACTTCAAAACAGTCTTTGCTTATACCCCCACTGGAAAAATCAATCGTCCCGCTACTGCCGCTTCCCTATGAGACAGATCTTCCTCCTTATTTGCCTATTTTTCACCTTGGAGATGGTTGGACAAAGCAATCCAACAAGCCTCCAAGTATACATCAGCGGAGCGAGCAGTGATGCCGGGAGCATACGCGTGTTGATTTTTTCCAAGCCTAGCGGATTCCCTGATCAGGTCAAACAGGCAGTAAGAAGCATTTCGCTCCCTCCGAAGAATGGAAAAGCCAATTTCAAACTCAGTGATCTACCTCCAGGAACCTATGCCATCGGCGTGATTCACGATCAGGACAACAATGGAAAATTGAGCACCAATGCAGTGGGCTATCCCACCGAAAAATTCGGATTCTCCAACAATCCCAAAGTTTACTTTGGCCCTCCAGCCTTCGAAAAGGCGGCATTTGTTTTGGGAAAAAACCCTGTTTCGGTAGAAATCAGTCTCCGTTAGTCGATATTTCGGAGCCAGCCTGTAATCGAGATTCGCTCCTTCAGGGTAGGCATGACTTCATGTGGAATCTCTTCACTCAAAAATACGACCAGTCGTCCACCTAAAGGCAGCACATCTTCTACCCTTTCGCTACCGTCTTCTTGAGGGAAATACATGCGCAACTTCCCCCCATCTGCTTCGGTCCAAGAATCGTTGAGGTACAAAATCACGGTAACGATGCGATGCGGCACGGCATGAAACTGGTCCAAGTGTCGCTTGTAAAACGATCCGACCG
>VGMU01000075.1 GCA_016866385.1 Bacteroidota bacterium
TTGGGTTGTCTACGGATCCAGTCCAGTTCCTTTTTGTACAAGCTTTTGGCTTTCTCGATTTCGATGTCCTCGATCTGCATGCGTTCCGCTTTTTTATCGAGGAAGTAGCCGTAGTTGCCTTGGTAGCAGTGGATTTTGCCTTGGTCCAACTCTAGGATTTCGTTGGTCACCTTTTCCAAAAAGTAGCGGTCGTGGGTGACCATAAAAAGGGCCAGGTTGGCTTTGGAAAGGTAGTCTTCCAGCCACTCGATGGTTTCTAGGTCCAGGTGGTTGGTCGGTTCGTCAAGGAGAAGCAAGTCGGGCTTTTCAAGGATCGCTTTGGCCAAGGCTACTCGCTTGCGCTGTCCTCCAGAGAGGTTACCTACGGGGAGTTCGGTATCGTGAAGGCCGAGTTTGCCCAGCACCTCCTTGACCTGGTATTCAAAGTCCCAGGCTTGGAGGGCATCCATTTTTTCGAAAAGGGTGGACATCTGATCCGGGTTGTCCATACCCCGTTCGGCATCGAGCATGGCCTTGTGGTAGGATTCGATGACTTGGAGGATTTCCGAATTACTTTGGTCGAAGATGGTCTGGTAGATGCTCAAGTTGCTTTCGAAAACCGGATTTTGATGCACGTAGGCGATTTTGACCGACTGGTTGAGGGCCACTTGGCCCGTATCGGGGATTTCTAGGCCCATGATGATCTTCATCAAGGTAGATTTTCCCGCCCCGTTGATGCCTACCAGGGCTATTTTTTGACCTTGGGCGATGCCAAAGGAGATGTTGGAAAAAAGTTTGCGCTCCCCAAAGGCTTTGCTGAGGTTCTCAACGGATAAGTAATTCATGCCGCAAAAGTACGGGAAAAAAGGGGATAAAGTGTTGTAGGTCTCCCCATTCAGGTAAACGATTGTACGAAGTACTAATTACAATGTACCAAGTAGAATCAGAAGCAAAAGGTGAGATACAAGAAACCTACCTGTGGCAGGCGGGACTTCGTATTTCAACCCTATTTCTACTATATTTCTATTTCATTTAATAACTCATGAAAACCATCCACGATATCCTCAAGCTCGGTGATCCACGGCTTTATGAAGTATGTGCCCCTGTGCGTCGGGAGGAACTTGACGAAGTCCCAGGTTGGATACAGCAGCTCCACGAAGCTATGGAGGATGTGCGTCGGGTGTATGGCTTTGGAAGGGGCATCGCCGCCCCTCAGCTTGGAATCATGAAGCGCCTGTTCTACCTACAGCTCGACCGTCCCTATGTGGTGATCAACCCAGAGTTGAACGAATTGAGTGAAGAAGAATTTGACTTATGGGACGACTGCATGAGTTTTCCCAACCTGCTTGTCCGCGTGAAGCGCCACCAGTCCCTTAGCCTCCACTACCTGGATGAGTACTGGCAACCGCAAGTATGGAAGGTAGAAGGGGCGATCTCCGAACTGATCCAGCACGAGTACGACCATCTAGATGGGGTGCTCTGCACCATGCGGGCGGTGGATGAGAAGTCGTTACAGTGGAAAAAGTAAATTGTACGAAGTACTAAGTACCATGTACAAAGTACCAAATAAAATGCGTGGCCCGCGGCAGGCAGGCAAGTAGCAAGACGCTTCGAAAAGCAAGAGGCGAGAAACAAGAGAGGATTGGAAATACTGTCGAAATAAACTAGAAATAATCCGAGCATGCTCGGGAAATAAGAATTTGTAATTCAACCCTATTTCACGAAGAGAAGCGGAGTTTATTTCTATTCTATTTCCACCATATTTCGCCTGCCCGCCTGCCTACGGTAGGTAGGCCGAGGCGAGTAATTCGTATTTTTCCCTACTTTGTACCTGGTACTTGGTACCTTGTACAATAACCTATCTTTACCTCATGATCTTTCCTACCCTCTCCGATATCCGAGCGGCACATGCCCGAATCCAGCCTTTTATCCACCGCACCCCCGTGATGACCTCCAGCGCTATCGATCAGATTGCCGGATGTCAACTATTTTTTAAGTGCGAAAACTTTCAGAAAGTTGGGGCCTTTAAAGCTCGAGGCGCTGCCAATGCCGTCATGAAACTTACTCCCAGCGAACGTGAAAAAGGAGTTGCAACGCACAGTTCGGGCAACCATGCCGCTGCGCTCGCCCGAGCCGCTAGCGTGGCAGGAATTCCCTCCTACATCGTCATGCCATCCAATGCCCCGGAGATCAAAAAGAAGGCGGTCAAAGGCTATGGAGGAGAAATCATCGAATGCGAACCCAACCTCAAAGCCCGAGAAAGCACCTTGGAGGCGGTAGTTGCCCGCACCGGAGCCGCCTTTATTCCTCCCTACGACTTCCTGGACGTGATCGAGGGGCAGGCTACTTGCGCGCTCGAATTCTTAGAAGATCAATCGGATCTGGATATTCTAATGGCCCCCGTTGGGGGAGGAGGATTGTTGGGTGGCACGGCCCTCACCGCACATTACCTGAATCCCCAGATCGAAGTGATCGCCGGGGAGCCTACCGGGGCAGACGATGCCTACCGCTCCTTTCATGCAGGTTACCTTATCCCACAAACGGGCCCAATGACCATTACCGATGGGCTCTTGACCTCCCTAGGAACCCTGAATTTTGCACTGATTCAAGCCCATGTCCGCGATATTTTGCTGGCTACTGATCCCCAAATCATCGAAGCCATGCGACTGGTCTACGAACGCATGAAAATTATCATCGAGCCCTCTTGCGCTGTTCCCCTAGCAGCCTTACTGGCCAACAAGGAGCGCTTTGCCGGAAAAAAAGTAGGCATCATCCTCTCCGGCGGAAATGTGGATTTGGGGAAATTGCCTTTTTAAACTCCATCAACTCATGCAAAAAAACCCGAATCAGCACTGATTCGGGTTTTTTGGGGTCTATCCTCCTTACTTTTTCTTACTCTCCGCCACGGCATGGTGTGCAGCACGGGCGGCAAAGGCCATGTAGGTCAGCGATGGATTTTGGGTAGACGTGGAGGTCATGGAAGATCCGTCGGTCACGTACACGTTAGGCACGGCATGCAACTGATGGTTGGCATTCAGCATAGAGGTCTTGGGATCCTTACCCATGCGCACTCCGCCCATTTCGTGGATATCCAAGCCTGGCGCCTGCTTACTGTCGGAAGTTTGGATGTTGGTAAAGCCTGCTTTGGTAAACATCTCCGTCATCTGCTCGAGGTAGTCTTTCACCATCTTCTCGTCGTTGTCGTCGTAGTCCATGCTCACCTTGAGTTGGGGAATACCCCACTCGTCCTTCAGGCTGCCATCAAGCGTCACGTAATTGCTTTCCTTCGGCAGCGTCTCACCCATCATGTGCGAACCCACATGCCAAGGTCCATACTGCCCTGGATTCAGGAGGTTGTTTTTCAGTTCCATCCCGATCCCACTGGTATCCGGACCTACGCCACGGCCGGCTGAGAAACCTGCCGCATAGCCCCGTAGAAAGTCAGTTTCCTGCTTGTACACATTTCGGAATCGTGGGAAATACCCACTGGTAGGTCTACCCCCAGAAGTGGTGTACTCGGCATGACCTTCGTACTCTCCCGACACGCGAGCGCGGTAATTGTGGAAAGCCACATACTTGCCCAATACCCCACTGTCGTTGCCCAATCCATTCGGGAAGCGAGTGGAGGTAGAGTTGAGTAGGATGGCATTGGTATTCAAAGCAGCTGCATTGATAAAGAGTACATCTGCGTAAAATTCTTCCACTTCCTTGGTCAAGCGATCAATGATGCGTACCCCTGTAGCCTTGCCTTTTGCCTCGTCGTAGATCACCGAATGCACCACCGCATCCGGACGGATGGTGAGGTTGCCGGTCTTCAAGGCCCAAGGGATGGTGGAGGAGTTGGAACTAAAGTAGCCTCCAAACGGACAGCCTCGCTGGCATAGGTTGCGGTTTTGGCAGGATCCTCTGCCTTGTGCCGCAAAGGCCTCTGAATTGCCGTGAATGTGGGCACAACGTGCCGAAATCACATGGCGCTCTCCGCCATACTCCTTCTTCATGGTCTCCGCAAAGTACTTCTCCACCACATTGAGATCGTATCCAGGTAGAAATTCCCCATCAGGTAGGTGGGCGATGCCATCCTTAAATCCAGATACGCCAGCAAATTTCTCCACATGGCTGTACCATTTCTCGATGTCCTTGTAGCGAATTGGCCAATCTACGGCGAAGCCATCGCGAGCAGGTCCTTCAAAATCAAAGTCGGACCAGCGCTGTACTTGACGTGCCCAGAGTAAAGACTTTCCTCCCACCTGGTAGCCGCGAATCCAATCAAATGGCTTTTCTTGTACATAGGGATGTTCGGCGTCCTTCACGAAGAAGTGCATGGCATCCTCTCGAAAGGCATAGCACTTGCTGATCACGGGATTTTCTTCCTTGATCTTCTCAGTCAATTGCCCCCGATGGGGAAATTCATGCGGAAGCATGTTGGTGGTCGGGTAGTCCTGGATGTGTTTGACATCGGGACCACGCTCAATCATCAGGGTTTTCACACCCAAGTCACAGAGTTCTTTGGCTGCCCAGGCCCCGCTAATTCCAGAGCCCACAACGATGGCTTGGTAGGTACGCTCCTGCGTACTTCTTAGGTTCAAATTAGCCATTGATTCGTGGTTTTTGAAGGTCTGAAATCAAGACTGCCCCATTGTATTCTCCCGGAATCAGGGAGTAAGGAATGATTTCGGTTTGAATGTATTCAGAGGCCATGTAGCCTTGGATGGTAAATTGCTTCACGCTGCTCAGGAAATAGCCAATGCCCGAAAGACGCTTGCCTTCGGGGGTATCGTCCCCAGTAAGTGCTCCTGCTTCCAAGAGGAAGGCTTCTTTCTCTTTGGTGGTGAGGGCCTCAAATTTCTTTCCAGTAGTTTTTTCTGCATAATCCGGAAATGCCTGCAATCCTGCGGTGAAATTTTCTCGATTTTCTTGGGTATAGCAGTCGTTGACCATCACCAGGATAAAGTCAACTACTTCCAAGTCCAAGGCTCCTTTGATCTCCCCAGCAGGAATGATGCTGTCGGAAATGGCTGCAAGAAGGGCCTTCTGTGTAGCGGTGATTTTGAGGTTTTCGTAAGCGGCAAGGATGTCTTCCTTGCTAAAATCACAGGAGGGAATCAGCGCAAGCCCTCCAGAAATCAGGGCGATATGCCGCAACGCATGACGTCTATTCATAGTAATAGGTTAAAATTTGGGTTGGTTGGTAATTGAAAAACAAAATTATCCGCCATGTGAACTGTGGTGCATTGAAACTCTGAATAATTGCGGAAAATCGTCGACAGACGACAGTCCACTGACCACAGCCTTCTCCATTCAACTTCAAGCCTTATCCGCTCTAGTTGCAAGAAGTTAGTTGGATAATCAAATTCGAAAATTAAAGTAGGTATTTTTTTCAAGAAACGCTCCCTGAAAATCAGGAAACTGAAACTTATCGGGTAATGGCGCCCAATTCCCCGAAGGTAGCCGCATTGCCATCGACTGTACGCAGGGCTTTTAACCGAACATACCGTAACTCTTGGGGAGCAAATCGGATCACCTGCTCGATGGGATTGTTCTGAATATTCGCAAACTCCCCCTTGGCCAAGAGAACCCAGGTGCTGCCATCCAAACTTCCTTCCAAGACATAATCTGCAATGAATCCACTCGGATACCTCGCCTGCATGGGCAAGTAGCGAAGTCCTAGCAGTGCTACTTTTTCCCCTAAATCGAGTTTTAAGGCATTGGTAGGCGAAGTCCAATAGGTATGGGGCAACTCATCGATGGCGGCTTGGGCTTTGGAGTCGGTGGAAAGCACCTTCCAGTTTCCTTTCACTAGGTCCAATTCTTGGCGGCGGATAGCCGAACTTTTCCCCGTCTTCGCATCCACTACGATCGCTTGTACGGTAGCAGGCTGCTCCAATAGAAAGGGTTTGTCGTAGCGGTTTTCCCCCACCAGGGGCACACTGCCATCCACCGTGTAGTAGATGTCAAGTCCAGGGTCTGCAGCAGCAATCGATACAAGTCCAGCGGTGGAGCGAGTGATCTTTGGTGGAAAAACCAGAGCTGGAGCAGCAAAAACGCCTAACTCTGCAATCAGCGGTTCTCCCTTTGCTTCCAGAAAATTGATTCGAATCTTTTGGGCCTGGGTATCTCGAACTCGCAAAATACGGGTATACCCAATCGTCGTCCCCTGCGCCAAAGGCAGCCATTTCCCCTCCACTTGTTTTTCTACGGTAAAGGCTGACACGCGCTGACCTAGATTGACGTATTCTTGGATCAAGATTCGATTGAAAGATTTCGGTTTCCCAAAATCGAGTTCGAGCGATGCACTCCGCTCTCCCGCAGCACTGCTCCAATAACTATCATAGTTCCCATCCAATACCTGGCTTGCTGCGTAGCCTGCTCCTCGGCTAGCACTCGCCGATATCTTGGCGCCAGTAGCCAGGTTCAGAGCAAAATCCTCCTTGACTTTGGCTGCCAATTCGCGAATCGCCTGCACATCCGAATCAGGAATAAGTCCTCGGGTATCTACGGGAAAGTTGATCAGCAAGGAACTGTTTTGCCCAATGCTTTGGTAGTAGATTTCTAGAAGTTCAGGCAGGGTTTTGAGTTTGTGATCTTCGTAGGCATGGTAGTACCAGCCCGGGCGGATACTCACATCTGCCTCGGCAGGTACCCAATGCGTGCCATTTAACTGTCCCATGGCCCACTTATCAGAGTACTCCGGCATGCCGGCATAAACGGAGTCCCGCATCAAGTTGGACCAGGTGGTCGGATAGGCAAATCCATGTTCGTTCCCCACCCAGCGCACATCGGGTCCTGCATCCGAGAAGAGCATGGCCCCCGGCTGCAACTCCCGCACCAAGGCATGCATGCTGGGCCAATCGTAATAGGTCAACTTGTCCACTACCCGCTCCTCATTGGCACCCCCATACCATCCACTGCCTCCATTAGCTCCGTCAAACCAGACCTCAAAGAGTTCTCCATAGTTGCTCAAGAGTTCGGTGAGTTGATTCCGCATGTAGGTAATGTATTCTGGCTTGCCGTAGTCGGAATGGTTGCGGTCCCAAGGGGAGTAGTAGATCCCGACTTTCAGCCCATATCCCCAACAAGCATCCACAAACTCTCGGATCAAGTCACCTTTCCCATTTCGCCAAGGGCTGTTTTTGACCGAATGCTCCGTGTAGGCCGAGGGCCAGAGCACAAAGCCATCGTGGTGCTTGGCCGTGATGATCAATCCCTTCATTCCTGCCTCCTTGGCCACACGGGCCCACTGCCGCGCATCCAGTGCGGTAGGAGCAAATTGGCTAGGCTGCTCATCCCCAAAGCCCCATTCCCGATCGGAGAAAGTATTCATGTTGAAATGCACAAAGCCGTAGTACTGCAACTCCTGCCAGGCCAACTGCCGGGGCTCCGTAATGGGATAAACCGGGGCAGGAGGAGCCGCCTGGGCAAAGGCAAGCACCGGAATAAAAAATAGAAGGAAAAAAGGTCTCATGGGTTTATTTTTTTGAAAACCTACCCATTTTGGCCCACATCTAAAAACAAAAAAAGGCGCGATCTTCCTCAATTCAAACCTTTACCCCAAAATTCTGCTTATATGCAGGTCACATCCATTATGTTCGTGTTATGAAAATACTGCTTTCTTGTTTGCTTTTGGTAGTCAGTCTAGGGCTCCAGGCCCAAATCCAAGTCAAGGTTATCGATCAGGTATCCACCCTTCCCTTGGCCAATGTTCGGGTGAGTAATGGGCCCTCCATTCAAACAAGCAATGCTTCAGGCACAATTACTTTTGCAGGAGAAAACCTGCGCCTCCTTTTTTCGCTAGAAGGCTACGAACGCCTGGAGCAAACTTTTCCAGCAGGAGAACATACCGTAGCGCTGGTTCCCAGCGTCCTCAACTTGGCGGCGGTGACGGTATCGGCCTTTGATTCCGAACGCCCCCTGATACAGCAAGCAGCCAGTATTTCTCGACTTTCCGAGCGCGACCTTTTTCGCTTCAATGAAAATTCCCCCGTCCAGGCCTTCAACCAAAAAGCGGGGATACGCATCGAGGAGCGCGCACCTGCGAGTTACCGTATCTCCATACGAGGAAGTTCGCTTCGCTCTCCCTTCGGGGTACGCAATGTGAAGGTGTATTGGAATGACATTCCCTTCACCTCGCCAGATGGCACCACTGCGCTCAACCTTCTCGACCTAAGCAACATCAAAACAGCCGAAGTCATCAAAGGCCCCTCAGGTTCGGTGTATGGGGCAGGAAATGGGGGAGCCATTTCCCTTTTCAGTCCAGCCCAAGTCGATGAAAATCGCCTGGCCATGGATTACTTGGTTGGGGATTTTGGCCTGTCCCGGTTTCGATTGGGACTCTCCCAAAAAATTGGGGAAGGGGGAATCGAATCCTCCTATGTGAGTCAGGAATCGGATGGCTACCGAGATCATTCGGGCGTGAAGCGTCAAGTGATCCAGTTGAGCGGGTATTTCCTCGTTTCCGAAAAGCAAGAATTGAGAACTCAGGTACTGATTTCGGACCTCAACTACCAAATCCCTGGGGCCTTGACTGAAGCCCAACTCACTGCCAACCCCAAGCAAGCACGACCAGGATCCGTGGGGCAAAATAGTTCGATAGCCCAACAAGCCCTCCTGCTTTCCTTGGGGCATACCTACCGCCATTCGGATCAGTTGACCAGTACCACGACGGCGTATCTGAATACGAATGCCTTTGAAAACCCCTTTATTCTGGACTACAAAAATGAGTTGGGCTTCGGCTATGGAGCACGAAGCAAGGTTCGCTACGATACCCAACTGGGTGGCAAATCCCTTCGCCTCATCGCAGGTGGGGAGTGGCAAAAAAGCATTACCCAAGCACAAAATTTTGGCAATCGGGCCGGCAAGGCAGACACGGTGCGCTTTGCGGACCAGTTGACTGCCACCCAAGGCTTTCTATTTCAGCAGGCGGAA
>VGMU01000076.1 GCA_016866385.1 Bacteroidota bacterium
GTCCAGACAAGGTAGCGGATCCACTTTTGGCTGCCAAAGCCATCCGTGAGACCTTCGGCCGTATGGCGATGAACGACGAGGAAACCGTTGCTTTGATCGCTGGTGGACATACCTTCGGTAAAACGCATGGTGCTGCCGACCCAGACAAATACGTAGGCCCTGAGCCTGCAGGTGCTTCCATCCAAGAGATGAGTACCGGATGGAACAGTACCTATGGTACAGGTCATGGTGCGGATACCATCACCTCCGGCTTGGAAGGCGCTTGGACCACCACACCTGCCAAGTGGGGTCACGACTACTTTAAATTCTTGTTTGAATACGAGTGGAAACTGGTACATAGCCCAGCTGGAGCACAGCAGTGGGAGGCAGTAGATGCGGAAGCCATCATTCCAGATGCACACATTCCAGGCAAGTTCCACAAGCCATTTATGTTGACCACGGACTTGTCTCTACGCTTTGACCCAGCATACGAGAAAGTGTCTCGCAAATTCTACGAGGATCCGGAATATTTTGCTGACGCTTTTGCAAGAGCTTGGTTCAAATTGACGCACCGCGACATGGGACCAATTGCCCGTTACAAAGGTTCTGAGGTACCTGCGGAAACGTTGATCTGGCAAGATCCTATCCCTGCAGTAAACCATCCTTTGGTAGATGCCGCAGATATCGCTGCCTTGAAGACGCAAATTTTGGATTCTGGCTTGACTGTAGCTGAATTAGTGTCTACTGCTTGGGCTTCCGCGTCCACTTTCCGTGGTTCAGACTTCCGTGGTGGTGCCAATGGTGCACGCATCCGTTTGGAGCCTCAGAAAAACTGGGAGGCCAACAATCCTGCCCAACTCAACAAGGTATTGACTGCTTTGGAAGGTATCCAAACTCAATTCAATGCAAGCCCAACTGGTGGAAAGAAAATTTCCTTGGCAGACTTGATCGTCTTGGCAGGTGTAGCCGCCATTGAAAAAGCAGCAAAAGATGCTGGACATGCCGTAACCGTACCGTTTACACCAGGTCGTATGGATGCATCTCAGGAAGAAACCGAAGTAGAATCCTTCGCATGGATGAAGCCTTGGGCAGATGGATTTAGAAACTACATGAGTGCATCTTGTGTGGTGAAGGCAGAGGAGGCTTTGGTAGACAAGGCGCAATTGTTGACCCTTACCGCTCATGAAATGACTGCCTTGGTAGGGGGTATGCGTGCCCTAGGTGCCAACTGGGACGGTGGCAAGCATGGGGTATTTACTGCCAGACCGGGTCAGTTGACCAACGACTTCTTTGTCAACGTATTGGATATGGGCACTACCTGGAGAGCCACTTCCGATAAGGAAACGGTCTTTGTAGGAAGCGACCGCAAGACGGGCGAGCCCAAGTGGACGGCTACCCGTGCAGACCTGATCTTCGGTTCCAACTCCGAATTGAGAGCCTATGCTGAAGTATATGCCAGCGAGGATGGAAAAGCCCGTTTCGTAAAGGACTTCGTTGCCGCTTGGAATAAAGTGATGAACTTGGATCGGTTCTAACAACCTTTGGGGTCTTTTTTAGACCCCGAAGGTTTGAAACTACTTGTTTTGACGTCTTTTTTAGATCCCGAAGGTTAGAAGTATTTTTGTGATAAGTTTGATTTGTAAAAACGGCTCTGTAAAGAGCCGTTTTTTTTTGTTTGTGAAAAATCCCTCCCGCAATTCTGCGGGACAGGCTCTTAGTAAGGGGGCAAAGGGGATTTTTAGACCCAAAGTTTTTTTTGATATCTAGTTAAAATAAAACCTTCGTGTTCTTAGGAGACCACAAACTTTAATAACCTTTGGGGTCTTTTTTTGACCCCGAAGGTTTTTGATTTGAATTGTTAATAAAACCTTCGAGGTCTTAGGAGACCTCAAAGGTTTTTTCCCTAATTTCACACCCATCTCTAAACCTAAATTTTTTGTGTCTACTTCATTTGCCCTTCTGGAAGAGGAATCTTGGTTGCAGCCCTATGCGGAGGTCATCCGCAGGCGTAGTACCCGATTCCAAGCGGAATATTCGGCCTTAGTAGACTATGCAGGCAGTATCACCGAATTTGCAAGCAGCCACGAGTACTACGGCATCCATAGCGATCCCATCCGCAAAGGCTGGACCTACCGGGAATGGGCTCCCCATGCCAAAGCCCTCTACCTGATCGGGGATTTCAACGGTTGGAACCGAACTTCCCACCCCCTGCGAAGAAATAGCCGAGGAGATTGGGAGATCTTCTTGCCCCAGGCCCAATACCAAGACTCCTTTGTTCACGGGAGCAAACTGAAGGTTCGGGTGATCGGTGCCAACGACAGTGATCTGGATCGCATTCCCGCCTACATCCGTCGCGTGGTGCAGGATGAGGAGACGAAAGATTTCGCCGGGCAACTCTGGTTTCCAGCGCAACCTTTTTTATGGACTGACCAGTCCTTTTCCCCGAAAAAACCACTCCAATTCCCCCTCATCTACGAATGCCATGTGGGGATGGCGCAGGAAAAAGAAGGAGTGGGAACCTACGCTGAATTTGAGCAATCCATCCTGCCTCGTATCCATGCCGCTGGCTACACGGCCATTCAGCTGATGGCGGTGATGGAGCACCCCTACTACGGCTCCTTTGGTTACCATGTATCCAACTTTTTCGCGCCTTCCTCCCGCTTTGGTACTCCGGAGGAACTCAAGTCCTTGATCAATACGGCCCATTCCCTGGGTATTGCTGTGATTATGGACTTGGTGCATTCCCATGCGGTCAAAAACACAAATGAAGGTCTAAATGAGTTTGACGGATCCGAAGACGCCTACTTTCATGCGGGGGATCGGGGCTACCACGTAGGTTGGGATTCCAAATTGTTCAATTACGGCAAATGGGAGGTACAACAGTTTCTGCTCTCCAGCATTCGCTACTGGATGGTGGAATTCCACTTTGACGGGTTCCGCTTTGATGGGGCCACTTCCATGCTGTATCACCACCACGGCTTGATTTCATTTGATAGCGCCGACCGCTACTTCGACGAAGGGGTGGATGAGGAGGCGCTGACCTATTTCCAGTTGGCCAATACGCTGATTCATGCCTTGAATCCTCAGGCCATATCCATTGCCGAAGAGGTAAGTGGCATGCCGGGATTGAGTCGAACGGTAGAAGAGGGAGGCATCGGCTTTGATTTTCGCTTGGCGATGGGCATTCCAGATTTTTGGATCCGCACGCTCAAACACAAAACCGACGAGCAATGGGACCTTTTTGAGCTTTGGCACGAACTGACCAACCGCCCGCTGAAGGAAAAATCCATCGCCTATGCGGAGAGTCACGACCAGGCCCTGGTTGGGGATAAGAGCCTTGCCTTTTGGCTGATGGACAAGGAGATGTATTTTTCCATGTCCGTGCTAGACCAAAACCTAGTCATCGACCGAGGAATTGCCTTACACAAGTTGATCCGCTTGCTGACAATCACGCTGGGAGGAGAGGGCTATTTGAATTTTATAGGGAACGAGTTTGGACACCCCGAATGGGTGGATTTTCCCCGAGAGGGAAATGACTGGAGCTTTCGGTATGCCCGCCGGCAGTGGTCTCTGGTGGATGATCCCTTGTTGCGGTACCGACAGCTGGATGCCTGGGACAAGGCGATGATTCAATTGGTGACAGCACAGGAGTTGCTTTTAGCTGGACCTGCGCAGCAATTGTATTTGGAACCGAATAAAAAGGTGCTGGCCTACAGCCGAGGGGACTTGATTTTTGTGTTTTCTGTACATCCCAGTGATTCCTACGAGGGATTCGCGATTCCAGTGCCTAGCGCAGGGGATTACCAACTGCTGCTGCATTCCGATGCGCCTGCCTTTGGAGGCTTTGACCGCCTGGATAGTTCCCTTATCTACACCACGAATGCCAAGCAGGAGTTGCTGTTGTATGTCCCAAGTCGT
This sequence comes from Bacteroidota bacterium, assembly GCA_016866385.1. Lineage (GTDB taxonomy): Bacteria > Bacteroidota > Bacteroidia > Cytophagales > Cyclobacteriaceae > Algoriphagus. The sequence continues at coordinate 3,898 of VGMU01000076.1, forward strand.
GTGGGGATGGTGTTGGTCAAAATTTAGGATCTGCCTGTTAAGGGGTTTATCTCCCAAAGCCGCATAAGCCGCAAAGGATTTGTGAGGGTGAATCTATTCGTGGATTTTTTGGGGTATCAATAAATGCCTAGCAAATGAAGTATTGAACTAATTTTTTCAAAAAGCTTTTGAATGGTGATTTTTTGGTAAGACCCGAAGGGTCGAAATTTTGATGACCCCCGGAGAAACCGGGGGTAATTATATATGGGATATCCTTAAGCCCTGAAGTGGCGTGACCTAATAGTATCGCCCCTTCAGGGCTCTTTTGGTAATTTATTCTCAAACCACGGGTTTCACCCGCGGTCATAATTGTAATACCCCTTTGGGGTTCAGTGAATCTACTTTTGTAACTAGAAATCTGTTTGGATTAGTAGACACTTAACATTTTTAACCAGCCAGCGGCAGTCTGGCGTTTAACCTTCGGTTAACCAATTAATCAATTAACCAATTAATCAACTAACCAATTCAGGTTCCCTTACCCCCACATTCCCATTGTCCATCACCTCATCCAAGGTGACGAGCTTCAGTTCGTTGATCAGCATAGGATCGTATTTGGCGGCGACGCGGATGTAGTTTTCCGTAAATCCATGCATCATCCCTTCCTCAATGTCCTCCTCAAAAAGTACTGTAAAGGTCTGGCCCAAATTCTCCTCGTAAAATTTGCGGCGCTTTTTCTCCGAAAGTATGCGGAGCATCTTGGAGCGCTCGTTCCGAACTTTCAAGGGGACCACCCCATCCATGTCCATGGCGCGGGTATTCGCACGCTCCGAATAGGTGAATACGTGGAGGTAGGAGATGTCTAGCTCGTTCAGGAAGTTGTAGGTTTCTTTAAATAGCTCCTCTGTCTCCCCTGGGAAACCCACGATCACGTCCACGCCGATGCAGGCCTGGGGGAGGAGGGTCTTGATTTTGCTTACCCGATCTTCGTAGAGTTCGCGTAGGTAGCGTCTCCCCATTTTACGGAGGATAGTATTCGACCCGGATTGGAGTGGGATATGGAAATGGGGTACAAAGCGCTTGGATCGCGATACAAATTCAATTATCTCGTTGGTAAGCAGGTTGGGCTCGATGGAGGAGATGCGGAAGCGGTCGATTCCTTCGATTTCGTCCAAGGCCATCACCAGATCGGCAAAGCGTTCTTCCCGCTTGCCATCCACAATGCCAAAGTCCCCAATGTTCACTCCGGTCAAGACTACTTCCTTCACTTCCGTGTCGGCGATGGCTCGGGCAGCTTCCAGAACCTGAGCAATGCTGGAGCTCCGACTTTTTCCCCGTGCAAGGGGGATGGTACAAAAGGCGCAACCGTAATTGCAGCCGTCCTGCACCTTGAGGAAGGTTCGAGTGCGGTCATTGATGGAAAAGGCGGTTTCGAAGCTGGTAGCTGCGCTGATCTCGGAGGCCAGCACCTTGGTTTCTTGTTCCTTGGCAAAGCCATCCAGTAATTCGAGCAATCTGAATTTTTCGGCAGCGCCGAGTACGGCATCTACGCCTTCAATCTCCGCAATTTCGGTAGGCTTCAGCTGCGCGTAGCAACCAATGATGGCTACAAAGGAGTCTGGAGAGAATTTTTTTGCCTCACGAACCAGCTTCTTACACTTCTTGTCTGCGTTTTCGGTAACCGAACAGGTATTGATGATGTAGATGTCCGGATTTTCCTGAAAGTCAACTTTCAGGAAGCCCTTTTCTTCAAACTGTCGCGCAATGGTCGACGTTTCCGAGAAATTGAGTTTGCAACCCAGTGTATAAAAAGCTACTTTCTTCACAGCAAGGGGGGGGACTGATTCAACTGCAAAGGTAGGTAATCCCAGGCTTTTTGCAATTTCCGTAGTGAGGTTGTTGAAAAACGTAAAATTTCCAATTTTTGGGTCAAAAACAGGCTAAAAAATTTAAAATCTATAAAAATTTAGAAAAATCACCTTAAAAAATACCCGATTGGAAAAAAATTAGCAAAAATTTCTATTTTTGTAGGGATAATTTCAAACCTCACCCCCTTTTTCCATGGCAACACTCAGACAAAGCTCATTGGCGATGGTTCAGGCAAGACCTCGAATCCCTGTCACCCCACCTTCTACAAAGATTTCCGATTACTTCGGTTCCAATGTCTTTGGCACCAAGCAGATGAAAGAAATGCTGGCTCCTTCCGTCTTCAAAAAGGTGATGGAAGCCATTGACAAAGGTTCTAAAATCGATCCAGCTACTGCGGAGGAGATCGCCTCTGCAGTGAAGACCTGGGCGATTGGTAAGGGGGTAACCCACTACACGCACTGGTTTCAGCCATTGACGGGTTCCACCGCAGAGAAGCACGACTCCTTCTTTGACATGTACGCGGGCATGGAAAAATTCAAAGGATCTGCACTCGTACAGCAGGAGCCAGATGCATCTTCCTTCCCAAATGGGGGTATCCGCTCTACTTTTGAGGCGAGAGGCTACACCGCTTGGGATCCTTCCTCTCCGATCTTCGTATTCGAGAAGACCTTGTGCATCCCCACCATCTTTGTATCCTATACAGGAGAGGCGCTCGATTACAAGACGCCATTGTTGAAATCCATGGAGTCCATCAATGAGGCAGCTGTGGCGATTTGCAACTTATTTGACCGAGATGTACGCAAGGTGTCTCCTTCCTTGGGGATCGAGCAAGAATATTTTGTAATTGACAAGGCCTTGTATGCTGCCCGTCCCGATTTGGTGATGGCTGGACGCTCGGTGTTTGGACATACCCCGGCACGTGGACAGCAGTTGGAAGACCACTACTTCGGCAGCATCCCTACCCGTGTTAAGGACTACATGATGGAGTTTGAAGTGGAAGCACACAAGTTGGGTATTCCGGTATCAACTCGTCACAACGAGGTGGCTCCTGGACAGTTTGAGGTGGCCCCTATTTTTGAAGAGATCAACAAGGCAGTCGACCACAACCAGCTTTTGATGGACGTGATGGACAAGGTAGCCGAGAAGCATGGCTTCAAAGTTTTGTTCCACGAAAAGCCATTTGCTGGCGTAAACGGCAGTGGCAAGCACAACAACTGGTCATTGATCACCGATACGGGAGTGAACTTGTTTCAGCCGAGCAACTCTGCCCGTGAAAACTTGCAGTTCCTCGTTTTCCTAGTTGCTACGGTAAAAGCGTTATACGATAACGCCGACTTGCTTCGTGCGAGCATTGCTTCCGCTTCCAACGACTTCCGTTTGGGTGCCAACGAAGCTCCTCCAGCGATCATGTCCGTATTCTTGGGCGAGACCTTGTCTGAGCTTTTGGATGAGTTGGAGAAAAACGGCAACGTGAAGATCGAGAAGGGAGACAACATGTACATGAAGTTGGGCATTTCCAAGATCCCAGAAATCATACTAGACAATACAGACCGTAACCGTACTTCACCTTTTGCCTTTACGGGGAATAAGTTTGAGTTCCGCGCGGTAGGTTCTTCTGCCAACTGTGGTGGTCCAATGACTACCTTGAACGTGATCGTGTCGGAGGTATTGCGTCAGCTGTACAAGGACATCGACAAAGAATTGAATGCAGGCAAGGAAAAGAAAATTGCCATTGTAGATGTTTTGCGTAAGTACATCAAGGAGTCTAAGAAAATTCGTTTTGAGGGAGATGGCTACTCCGAGGAGTGGGCCAAGGAAGCGCAGAAGCGTGGCTTGTCCAACTTGAAGTCTACCCCTGAGGCTTTGGATGTGTATACCAAGAAAAGCACCAAGGAGCTATTTGAGAAGCACAAGGTATTGAACCATGTGGAAGTGCATGCGCGCCACGAGATCGAATTGGAAGCCTTTATCAAGAAGGTGCAGATTGAAAGCCGCGTGATGGGGGATTTAGCCTTGAATCACATCATTCCTACGGCGATTTTGTATCAGAACAAGCTGATTGAAAATGCGAATGGATTGAAGGATTTGGGCTTGGATCACTCTGCTTCCGTGGAGAGCATCAAGGAGATTTCCAAGCATGTAGGCAATTTGCAGACCTTGGTACACGAGATGACCGAGGCGCGCAAGCAGCTCAACAAGGAGGAGGACGTCACCAAGCGCGCCAAAGGCTACCAGAGCAAGGTGAAGGAAGCCTATTTCGACAAGATCCGCTATGCAGTCGACAAGTTGGAGTTGCTCGTGGACGACGAAAGCTGGCCACTGGTGAAGTACAGAGAGATGTTGTTTATCAAATAAATATTGAAAGCCCCGTACTTACGGGGCTTTTTTTAACCTTTGAGGTCTCTAAAGACCTCGAAGGTTTTACTTTTTTAAGGTCTCTAAAGACCCCGAAGGTTTTACTTTTCTGAGTGATATTGATTTGCAATCACGAGCCACTATCCTTAGATTTTTAATCTTTTTTCCTTTTCACGCTGATTTTTAAAGAAAAGGAACGCAGATTTTTAATTCAATTATTATTTCGATGGCAAACCCGAAGGAGCCTGTCCCGCAGGATTGCGGGATTGTTACAATTATGACCCCCGGTGCAACCGGGGGTGTGAGCAACTATGCAGGGTGGTGAATCCGCCGCGGCGGATGATACTAGGATTTAATTAATCTATTGCGCACCTCCGGAGCGCACCTTAATAACATCAAATCTGATACTATTAACATTAAGCCCCCGCAATAAATCGGGGCAGGTCCCTCTGGAGCATAGGCCAATCATAACTTAATTTCTGAAAGGATATTAATAGCTGCTCCGGAGGAGCATCATGTTAATAGAAAAAATGCGATCACGATTTCAGTCGTGCTTCAGAGGAGCGCAATAAGAAGTAAAAAAATCTGCTTTTATCTTTTATAATCTGCGTGAAAAAATCCCCCCCCCCCCACCACACTC
>VGMU01000077.1 GCA_016866385.1 Bacteroidota bacterium
CGGTTGATGAATATTCACAACTATGCCTTGAGCGTGGTATTTTGCAATACCAAGCGCATGACCGATGAGGTGACCGAGTCCCTAGGTGCTCGGGGCATCCTTGCAGAGGCCCTGCATGGAGACCTTTCCCAAGCGCAGCGCGACAAGGTCATGGGCAAGTTTAGAAAAGGCCTATGCACCGTATTGGTAGCTACCGACGTGGCAGCTAGAGGGATAGACGTGGATAACGTGGAGGCCGTATTCAACTTTGACATTCCCCTAGACGAAGAATATTACGTACACCGCATCGGAAGAACGGGCCGTGCCGGCAAATCCGGTACCGCCATCACCTTCATCACCGGACGCAGGGAGTCCATGAAGCTGCGCGACTTGGAGCGCTACACCAAGGCCATGATCACCAAAATGACTCCTCCCTCCGTGGCGGAACTGGTAGAATTGAAGAAAACCCAGCTCATCAAAGACGTGTACCGCGTATTGAGCAAGGAGGAAGATACCCCATTGTTTGCTTCCACCATAGCCCAAATGCTGACCGAAGGCTTGACCCAAGAGCAAATCTCTCTAGGTCTACTCAAAATGGTCATGGGAGATGCAGTGAAGGAATTGAAAGAGCAGGATTTTGGCATAGAAACTTCCTACGGAGACCGAAGAAGAGAGGGTGGACGCGAAGGCGGACGTGAATCCAGATACGGAGATCGAAGAGAAGGGGGACGAGGCGAACGCTTTGGAGACCGAAGAGAAGGGGGCCGTTTTGAGCGGGGAAGCCGTTTTGGAGACCGCAAAGAATCTACAGGCCGATTTGGAGACCGAAGAGAAGGATCGAGAGATTTTGCTCCTCGCACCGAACGCACCCGAGAGGCCAACATGACCCGACTCTTTTTGAACCTAGGTAAAAAAGATAGAATCCGTCCCAACGATATCGTAGGTGCCATCGCCGGCGAGGCAGGACTGCCTGGAAAAAGCATAGGAGGCATCGATATTTTTGATAATTTCTCCTTTGTGGATGTGCCTCAGAAAGATGCTGAACACGTGATCCGCATCATGAAAAACAATACCATCAAGGGCAGGACAGTCAATATGGAGATCTCCAAGGGCTAAGTTTCAAGGTTTTATGCATAAAAAAAGCACGTTTCTAAAAGGAATGTGCTTTTTTTGTATCTCCTTAGAACCCTCACCTCATGCAGCTCTTTTTCCAGGAAACCATTTCCTCCCCCCATACCTTTCTGAGCGAAGAGGAATCCAAGCATATCGTCCGGGTACTGAGAAAAAAACCGGGAGACCAACTCTTTCTGACAGACGGGAAGGGCATGTTGTACACGTGCAGCATAGCCGAGGCAAATCCCAAAAAGGTGCAAGTCACCCTTTTGGAAACGATGGAAGCGCCAGAAAACCCCTTTCATATTCACCTGGCCATCGCCCCTACCAAAAACCCAGAACGCATGGAGTGGATGGTGGAGAAAATTACGGAGATTGGCTTCCATGAACTGACGCTCCTAGAGACCCAACACGGAGAGCGCAGCTTCTTGAAACTGGATCGCTTGGAGAAAAAAATGATTGCCGCCTGCAAACAAAGCCTGCAGACGAGGTTTCCCTTGCTCCACCCTAGCTGCAAATTCAAGGAACTGGTAAGCTCCCCCTCCTTTCAGGATTACCAAAAATTTATCGCTTACCTGGACGAAACCCAAACCCAGCACCTGATGGACCTGGTCCTACCCCAAGGAAAATACCTGGTACTCATAGGTCCAGAGGGAGATTTTGATCCCAAGGAAATAACCTGGGCCAAATCCCATGGTTTTCTTCCTGTTTCCCTAGGAAAAAATAGGCTGAGAACCGAAACAGCGGGACTGGCGGCTGTACATCTCTTGGCACTGGCCAATCGGTAGGGGCTTCTTTTCTACCCCGACTAGCACTTGCCAAAAGTGCCTTTTGTCCCCTTCTGAAAAAAAAGTCTAGGGATGTATGATTGTCGCTCTGCTTTTGTTTATTTTAGATCATCTTTTTTCATTCTCCCTCTGGGAGCCTTGACTGAAGAGTAAACCTGCAAAACCAAATTCCAGTGCCATACAAAGAGCGAGAAATAGAAAAAAAATACTATTCCATCGGGGAAGTTGCTGAGATGTTCAAGGTAGCGGCTTCCTTGATTCGCTATTGGGAGGGGGAATTTGACATCATCCGACCCAAAAAAGACAAAAAAGGCAATCGGCGCTACACCAAGGACGACATCCAAAAGATCCGCTACGTGTACCACTTGGTCAAAGAGAAGGGGTACACCCTCCAGGGAGCTCAGGAAGTGATCGCCACAGGGAAAAAGCAAGGCTTTGATAAGGTGGCTGCAGTGCAAAAACTTCAGGAAATCAAGGATTTTTTAATCAACCTGAAGCATGAACTCCAACACAAATCCCAACCCTGAGGAAAAGCGCTACCACCTCGCCCTGGCCTTAGCCCCACAAATTGGGCCTACTCTTTTCAAAGCCATCCTCGCCTACGCCGGAACTGCCCAAACTTTTTTTACCTCGGCCTCAAAAAAGTTGAAAAAAATACCTCGCGTAGGGAAAAAACTAGAATTCCTGCTTACACATCAAGAGGAGCTCTTGAGGCAAGCAGATACGCTACTCGCTAATCAAGAGAAACAAGGATACCAGGTACTTACTTCTCTGGATGCTGCTTTTCCCAAACGCCTCCTCAGCCTGGCCGATGGCCCCATTCTTTTATTTTACAAAGGCACAGGAGACCTGGCCATGGAACGAAGTGTGGGCATCGTGGGAACCAGAAGCGCTACTGCCTACGGAAAAAAAATTACTAAAGAAATTCTAGAAGAACTCTATCCCTACCGTCCTACCGTGCTCTCGGGTCTGGCATTTGGAATAGATGCCGAAGCACATCGCGCTGCCTTGCACTTGGGATTGCCCACGGTGGCAGTTCTTGGATCTCCGATCACTCAAATTTATCCTGCAGCCCATGCGCCTCTGGCTGCTCAAATTCAAGAGGCGCAAGGTGGGCTTCTCAGCGAATATGCGCCTGGAACCAAGCTCTTGCCGGGGAATTTTCCCGCCAGAAATCGAATCATTGCTGGGCTTTCCGATGCGCTCATCGTGGTAGAAGCTGCCAAAAAAGGAGGTGCGCTCATCACTGCAGACCTAGCCTTTGGCTACAACAAAGAGGTCTTTGCCGTACCCGGAAATCTCCACTCCCCTTACTCGGAAGGCTGCAACCTGCTGATTAAGCAAATGAAAGCTTCCATCTACACTGGAGCCAAGGACCTGGCCGCTACCTTGAGTTGGACAAAACCAGGAGAACAAAAAATTAAAAAACCAGTCCTTGATTTATCGAATAAGGAGGAAGAGGAGCGAAAAATATTGCTATTTCTTCAAGAAAAAGAAGAAGTGGGCATCGATGACATCGCCTTTGCCACCCAATTGGAAATGGGGCGCGTTTCCTCCACCTTACTTTCCCTGGAATTTGAGGGGCTGATCAAGTCCCTACCAGGGAAAAAATTTAGACTCTTGGTCTCCTTCTAAGACAAGGGCTTGGTGCTAGGTATTCCTACTTTAAAACACTTCCTTGGCCACTCTCAGCGTAGCATCCGCTTTGCTCATGGTATAAAAGTGTAGGGAAGGCACCTGCGCTTTGACCAATTCCTTGCATTGCTGAATGGCCCAGGCAATTCCTACCTCTTTTACCTGCGCATTGGTGCTGCACTTTTCGAGTGCATCGGTCAAGTCATCAGGAAAATCTAGGAAAAAGGTCCTAGGTAGGGTAGTGATTTGGTTTAAAGCAGTGATGGGCTTGATTCCGGGGATAATGGGCACCTCAATCCCCGCCTCCCTCACCTTAGCCACGTAGTCGAAGTATTTTTGATTATCAAAAAACATCTGCGTGACGATATAGGATGCCCCTCGATCTACTTTTTCTTTCAAGTATTTCAGATCAAACTTCAGGCTGGGGGCCTCAAAATGCTTTTCTGGATATCCTGCCACCCCCACGCAAAAGTCGGTTTGGAAGCTAGGTTCTGTCTCTTCGTGCAAGTACTTACCCGCATTCATGGAGACGATTTGCTCTACCAATTGACTCGCAAAACTATGCCCATTGGGTTCGGCAGCAAAGCGCTCTGCCTTGGGGGCATCTCCTCGAAGAGCAAGTACATTTTCTACCCCAATAAAGTCCAGGTCAATCAACAAATTTTCCGTTTCCTCTTTGGTAAATCCTCCACAGAGTACGTGAGGTACGGCATCCACGTCAAAGCGGTTCATCAGCGCCGCACAAATCCCTACCGTACCCGGGCGCTTTTTGGTGCTTACCTTTTCCAAAAGACCATTGGGATGCTTTTTGAAGATATACTCTTCTCGATGGTAGGTCACGTCCACAAAGGGCGGATTAAACTCCATCAAGGGAGCGATGCCTTCCAGGAGTTCTTTCAGACTTTGCCCTTTCAAGGGAGGTAGAATTTCAAAGGAAAAGAGGGTGCCTTTGGCCTGGGCCAAGTGTTCTGTTATTTTCATACGGGGGTATTCACAAGGGTGGTAGAAGGGGAATAGGCTAAATTTGGAGACAATAAGCGCTCGGCTTCTGCAAGGGAGATTCCTTTGCGAGAGGCATAGCTTTCTACCTGGTCTTCGGCAATTTTACCCAGCCCAAAATAGCTACTCTCTGGGTGGGCAAAGAAAAAGCCAGACACGGAACTGGTAGGATACATCGCGTAACTAGAGGTAAGCGTAATGCCTACGCTCTGCTCCAAGTCTAGAAGTTTGGCAATGGTGAGTTTTTCGGAGTGTTCTGGACAGGCAGGATACCCAGGAGCTGGACGTATGCCCGTGTAGGCTTCCCTAATCAAGGACTCGTTGTCTAAGGCCTCTGTTTGGGCATAGCCCCAATATTTTTTTCTGACCAATTCATGCACGTATTCTGTAGCTGCCTCCGCCAACCTATCGGCCAAGGCTTTAAACAAAATATCGTTGTAGTCGTCCCCTGCCGCTTGAAATTCTGCAAGTTTGGTTTCCATACCCAAGCCAGCGGTCACCGCAAAGCAACCCAGGTAATCCACCTGCTCAGGATGCAAGTAATCGGCTAGGGATCTGTTGGGGACATCTTTCCCTTTTTTTCCTTGCTGACGCAAAAAGTGAAAACTTGCCATGCGATTTCCTTTTTCATCCAGTACAAAGGCATCGTCCTCTTCTCGCTGAACAGGAAATAGGGAGAACACCGCCTTGGCAGAAAGCCACTTTTCTTTAATCAAGGTATCCAGCATGCCTTGGGCATCCGCAAACAAGCGCTTGGCTTCTTCTCCAACCACAGGATCTTCCAGTATTTTTGGATATTTCCCACTCAGCATCCAAGTACTGAAGAAAGGAGTCCAATCGATGTATTGTCGTAGCACCGCTACATCCAGCTCCTCTAGGACCGTTCTGCCCATCACCTGTGGCTTTATGGGAGCGTATCCTTCCCAGTCTATCCCTACGGGATTGGACTTGGCTTCGGCATAGCTAATCAATTGCTTGATGGACTGCTTGGCCTCATGTTCTTCTCGAAGGATGCGGTAGGTTTCTTTCAGTTGGATTCTGTAGGCCTCTCTCGTGTCGGGAGAAATGGCTTCCCCTGCGATGGGAACAGATTTACTGGCATCGGTGACGTGCACTACAGTGCCCGAATACACCGGATCTATTTTGACTGCAGTGTGAATTCTAGAAGTGGTAGCCCCCCCAATTAAAAGAGGGATAGAAAGCCCTTGCCGCTCCATTTCTGAGGCCACATTGACCATTTCGTCCAGGGATGGGGTAATCAATCCACTCAAGCCGATGATATCTACCTTGTTTTTTATGGCTTCGTCGATGATTTTTTGCGCATCTACCATCACGCCAAGGTCTATGATCTGGTAGCTATTGCAGGCCAAGACCACCCCTACGATATTTTTTCCGATATCGTGTACATCGCCCTTGACCGTAGCCAAGAGAATCTTTTTCAAGGAAGAGGCCTCTTGACCTTCCTCAGGCAAAGGCATAAAAGGCTCTAGGTAGGCCACCGCCTTTTTCATTACACGTGCTGACTTTACCACCTGGGGGAGAAACATTTTTCCCTCGCCAAACAAGTCTCCCACCACGTTCATCCCATCCATCAGGGGTCCCTCGATCACTTTCAAGGGATTCAAAAGTTCTTGCCGGGCAGCTTCCGTGTCTTCGATGATAAAATCCAAGATACCTTTGACCAGGGCATGTTCTATGCGCTTGGCCACTGGCTCTTGTCTCCAACTTTCGTTGATTACCTCTTTTTTACCAGAAGATTTTACGCTTTCCGCAAAATCCAACAAGCGCTCCGTAGCATCTTCTCTCTTGTCAAAAAGCACGTCTTCTACCCTCTCTAAGAGCTCCTTGGGGATATCGTCGTAGACTTCCAACAAGGTCGGGTTCACAATGCCCATGTCCATTCCATGTTTGATGGCATGGTAGAGGAAGGCCGCATGCATGGCTTCCCGCACGGGGTCATTGCCTCGAAAAGAAAAGGAAACGTTGCTCACTCCTCCACTTACCTTGGCGCCAGGAAGGTGATTTTTGATCCACTGGGTAGCTAGGAAAAAGTCCAGCGCATTTCTTCGGTGCTCCTCCATGCCTGTGGCCACTGGGAAGATATTGGGGTCAAAAATGATGTCTTGGGGATTAAATTTGACCTGATCTACCAGGATGCGGTAGCTGCGTTCACAAATCTGTATGCGCCTATCGTAGGTATCTGCTTGGCCTTTTTCGTCAAAAGCCATGACCACCACGGCGGCGCCAAACTTTTTGATGGTCTTGGCTTGATGAATAAATTCTTCCTCTCCATTTTTCAAGGAGATAGAGTTGACTATTCCTTTGCCTTGCACGCACTTCAAACCCGCTAGGATGATGCTCCACTTGGAACTATCTATCATGAGTGGAATGCGGCTGATTTCGGGCTCGGATGCAATAAGGTTGAGGAACTTGACCATGGCAAATTCCCCGTCCAACATGCCTTCGTCCATACATACATCCAGGACCTGAGCACCCCCGCGAACTTGGTCCAAGGCAATTTCTAGAGCCTCGTCGTAGTTGCCATTTAGAATAAGTCGGGCAAACTTCTTGGATCCAGTAATGTTGGTTCGCTCCCCAATATTGACAAAATTAAGGGTAGGCGTAAATACCAGCGGTTCTAAACCGGATAGTTTGAGGGAATTAGTTCTAGGCATGGCTTTCCTCTTCCGTTCCTACAAATGATAATTTCCTAGGGGCAAATTCCGCAGCCATCTTGGCTAGGGCGCGGATATGATCTGGGGTAGTTCCACAGCAGCCCCCCAAAATATTGAGCATTCCTTCTTTTAAAAATTCTCTTACTTGATCTGCCATTTCGTTGGCTCCCTGGTCATAGGCCCCAAAGGCATTGGGAAGTCCTGCATTGGGGTAGGCCGATACATAAAAGGGGGCCTCCTGAGCCAATACTTTCAAGTAAGGTCTCAATTCCTTGGCTCCTAAGGCACAGTTTAATCCTATGGACAACAAGGGTACATGGGATACCGAAATCAAGAAGGCTTCGGTGGTCTGTCCGGAGAGGGTTCTTCCGGAGGCATCGGTGATGGTGCCTGATATCATGATGGGTATGCCTCCTTCCTGTGCAGACAATGGGATGGCTCGCTGTTCATACACCTCTTGGATGGCATACAAGGCTGCCTTAGCGTTGAGCGTATCAAAAATAGTCTCAACCAAAATGATATCTGCCCCACCATCTAGGAGTCCTCGTACTTGTTCGGCATAGGCTTCGGCGAGTTGATCAAAGGTAATGGCTCGGTATCCCGGGTCATTTACATCGGGAGAGATGGAAGCGGTACGGTTGGTGGGACCCATGGCACCGGCCACAAATCGAGGCTTTTCTGGTTGCTTTCTGCTGTATTCATCGGCCACTTCCCGGGCAAGCTTGGCCGATTCAAAATTGATGGCATAGGCCAGAGTAGATAATCCGTAGTCTTCTTGGGCTATGGTGGTCCCTGAAAAGGTATTGGTCTCAATGATGTCTGATCCCGCTTCAAGGTATTCCGCGTGGATGGCGCGAATGATATCTGGCCTACTTAAGGAAAGTAAATCGTTATTACCCTTGAGGGCCTTGGGATGGTCTTTTAGCGCTGGTGTGCGAAAATCCTCTTCGGTGAGGGTATAGCGCTGTATCATGGTACCCATGGCACCGTCTAAAATCAAAATACGCTTTTCAATGGCTTGGAGTAAAAGCTCCGTTCTATTTTGCCTCATGCTTAGTTACTTTAAAAAACTTTTCGAGGAAAACGCGGAGAAAAAGTGGGTACTTTTAACCTCATCTGTTCTTGGCATATCCAAGAGGGGAGTTAGCACCTTGCTTACAGGTTGCTAAGACGTCATAGGGCCCATCCCTCGGTCTTTCTCGATAAGTTGACGCAAAGGTACGAGCAAAAACCAAATAATCGTAGGTTTTTTTTAAAATAAATACAAAAAATAGAGGTTTACATCGAAAAATTAAGGCCTGATTCCTATCCCTAGGCTGTAATATGGGCCAGACTGAAAGGAATTCATGGACAGTCCACCCAATTTAAATCCTGGAAATGACTGTTCGTACCCAAGAGAACCTG
>VGMU01000078.1 GCA_016866385.1 Bacteroidota bacterium
TCCGAAAGGGAGCGTCATAATCATTCCTCCTTAGCTCAGCTGGTTAGAGCACATGACTGTTAATCATGGGGTCCTTGGTTCGAGCCCAAGAGGGGGAGCAATCAAAAAGGCACTTGGAAGCAATTCTGAGGCCTTTTTCGCGTTTTAGGAGGTTTGTGATTTCAGATGCGTTTTTCCATTTGCACACGATTTGCACAAAAATCACACCTTAGCACATTCCATATGCATTAGAATACACCCTTTCTAGTTTAATTTTTTGATGGGTTAAGAGGTCCCTCTCCCGCTAAACCCACCAACAATTACACCCTCAGCTGCAGGGAAACTTGTAGTCAGAGGTCAACTTACAGGTCAGGTCATCCATCCTATCCGAGTGAGGGTTGAAGAAAAAAGCCAAAAAATCCGACCGAACTCCGACAATCACACCTCCCCCAACCCAATTTAAAATCGCTTTCCATTTAGGATGGCCCTCTGTATTTTGGGGGTATAACCCCAACTATCCTAGTCTCTAAAAAAATAACACCCCCCTAAAACCAAGAGATTTTTTTGACTTTTTGCTTTCAACTTAAGGAATTTTTTCTTGACCATAGAAGGTAGCATTCATCAGCAACCAGTTTTATAAAGCCCTTCTACACTAAATATGCAATCAAAATGATCCTAAAAATCTTAAATACAAAAGAAGACTACGAAGCAGCTTTGATTCGACTTGAGGCAATTTTCGATAGCAAAAAAGGTGCTGACACTGCGGACGAACTGGAGTTACTCTCCTTGCTCATAGAAAATTATGAAAACCAGCAGCATCCAATTGATTTACCTGACCCTATTGAAGCAATCAAATTTCGAATGGATCAATTGGGCTTCAAACAAAAAGATCTGGCAAAGGCCTTAGGACAAAAAAGTAGAGTTAGTGAGGTGCTCAATAAAAAGAGAAAACTGTCCATAGAAATGATTCGCAAACTTCATGAAACGCTTGGAATTCCTTCTGAGGTCCTGATTCGGGACTATTAGAATAAATTTTGCGAAAGCGATTAAAACATTTTCTATTGAATATTCAGTTTGAAACAAAGTTTAACCAATTGATTCCTGCTTTTTGAATAGTAAGCCTCCGACAAAAAAAGCTGCCCCCTTCCGGAGGCAGCTATCAACAGCTTGACTCACTAATTTTTTAGTCAAACAAGTCAAACTTCAATCCGAAGTTGAATCGGGCATTGTAGTATTCCGATTGCATGGTACGTGACTGAATGCCTTGGTAGTAACGCAAAGGCTGGTTGGTCAAGTTGTTTGCCTCCATAAAGAATCTCCACTTCGGTGTAAAGGCATAAGAAGCATTGACATCTAGGAAGGTTTGGGTATCGTAGTAGCGATCTTCAAAATTCTCTCCACCGATCTCATCCAAATAGTCGGATGCATAGTTTAAGGATACACGTACGACCAATTTCTTGTTCTCAAAAGAAAGGGAAGCGTTAAACATGTTTTCCGCAGTACCTGGTAGCTGCAAATCATCCTCTTCTCTGCCTTCAATACCTGTGGTAGAAGACTTGGTGAAGGTATGGTTCAAGTAGATACCAAAGTACTTTCCTAACTGTCTTTGAATGGAAGTTTCAAATCCGTACACGGCAGCAGTACCGCCATTTTCTGGTCTGGAGTATTCCAAATTAGAACCAAACTGAGGGTCAGAATAACCTTGAGTAGTAATGGTGTAAACGAAGTTGTCCAAGTCCTTGTAGAAGCCCCCAAAAGAAAGTAGACCTACGTTATCGTAGTAACGCTCTGCCATCAAATCGAAGTTCATGGCTGTAGTTGCCTTCAAATTTGGATTACCACGCTCCAACACTGCATCTTCTGCACTGAATAAGGCAAAAGGAACTAAATCAAAATAGTTTGGTCTAGCGATGGTATTGGTCCAGGCAAATCGAATCACAGAATTGGCATTGGCATCATACTTCAAGTGCAAGCCTGGCATAAAATTAGAATAGCGCTGGTCTCCATTAGCGGAAGATACTTCCTCGTTATCCACATCGTACAGATTACCGGTATAGTCAATGGAGGTAGACTCCAATCTCAAGCCTGCAATGGCAGAGAATTTTTCAGAAAGTTGATGATCCGCCATTACATAAGCACCAACAATAGATTCTTTGGCAAGGTAATTTCCAGGAACATAATCTTCCAAGACATCAGTCTCTTCAAATTGTGCTGCATTAGTAAGGTTCAAACCTCCCAAAAATTCAGGAGTCACAAAATTACCGGCTGCATACTGAGCTCCAGCAAGGTAATTTGGATCAGAGTAGTTCCGGTTTTGTACAGCCCCAAGGGTTGCTCCAAAAGCATTCTTATCTAATGGCGCATATTGAAACCTATTGTTGTCTCTCTCTTTATCTTTTCCTCTGTAGCGAAGACCGAATTGCAACAGGCCATTTTCAGAATAGGGGAGTTTGAAATCCATTTTGGCATTCAAATCCTGATCAAAAGTATAGCCATACTGTTCGGAAATCGCATTCAATCCCAAGCCCTGAGCATCAGTCAATTTACTTAGGATTGCCAAAGGCTTTTCTGGATTGGAAACATCCACTTTCACATCACGGTTGGAGGATCGATAGGAAATGTAACGCTCATTGGGTCTTTCCTCAGAAGCTTTCGCATAAGTCACGCTCCAATCCATCTTCAATTTATTGAAGAGGTGGCTACCTCCAAAAGTGGTGTTGTAGACTCGCTGGTCTTCTAATCGTCCTGCTTTCACGCGGTCGTTGTCAATACCACCTTTAGTTTGAACTTCTACACGCCCTTTTAGTGCGTATACTCCTGGGGAAGTTTGGGTAAACTTTCCTGAATTGAAAGGGCTAGTTAAGCTACTTACACGCATTCTAAAACGGTTTTCCCAATCGTCTCGATGATTGTACATCCCAGAAAGGAATAAGGTATGGTTAGCATTGATTTCGTAATCCAAAGCCAAGCTAGCTGATCGTCTTACACGCTGCACGCGGTATTCCCGAATGTCAAATTCTTCCAACACAACTCCATTAGTTGATTCATACCACACCGCTTCCACGTTATCGGAACCGAAGTTATGGTTGTTGTACGAACCAGAAAAAATCACCCCTAACTTGTCGTTGGCCAGTCTATTTCCAATTACCAAACCGCCAGTCCAAATAGGTTTATTGGATAATAAGTTAACCCCGGAAGCAGCTGTTCCTGATACACGCAGTGCGTTAGGAGCTTGACGGGTAACCAAGTTGACAGAGCCACCGATGGCATCTGCATCCATATTCGGAAGTACAGCCTTGTTTACTTCGATGGTTTGGATCATGTCCGAAGGAATCAAGTCCATTTGCACGTTTCTGTTATCCCCTTCAGCAGAAGGTAGACGCTCCCCGTTTAGGGTCACCGAATTGAGCTGTGGAGCAATGCCTCGGATGATGATATTTCGTGCTTCACCCTGGTCATTTTGCATGGTGATGCCTGGAATTCTTTTCAATGCATCGCCAATATTTGCATCTGGAAATCGACCGATTTGATCCGAAGAAACTACATTGGTGATGTTTGAATTGTTCTTTTGCTGGCTCAAAGCTTTGGCTTGTCCTTTCAATCGATCACCAAAAACAACAACTTCTTGGCTTTCCAATGCTGTCTCATTCATTTTGAACGTGAGCAAAGTGGTTTGGCCATCTTGAACCTCCACCTGCTTCGTTGAAGAAGCATATCCCAAGTAAGAAACTTCTATTTCATAAGTTCCTGCTTTCAAATTCAAGAAGGAGAAGTCTCCTTTTTGATTGGTAATCGTTCCTGTAGTTTTTCCTTTCAGAATCACATTTGCTCCAGGAAGGGATAGATTTTGGGAATCAATCACCTTTCCTTTGAGTACTCCTTGCGCCAGTACTTGACCTCCAATTAGGAGCAAGAAGGCCAGCGTAAACGAAACTAGTACACTTTTTTTCATACGTATTTGGTTAGTTGTTTTTTCTTGATTTCAGTTGTTTTCCAGCCACATCTTCCCATCTGTAGAAGTGAAAGGTTTTGTTGTCTGACATGGCTATGAAAATCCCTTTCGGAAATTTTGGGCCAAAGGAACGGCTGCTCACTTCCGACCCATCACTTTGGTTGGTACTGAGCAATGCTTTTGTAATTAGGGAATGAGCATGAGGATTATCGGGACTTCCTTCCCTCGGGAAAACATGGAATAAGTTGGCCTGCTGGTCGGAAACGAGCAGGTATCCTGTAGAATCGTCCAACTCGTAAATAGAAATACCTTCGTGATCGTCTGCAAAACCTTCGGTGGCAAAAAGTGCCAGTTCTTTATTTCCCATACCTGGTTCGGCAGCATACTTTCTCACCCCTACCCCTTCGTCAGAATAGTAGACGTACCCAAGAGCAGCATCTACTGCGATGGCTTCGATTTCTTTTTTTCCAGAATATTGTCCGAACTTTCGGACCAACTCCAATTGGATGCCTTCAGCAGCAGCTGTGATTTCGTATTGCCAGAGGTAGGTACCATCCGTAGGCCCGTTTTTTCGTCCTGCGATTACATACTGCTTGCCTGTGCTGGGGCTTTTGTAAAGGGCCACGCCCATTAAATCCCTGAAATCAGGGCCAATTTCCCCTTCAAAAATTTCGAGCCCGCCTGGGTTGAACTCCTTCATGTACGGTAGTGAGAAAAAACGGAGTTTGGAGGTAAATCGCTCCCCAGTTACTGCAAAATCTACCTTAGATCCGTCCGCAAGTGTCAAGCCGTATCCTACATCCACGTTATTGGGACGCTGAATGCCTTTTCGCACCAAAGAGTCCACAATTTTTCCTTCCAAATTGAAAACATACAGGGCGCCCAAGGAATCCTTGTCGGTTCCAATTATTAGACTTTTGCTGGGGTCACTGGGATGAATCCAGATGGCAGGATCATCGGTATCGTAGCTCACGGTGTCGGTAATTACCGAAGCTGCAATTTTTGGCTGTGTAATTTCCTCCTTTTCCTTTACTGGAGAACAGGAGAAAAGTAATCCAAAAAATAAACTAAAAATAAGGATAGACCTTCCCATATCAACTTAGGTGATGAGTTATTTCAATGGGTAAAATTATCCTAATAGAATTAGGGGAATGGAAACAAAAAATTATAAAATCTTTACCAATGGCCTTAGCTTGCTAACATTCACCTAACACTTGGGTCTCATTCAGAAGCAGGAATAAAAAAACTTGTCAAAACCTTAAAAAAACCTTCTCTAGAACCGAAAAAAATAGAAAATTCATTTCATTTTGAGTTAACATGCAACAGAAAATCCTACAAAAATTCAGCCTAGAAGCAGGTTGCCTACCTCATTCTGAAGTTTATCAAATCCAAAACTTCACTTCTAGTAGAATTGGATCGCTAAGGTTTTAATAATCCTTTAAAAATAATCTCAGTTTTTATGTTACCTTTATAGATAGTTTTGAAGCTATTCAATCATGAAAATCCATCTCCTGTATTTTTCAGTTATTCTGGCTTTTTTTACCCAAAGCTGTATAGAAGGGATTACCCAAGCAAGTGAAAAGAAGGAATCGGAAAATCAAAAAATTGACTCTCTTTTTTTAGCAGGAACTCCTCTGGGCAAATTAGTCAATCCTCTACTTGAAGAGGTGAGTGGACTGGTAGTTTCTCACCGCTACCCCAATCGCCTCTATGTCCATACGGATAGTGGTGGAGAAGCTGCGGTCTTTGTGCTTGATACCTTGGGAAATGAACTAGGGAAACTGGAACTTTCGGGCTTGAGCAACCGAGATTGGGAGGATATTGCCATAGGTCCTGGTCCCAATGGGAGCTCCTATATCTATGTAGCCGAAATAGGGGACAACGAGGCCAAGTACAATCAAATATATCTCTACAGATTTGCAGAGCCTGAACAATTGCAGGCCATCCCTAGTGCTGCGATAGATCGAATTAGTCTCCAGTATCCTAGTGGTCCAAAGGATGCAGAAGCCTTCCTGGTAGATCCGATTTCTGGGGAGCTGTATTTGGTATCGAAGCGAGAGGCAAAAAATACGCTTTACCGGGTACCTGTTGATGGGTTTGAAAAAGGGAAAGCCCTGCTAGAAAAATTGCATTCGTTTGATTTTACCAGTTCGGTAGCGGCTGATGTTTCACGAGATGGAAGCCAAATATTGATCAAAAACTACCTGCAAGTATTTTATTGGACCCGTCAAGCCAATCAGTCTCTTTCGGAAGCACTGCAAGCACCACCGCTACGGCTTCCATACCTGCCTGAACCACAAGGAGAGGCCATAGGATTTAATTACAAGGGGGATGCCTATTTTACCTTGAGTGAAAAACGAAATGGAATTATTCCTACCCTCTACCGTTATCCCAAAAAATAGCGCTTTTTCACTGCATCTAAAATGTAGAAATTCTTACCTTATTTTGATGGCTAACTTTTATATTCCTGTGTAAGTAAAGGGGGTGATCGCTTTCAGTTCTACTTTTAGTTCCGCCGAGATCGGTAATCCCTCGATAAATCATCTCTGCTTTCTGCAACAATAGCGCCTGACTTAAGCTATGAAACGAATGTAATATTTGTTAACACAAATGATGTAACGAATGCTGACGGACAAAGCCTTTTGTACTTTGAAGCCATACAAAGCAAAAAAGAATGGCATTATCTCCCAAGCGAAACGTCTCATGATGTAGGAGGTATAAATGCCGGTGCAAATAAAATCCGTGAGATTCTGCAAACTTTAATATGAATAATAAAGACGCTCTAACGATTTAAGTTCACTCCTTCAATTTCCTAATAGTTACAAACTCAATCAACTCATTATAGCTGCATCTTTCGTTTGTAAGGGGAGCGGTAATCAAAAAGAGGTCATTTAGACCTCTTTTTTTGTTTAAAAACTACCATAACTTTCTGTCAACAGACATTTTTTGTGGGTGCATCTTTTTCATTTTCAATACCTCATTTTTCGTAAAAGTTACAACCCTAAATCAAAAGGATTAGGAGAAGTATGGTTTATTGAACCATTTGGAGGTTTTAATGTTGGTTTCTGTGGTTCGAGGTCAGTAGAGGGTTTTTGTAAAATTTAATATGTAAATCAGTGTTTAGGGTATTACACCTTTTGATTTTTTATAAGAACTAATTATGTTTGTAATCCAAAAAACTATATAGTAAATTTAATTAAAATGAAGAAACTTCTATTCTTGGGGATATTATTTCTAACCCAATCACTTTTTGCTCAAATTCCATATGGTTCAAATAATGGTAAATATTTAAACATTAGAGGGTCGAAAGTTTATTATGAAGAATACGGTAAGGGCACTCCACTAATATTATTACATGGTGGATTTGGGTCAATTAAAGACTATGAAAAAGTAATAGGGCCTTTATCAAAAAAATTTAGAGTTATTGCATTGGATAGTCCTGGTCAAGGAAGGTCAGAGCAGATTGATTCTATTAGTTATCAAATTTATGCCAATTATTACGCTTCATTCATAGACCAATTGAAATTAGATAGTGTGTATGTTTTGGGATGGAGTGATGGAGGAAATTCAGCTTTTATTTTAGCTTACGATAGACCAGATAAGGTTAAAAAGGTAATTGTAAGTGGTGCCAACAGTGATACAGATGGTTATCCTGATGGAGCAATTGCTGACATGAAAACTTGGGAACCTGAAACCATTTCAGATGGATTAAAACATTATTGGTTAGATGAATTTTTGAAATTATCACCCAATAAAGGAACTTGGCAAAAATCTTTTAAACAGCTTAGAAATATGTGGATTACTAAAGAAGTAATTAGTGACGAACATTTAAGTAAAATCAAAAGTAAGTTCTTAATTATTTATGGTGATAAAGATGTTACTAAATTAGAACATGGGTTGCATATTTACAGAACCATTCCAGGGAGTCAATTAGCAATATTGCCTAATACTTCGCATCATACATTTTCTGAAAAGCCGGTCTTGATAACCGATTTGATTGTTGATTTTTTAAGGAAATAGAAGTCGTTAACCTTTTGATTTCTTGAGTCTGTCAAGTTCAATCATCGCTTTATGGTTGCAACATCCGACAAGAGAGGGAGCTTAAAACCTTGCAGAAATGCAGGGTTTTTTTGTTTTTACCCCAAACTAGCGCAACCAATACACCGTTTTGTTCACCCTATTAGCACGCATTTTACGATCTGCGTTGCAATAGCGTGAACATTTTAGCACCATGCAAAGGCCATAAATCATCTAGTTTATGGCAACCATCCAACTCAATCTAAAGTCAAGAAAAAAGCAAGACAATACCTATCCTATCGTCATCAG
>VGMU01000079.1 GCA_016866385.1 Bacteroidota bacterium
TGTCTACTACTTCCCATATCAGGTGATGAAGACCTTTGATTCCCACGTCTCCGATATACATGGCGGGACGTTTTCTTACCGCTTCTAATCCTTCTAGTACTTGAATATTGCCAGCGCCGTAGTCTGCTGGATTGCTCAGTTGTTCTTCACTCATACGTTTTGGAGACCCTCAAGCAAAGGGTGTTTTTCCTTGAGGGTTTTGTCTCGTTTTAGTTGTCGCAATTTAGGAAAAAAAAGTGACTTCTTCAGGTTCTTTTCCAAAGACTTTACGGGGAAAATTCCCTCTGAAAAAGCCATTTACTCAACCAAATAATATTCTGTTTTTTAGACTTTTTAAAAAATTGTGTAAAAAAATTTATGTCTTAAAAAACGCCGTATATCTCTGATTTTCAGCATTACATTTTTTTTGTTTTATTTTTTTGCATTATTTTAAACAAATTTTTGATTGAAAATATTACTTTAGAGTAAATGTTAGTTAACATCAACCAAAACCAAAAAAAATTATGGATTACAGTATTCTATTAGATGCAGCACCTGCTGCTGCTGACGCAGCGAAAACTGCTATTGACAGGATTAAAGATTCTGATCCTGTAGCCATTACCTTCTTTATCGGGTACATGGCCATGTTTGCATCTGCAGTGTTTTTCTTTGTAGAGAGAGGCTCCGTAGACGGTAAGTGGAAACTTTCCCTTTTGGTATCCGGACTGATCACGGGTATTGCCGCAGTACACTACTATTACATGAGAGATTTCTATCTCACTCAAGGCGATAGCCCTACTGCTTTCCGTTACGTAGACTGGACCTTGACTGTTCCTTTGATGTGCGTGGAATTCTACTTGTTGACCAAGCCTTTTGGAGCTAAAGGTTCAACTCTATTCAAGTTAATCATTGCTTCCTTACTCATGTTGGTGGCAGGTTATTTAGGTGAAGCAGTTTACAAAGATAACAATGTTTTATGGGGATGGATTTCAACAGTAGGATATTTGTACATCGTGTATGAAGTATTCGCTGGAGACGTAGCCAAATTGGCAAGCTCGTCCAATAGCCCAGCTTTAGGAAGAGCCATGTTCTTGTTGAAAATCTTTATCACTTTAGGTTGGTCCATCTATCCTATTGGTTACATGCTATTAGATGGAAACCTTTTAGCGAATGTGGATATTTCAATAGATTTGATTTACAACTTAGCCGATGCCATCAATAAGATTGGTTTTGGTTTGGTAGTATATTCCGTAGCAGTTGCTGAAAGCGGTAAAAAATAATTTTTAATGGCTGTCTGGACCAGAGTTCAGGCAGCCTTTTTCTTCTATGCGCCACTACGACTACATACTAGCAGGAGGAGGATGTGCAGGCTTGAGCCTGGTCTACCAACTTTTGGAAAGTAGCTTAAAAGAGGCAAACATTTTGATTATTGATCCCTCCGAGGGAGAAATTCCCAACAAAACTTGGTGCTATTGGAGCACCGAATCCCTTCCTATTCACCCAGAGTATGCTCGCTTTTCTTGGAAGTCCTTTTACTTAAAAGATACCCAGAAAAAGCTTTCCAAATCCTTGGATCAGCTTGCCTATTACCACCTCAATTCTCACGATTTTTATGCCCATGTCCTGGGCAAAATTAAGGCACATCCCCAGGTACATTTTTTGAAAGATGAGGTTCAAAAAGTTACTTCTGAAGCTGATACGGTAGAGTTAGAGACAAAATCATCCGGGTCCTACACGTGTTCTTGGGTGTTTGATTCACGAGTTTCTATTCCAGTCAATTCCGAGAATCTTTTACAACAGGTTTTTATTGGCTTGCGCATAAAAAGCGATACCCCCCTATTTGATCCCGAGCGTTTGGGCTTGATGGATTTTGATACCAAAGCGTCCAAGGATTTTGATTTTGTGTATACCCTTCCCTTTTCTACCCAAGAAGCGCTGATAGAATACACCGCCTACACTACCGAAGCCCTTGAGGAAGAGCAACTCTTGGAGTCCTTGACTGCTTACATTGCAAAAAAATATGGTTCAATTTCCTACGAAATTCAATTTCGAGAATCTGGAAAAATCCCCATGACCACTAGAAATTTATTTTCCGCTAGAGCAAGCCGACATGTACCCCTGGGAACAGCCGCAGGTTGGACAAAGCCCTCCACGGGATATACTTTTTCCCTCATCCAAGAAAATTGTGCTCACATCGTAAAGCAACTCGAGCAAGGGCAAGCCAAAACCTTGAGCTTCCCTAGAAAAAAACGCTTTATCTTTTACGACAATATTCTTCTCACCATTGCACACAGGTGGCCTAAAAAACTCCCAGGAGTATTTCTCAATCTATTCTCCAGTGCTTCTCCAGATTTAGTATTTCGCTTTTTAGCCGAAAAAACATCTTTTAGAGAAGAATTGAGGCTACTTTCAGGTTTGAGGTTTGGAATTTTCATCAAAGGACTTCTTCGCTATGGCACGCATTGAATTCCTTGCAAAAGGACTAGGACTAGCCCTAGGACTTGCTTTTCTGATTTTTTCTGATCTACCCCAAACTCTTCATTATATCCTTTTTGGTATCACTTTACTTTTGGTAGGTATACCCCATGGAGGCATAGACCACCTCATCCACAATCCTCAAATAGGCAAGAGAGGATTGGTAAACTTTATCTTTCGCTACTTGCTGGTGATGCTCGGATATGGCTTGCTCTGGTGGCTGTTACCCCTTGCCGCTTTACTCGCCTTTTTACTCATGTCTTCTTACCATTTTGGACAATCTCATTTTTTAGATCGACTTAGAAATTCCTCCAGAGAGGCCTGGCTTTACCTCATTAAAGGCAGTTTTTTCCTAGCTATACTTCTTTTTGGAGACTGGGAAATGACCCAAAAAATCCTCCAACCTATCCTTAGCCTGACCCTCACGGAATTGCAGCGACTAGGGATCCTAGGTGGCCTTATGGCCAGCTCCTTACTTATACAGGGATGGGTAGGGAGAACATTCACAGCTGGGGATGCAATGGATTACTTGATTTTGGCTCCTGTACTCTATTTCAGTCCTTTACTGGTGGGGTTCAGCATCTACTTTGGACTTTGGCATTCCCTTCCAAGCATGCTGGCAGAATACGAATACCTGAAAAAGTATCCCGCATTCAGTACCCCGATAAAGTTTTGTTTGCAATTACTTCCCTTCTCAGGCATTAGCTTACTTGGGATCGCTCTTCTTTTTGGTGTAGGCATTCGGTATTTGCCTACTCAAGAACTCTATTTGCTTTTCTTTGTGATGCTCTCGCTCATCTCCTTACCTCATATCCTTTATATGGATACTTTTTTGAAGGAAAAAGTTAGTATTGACTCGTAGTCAACATAACCAAGGTGCAAGCGTTAAGAGCTTCTATACCTGCTGCTTTCGCACGAGAATAAAAAATAGGATTCTCCGTTCCAGGATTAAAAATAATCCGTTTGGGGTGTAGGCTGAACAAATAATCCATCCATTGCTCCTGGTGGTTTGGCCCCAAATACAAGGTGATTGTATGTATGTCTTTTAGTTCAGGTTTTTGTACCAAATCCAAAATTTCCTGACCCAATACCTTCCCTTTTTTTATCCCTATAGGGAGAAAAGAAAAACCATTTTGCTTCAACATTTGCGCCGCTCTAAAAGCATACCGTTCGGGATTTTCTGAGGCTCCCACAATGAGCGTAATTCTTGACTTATTCTGGTCTTTTTCCATACACCCTGTCCCGTTCAAAGGTATCCATATGCCTGTGCTTTTTACTTTCGTAAATATCGGCAAGCGTGATGAGTATGCCCGTTTCCTCCACTTCACCAAACTCATCGTTAAGGGCCGTACCAAAGGACTTCATACTCGGAGACAGATTCATGTAGGTATTGATCAGGGGAGGAATGTTCTCTCCCCAAGCCCGTATTTTTCCATTCAAGACCTTGTAACCTTCCTTGTACTCCAAGCCTTCAAAAGGATTGGCTTGAGATAAAATATCGGTTTCATAGGTCAAGCAAAGCTCCTTCTTAGGTCGTACTAAACCTTGAGGATCAGGAAAATAATGATTTAAAAAATAGAGCAACAGGTCCCTAGCTTCTCGTTGGTAATGGGGATACATGGTAACTTTGCCAAAGAGATATTTGATGTCTGGATGAAGCAGAACCACAGCCCCTAACCCATCCCACAAGTTGTCCAAGCTAAACATTCCTTTTCGATTGTCTATACTGGGTTGGTACTTGGGTTGGACAAAAGATCTACCTAATTCCAAGGTGTAGGGCAAGAAGTCTTTTACAAACTCAGGAGAGAAATCAAACAAATGGGTAGTAGACAAGCGTATGGAACCGTCTGTTCCTAGGGCATCTTTACAACAAATCAAACGGTAACCTGCCACGATTTCTTCATCTTCCTCATTCCAGGTGATCAATTGATGGTAGCAGTGCTCACTGGTGTCGTTGTGATCTAAGTCTACTTCTTTTCCCGTCCCCCCTCCTGCTGCTCTAAAAGTCAATTCTCTGAGTCTTCCTATTTCTTGGACCACCTGAGGCGCATTGTGATAATTGACCAAATAGACCAAGTTATCTCCATTGTTGGTGTAGCGCAGAAAACGTTCTGGAGTAAGCTCTGCCTTCAATAGCTCCCTAGCTACGGGGGGAATTAACGCTGCAGGCTCAGTCATTTTGTTTTCCAAGTTCATATACCTTCTCTTTCATGTAATCTGCCCATTGCGCATCGCTAAGATCCTCAGTAAAATGGGTAGACGACACAGGCTTCCCTAGAGTAATTTGTATAGTATTTCCACGCTGTCTATACATTTCATCTACCAACCAAAACATTTCAATATTGGCTTTAATCCCTAGTTTTTTCCTGATGTTAGCAAGATTGTAAAAAAAAGTGGAATTCCTACCTGAAATATGGCAAGGAATAATATCGAGTTGATTTTTTTTTGCTTTCGCGATAAAACTTTTCTTCCAGAGCAAGTCTTTGATCACCCCGTCTTGTTTTCGAGACACCAATCCCGCGGGAAAAATCAATACCGCATGACCCTCTGCATAGACTTGCTCTATGATTTGGTTGGCTTCCGGTGAATTCTTACCATACTTGTTGACCGGCACAAAGTGAGGTTCAAAGTTATTGAAGGTCATCAAGAGGTCGTTGACCAACAGACGTACATCTTTTCGGTACTTGCCTATGGCATGCAAAAAAGCAATCCCATCCAAGCCTCCCAAAGGGTGATTGGATGCCAATATTACCCCTCCTGTCTTGGGAATATATTCTGCCCCTACCACATTCACCTTCATCTCAAACTCCTGGATCAGGGCTGCAGCGAAATCTAATCCTTTTTTTTCTAGGTGCTTGTTGAGCACCTGATTGAGCCAGGCTTCGTGCATCACTCGCTTGACATAGCGTAGCAAAAATCCAGGCATCCATTGGAGTAAGCGTGGATTTTTAGCGGCAACGGCCTTTTCTATGTCTATAAACTTGGCGGGCATCTTTAAAATAAAGAAAATAGAAAATAGGTAGGGTTAAAATCCTGAGTAATGGTAGTCAAAAATAGAAAAAAATAGCACTAAATCAGGGAGGATGGTTTATAGGAATCGATAGATCCTTGAAAACCAGCCAATTTTTTCTCCTTCCCTAGCAAAATTTCTAATGTCAACTATTAGGGCTAGCCTGTAAGGAAAAGATTGCCTTAGACCAAAAGGAATTCCGTAGTTTTGTACTTATGCATGATTCCATTCTTTCCCTCTGTCCTGGCCCTTGGAAAGGGTACGAATTGATTGATACGGGCGGTTTTGAAAAATTAGAACGCTTTGGTAATTACATCCTTAGTCGGCCCGAACCTCAAGCCATTTGGGATAAAAGCCTTCCTGAATCGGAATGGAGAAAAATGGCCCATGCGCATTTCGCCAAAGAAAAAAACAATCCAGAAAAAGGGCAATGGCAAAAATTGAAAACCATGCCCCAACAATGGCAAATCAGCTATGAAAATGAAGAAGGACTAAAAATGAAGTTGAACCTGGCTCAAACTTCCTTTAAGCATATCGGTCTTTTCCCAGAGCAAGCAGTAAACTGGGATTACTTGTATTCCAAACTTAAATCCTTTCCTCAGGGCACTCCCAAAGTATTGAATCTCTTTGGCTATACGGGCGCAGCCAGTGTGGCGGCTAGAGCGGCAGGAGCCGAGGTATCCCATTTGGATGCGGTCAAACAAGTAGTCACCTGGACCAAACACAACATGGAATCTTCAGACCTAAACGGGATCCGATGGATAGTAGACGATGCTATGAAATTTATCAAAAGAGAAGCAAGAAGAGGCAATATATACCAAGCCATAGTCCTGGATCCTCCCGCTTACGGAAGAGGCCCAGAAGGGGAAAAATGGGAACTAGAAGAGCAAATCAATGAAATGCTGAAAACCTGCAAGGAAATTCTTGATCCCAAGAATCACCTCTTGCTGCTCAATATGTACTCTTTGAGCTTTTCATCCCTGATCGCAGCCAACCTCATCCAATCTACTTTTGGAAAGGTAGCTCATGCCTCCCATGGCGAACTATTCCTCCAGGAAAGTCAAGGAAAAAAGCTTCCTTTAGGGATTTTTTACCGATTTTCTAGTTTTTGACTTTCATTCAAAATTATGAACCATCGTTCTTTGTTTCTAGCGCATGTGGCTCAAACGACCGATTTTCCTCTAGCAATAGAGATAGAGAGAGCAGAGGGAGTTTACCTTTATGGACCAGAGGGCAAGAAGTACATGGACTTAATTTCTGGAATTGGGGTGAGCAACGTAGGCCATCGCCACCCCAAGGTACTACAAGCAATACGAGAACAACTAGACCGCTACCTCCACCTCATGGTCTATGGGGAATACATCCAATCTCCTCAAACCCTACTGGCAAAAGCCTTGATTGACACGCTACCAAAACCATTGGACAACGTATATTTTGTCAATAGTGGTTCGGAAGCCATAGAAGGAGCCATGAAATTGGCAAAAAGATATACCCAAAGACGAGAGATTCTCTCTTGTACTCAAGCATACCATGGAAGTACCCAAGGAGCCTTGAGCCTAGGAGGAAACGAGTCCTTGAAGCGAGCCTACCGTCCCTTACTTCCAGGTACTTCTCAAATCTGCTACGGGAGCTTTTCAGATTTAAACCGAATCACGAAAGACACGGCTGCAGTGGTCATAGAAACGATTCAAGGCGAAGCTGGTGTACGCATCGCTTGCAAGGAATATTTTAGAGCAGTAAGGGAGCGATGCCATCAGACCGGTACCCTATTGGTGCTGGATGAAATTCAGTGTGGATTTGGAAGAACGGGTAAGTTTTGGGGCTTTGAGCACATGGAGGTCATCCCTGATGTGGTGGTTTGCGCCAAGGGAATGGGAGGTGGCATGCCCATAGGTGCTTTTATAGCCAGTAAAGAAGTCATGAGCGCTTTTAAGTCCAATCCCATATTGGGCCACATCACCACCTTTGGGGGGCATCCCGTATCTGCAGCAGCCTCCTTGGCTACCTTACAGGTGATACGGGAGGAACAACTGCTCCCTCAAGTGGAAGAAAAAGCCCAGTTAATTAAAAAGCTGCTCGTTCACCCCAGCATCAAAGCTATCCGCCACCAAGGCTTGATGATGGCCGTGGAATTTGAATCTTTTGATCTCCTCAAGCGCATTATTGATCGGGCCATTGGCTTAGGGGTGATTACGGATTGGTTCTTGTTTTGTGACGACAGCATGAGAATTGCACCTCCTTTGAACATTACCAAGGAGGAAATTTTCCAGGCTTGCCACCTTATTTTGCAGGCCATAGAAGAAGAGTCCTTGGTTAATCCCTAGTCTTTTCCATAGAAAGCGAGTTTTAATACCTAAATTCACCTGATTTCTTACTTTCCTCTCCTATGAAAAAATCTCTTTCCATTCTAGGCATCCTCTTTTTTATTCTCATCCTTTCCCTGCTTGGATTTATCTACTGGAATAGCCCCCAGTACGATGGTGAAGTGGCTATTGATGGTTTGTCTGAGGAGGTAGAGATAAACTTCGATTCCTACGGGGTACCCCATATCTATGCACAAAATCAAACCGATGCCTACCGTGCGTTGGGATACGTACACGCCCAAGAGCGCCTTTTTCAATT
>VGMU01000080.1 GCA_016866385.1 Bacteroidota bacterium
GTATTTGAGAGCCTACTCATCAATAAGCTTATGGTAGCAAAAGCAGAAATAGATTCGGTAATCGTCACTGACGCGGAAGTTTTGCTTCAGACCAACAATAGATTCAGCATGGTTATGCAACAGTTTGGTGGGGATGAATCCATGCTTGCAGAAATGTATGGCAAAACAGCAGATCAATTGAAGGCAGAACTTGAGGAGGTTATTCGTGAACAACTCATTGTCCAAAAAATGCGAACCACCATTACGGAAGGCATTACGGTTTCCCCAGCGGAAGTTAGAGCTTTTTATTACAGCATCCCCAAAGACTCTTTACCCCTATTTACTTCGGAAGCTACAGTAGGCCAAATTGTGAGAAAACCAAAAACAAATCCCAAAGTAAGGGAACAACTCATTTCCCAACTTCTAAAATTCAAAAACGATATCGGTACAGGTCAGGCCACCTTTGCAGAGCTCGCTCGCGCATATTCCGAAGATCCAGGATCTGCAGCGCAGGGGGGAGACTTAGGATTTTTTAGAAGAGGTGAATTGGCCCCAGAATACGAAGCCACTGCCCTCAACCTTAGGCCAGGAGAAATCTCCGATCCTGTGGAAACCCAATTTGGATTTCACATGATTCAACTTCTAGAAATAAAAGGGTCTACTTACAATACCCGACATATTTTGAGAATTCCTAAACCTACTGAAGAGGACATTCAAAAAGAAGAGCGATATCTTGATAGCCTAAAAAAAGAAATTTTAGAAGGAAAAATAGATTTCGCAAAAGCTGCCAAAGAATATTCAGAAGATAGGGCAACTTCAGATGCCGGTGGATATTTTACCGATCCTGCTACCACCTCCAACCGATTATCCTTGAGAACCTTAGAGGATCCTGTCCTTTATTTTACCATCGATACGATGACTGTGGGAGACATTACCCAACCGATTCGCTTCGAGGATCCTAGAGAAGGAACGAAGGTACGCGTACTTTACTACAAGGCGAGGTACCCGGCTCATAAAGCCAATCTTGAAGACGATTACGAAAAATTGAAAGCAGCTACCCTCAGAAGAAAAGAAGATGAGGTTTTAAGTAAATGGTTTGTCACGGCCAAGGAAGATATTTTTATTGACATTGATCCTACCTACGACAGGTGTAATGCACTTAAAGAAAAATAGTTTCCCCTGAAGTAAAATTTTAATAGGATGTCCAGAAAAACGACTTCATGCCCCCTCTTTACTCCTCAAGAGTTGAAGCCTTTTGGGTTTGTTTTTCAAATAGCTCCGCATAAACTCCCTTTTGTGCCATCAAGGATTGATGATTGCCTCGCTCAACAATTTTTCCCTCATCGAGCACAATAATTTGGTCAGCAAGTTTGGCAGATGAAACTCGATGAGAGATGATGATGGAGGTACGTTTCTCCATAATTTTTTGCAAAGAATTCAAAATAGCATTCTCTGTTTTGGTATCTACGGCTGAAAGGCAATCGTCTAAAATTAGAATTTTAGGTTCTTTTGCTATCGCACGAGCAATAGAAACCCGCTGCTTTTGACCCCCCGAAAGGGTAATGCCGCGTTCTCCCAAAAGGGTATCAAAGCCTTTTGGGAAGTCAAGGATATTTTGGTAAACATCGGCATCTTGGGCAGCTTTACTTATCACCTCCAGATCAGGTCGGTCCAAGCCGAAAGCAATGTTATTGGCAATGGTATCTGAAAAAAGAAAAACATCTTGGGGTACTACACCCATTTGTCCTCGCAGACTGGCTAGGGAATAGTCTTGTATTGGTCTTTCATCAACTAGGATCTGTCCTTCAGAAGGATCGTACATGCGCAACAATAAATTAGCGATAGTAGACTTTCCTGAACCCGTAGTTCCAATAATGCCCAGAGTTTGCCCTGCTTGGACTTCAAAAGAAACTCCCTTCAAGGCTTGAATACCTGAATCCGGATAGGTAAAGAAAATATCCTTCACCTGTATAGAACCAATTATTTCTGCCCCTATATTTTTTTCGCTTATCAAATCATTTTTGCAATCTAGGAGTTCATTGATTCTGCGTTGAGAAACTTCAGCCCGTTGGACTATACTCGTAACCCATCCCAAGGAGGCTACTGGCCAAGTCAACATGTTGACATAAAGAATAAATTCTGCGATCACCCCATAGCCAATTTCTCCTTGTATGACTTTCATCCCTCCTACGTAGATGGTGATGATGGTAGAAATCCCTACCAAGGCCATGATCAGAGGGAAAAACAAGGCGTTGACTCGGGTCAATTCTATGGACTTATGCTTGTATTTTTCGCTGGCTTTAAAAAATTCATGGGCAGAGTCTTCTTCTCTAACAAAGGCTTTCAATACCCGTATGCCTGAAAAGGCTTCTTGAACGAAACTGCTCAATTCGGAAAGGCTTTGCTGTATGGTTTCCGAGCGTTCGTTGATGAGGTTATTGACCAGGTATATACTTAAAGAGAGGATAGGTAAGGGGAGCAAAGAATAGATGGTGAGTTCCACATTAACCGAAAGCATGTAGGTAATGACCAGGGGAAATAGTACCAGCAAATTGAGCCCATACATGATCGCAGGGCCTAGGTACATCCGCACTCGGCTGACATCTTCTGAAATTCTTGCCATCAAATCCCCCGTGCTATTTTTTCTGTAAAAGCTCAAGGGCAGGTATTGAAAGTGATTAAAAAGTTCATTTTTCATGTCATATTCAATTTTTCTCGACATGATGATGATCGTCTGACGAATTAAAAAAAGGAAAAAACCACGGAGCAAGGCCATGATTAAGATCAAAATCCCAAAAATAAATACCGATTCAAGGAAATCTTCTCTAGCCAACTCTCCCAGACCTCCCTTTTCTAGAGGCCGATATAGAGAAAAACTTTCCACCACATAATCTATGGCAATTCTTACCAGCTGTGCAGGAATAATTACGAAAAAGTTGGAGATCACCGTAAATACTATTCCCAAAAACAATAAGCCCTTGTATTTAAATAAATAGCTATTGATTCTCCAAAGCGATTTCACGAAATAAATTCTAAATTTTAATTAAAATTATTAAATAAAATTTGGCTATGATAAATTTGTATGCTGATAAAAGTATTTAATTTTGTGTTAGCCATTTTTAAGGTACAACCCAAATATAACATATTCTTAAATTTCCTTTCAGATGTTAGAGATTAATGAAACCCGAATCGTCCAAGAAGGTTCTATTTTTGGTCAAATCACCAGCATGGATCATGAACAATTGGTGATCTGCCAAGACCAGGCGACAGGATTAAAAGCACTCATTGCCATTCACAACACCGTATTGGGGCCCGCACTAGGCGGTACACGCTTGTGGAACTACGCAAATGAGCAAGAAGCCGTTAGGGATGTTTTGCGACTTTCCAGGGGCATGTCCTTCAAAAATGCCCTTGCAGGATTAAATTTAGGTGGAGGAAAGGCCGTTATTATCGGCACACCTAGCCTGAAAAACGAGGCTTTTCTACGAAGATTTGGAAGATTTATTGAAAGTTTGGGTGGGCGCTATGTGACTGCAGAAGATGTCAACATGAAGACCTCAGACATGGAGTACATTGCCATGGAGACCCGCTACGTCACTGGACTTCCCAAAAATAAGGGAGGCGCAGGCGACCCCTCTCCAGTGACCGCCTACGGAGTCTACATGGGTATGAAAGCTGCCGCAAAAAAAGCCTACGGTTCGGATTCCTTAGCCGGAAAAAAAATCGCTGTTCAAGGAGTAGGGCAAGTGGGAAAATACCTTCTGCAATACCTGGTAAAAGAAGAGGCAAACCTGATGATCACAGATATTTTTGAAGATAAATTACAAGAAGTTGCCAAAGAGACAGGAGCCACTGTGGTCGATAGTCATGTCATCTACGATATGGAAATGGACATTTATGCTCCTTGCGCCTTGGGCGCCACCCTCAATGACCAAACCATAGATCGCTTGAAATGTAGCATTATTGCTGGCGGAGCAAACAACCAACTCGAAGATGAAATCAAGCATGGACAGCTGCTATTGGAAAAAGGAATAGTCTATGCGCCAGATTTCCTAATCAATGCAGGAGGAGTCATAAATGTGGGTGCTGAATTTTATGGGGATTACCAAGAAGAAACGGTGTATGCCGAAACAGAAAAAATTTACGATACCTGTCTATCCATTTTAAATGCAGCAGCACAACAACAAATTCCAGCACAGCAAGCCGCTATTGCAGCTGCAAAATCAAGAATAGAGTCTATGGGGAAGGTAAAATTATCCTATTGAGCAATTCTAGCTTATGACAACCACCGAAGATCAAGCTTCGGTGGTTTTTTTGTCTTCGCCTCCATGGAGGGAAGCCCGGTCAAATTCCTTATATTTACGGCTCTTTACCATTCCTATGCTCAACAGAAGAATCCTTAGAGTCAAGGCATTTCAAAATTTGTATGCTTTCGAACAATGCAAAGGATCCAATCTTACCCTAGCGAAAGACTTCATTCGGGAGTCTTTTCTCCCTGATCTCAATAGCATGGAGATCCAAGATAAAACCCTCCTTACAAAAGATTCGGAGGAAGCCCTAGAGCTCTTTGAAAAGAGCATAGAAAATAAAGAGGTAATTCCCTCAACCAACTCTTCCTTAAAAATCAAAAGCTTGGTAAAGAGTGCATTGCAGCAATACCAAAAAGACAATGAAAAGGACAAATCATTTTTACTTAAAAATATGGTCACCTCTGCGGAGCGAATTCCCCAGTTGTACCTATCTGCCATAGAAATGCTCCAAGCCTTTGCAAGTCACGTGGCCTTGGAATTAGAAAAAAAGAAAAAACTTGCTGGAGAAGCCTCCCTTGAACTTGGAAATGAGTTACATCTCTCCCAAAACCAAGTGTTGCAGCGGCTAAAGGACTCCCCAAGCTACCAAAATGCCCTGAAAAGACATGCGGTGACTTTGGATGATCTTGAATTAGAACTAAAGGAATGGTTTAGAGAATACATCAAACCCTCCGAATCCTATCAACTCTATTTAAAAATTACCCTGCCTACGCAGGACCAAGACTTCGAGGTCTTGGATGACCTATTAAAAAAAATCATTTTCAAAAATGAAGTCATCCTCAGCTATTTCTCAGAAAAAGATTTGAATTGGACCGAGAATAAAGCAATAGTTCGAAGCTTGGCAGCTAAAGTGTTGAAAAATGCGGCATCTACTGAGATGCCCACGGATGAAATTTTACCAGAAATCGCCATCAATTGGGAGGAAGACAAAGAATTTTTTGAAAATATTTTTAACTTCACTATTGATAATGCCATGGAAAGCAAGGTATTAATCGCAGAGAAAACTAAAAATTGGGATATTGAAAGATTGGCATTTACCGATAAGGTAATTATATCCATGGCCTTGGCAGAAATGATGCATTTCCCGAGTATCCCTGTAAAAGTGACGATCAACGAATATATTGATATTTCAAAAACTTACAGCACTCCAAAGAGTAAGCAATTTGTAAATGGCCTACTGGATGTGCTTTCTAAAGAGTTGATGGACCAAGGAAAAATTAGAAAAAGTGGCAGGGGACTGCTAGACAATAAATGATACGAATATGAGCAAAACTACGAATACCTTACTTGCCTTTGCTGTAGGCGCTGGAGTCGGTGCAGCATTGGGAATTTTGTTTGCCCCTGATACGGGAGCCAATACACGCGACAAGCTTTCATTCAAATTATCTAAATACAAAAAAGAATTGGAGGACCTCATCACCGAATTGATGGATGGTAAGGAAATTCATCTCAATGAAGCTAAGTCAGAAGGAAAGCGGGTAATTTCAGAGGCGAAAAATAAAGCAGAAGACCTCCTAAACGACGTAAATAAATTAATAGACCAAATAAATCAAGATAAAAATTAATATGAAAATCAGATTCGCAAGTGCACTCCTATTATCGGTAATCATCCTAGCATCCTGCAACGAAACAAAAGACGATCAAGCAGAGAAAATCGCTGCCTTAGAAGAAAAAATCGCTGCCCTGGAAGGTGGAAATACAGCGGTAAATCCAGATTTGGCACAAACCACCACTAACGCAGATCCTAGCACCTTAGGTGCCTTTCAATTTTCTGAAATGGAATATGATTTTGGAACAATAAATGAAGGCAAAGTAGTTGAAAAAGTTTTCAACTTCACCAATAACGGTCAAGCTCCATTGGTGATTTCCAACATTACTGCTTCCTGTGGCTGTACTAGCCCCGACTGGACTAAAACCCCCGTAAAGCCAGGAGAAAAAGGATATGTAAAAGTCGTATTCGATTCTAAAGCCAAGTCAGGGGCACAGTCTCCCACGGTCACTATCCAGGCTAATACAAATCCCTCAGTGACCCGACTCTCATTGAAAGGCACCGTAACTTCAAGCGGGTCAGCTCAGGCTGGACCAGTGATTAGATAAGCCATGTTAAGTTACATTCTTGCACAAGCCGCTGGAGGCAGTTCAGGTATTCTTGGAAATGTTTTTTTGTTTGGGTCTATTATTCTGATTATGTATTTCTTTATGATCCGACCACAGCAAAAGAAACAAAAAGAGACCAAGAAGTTTATCGATGAAATAAAAAAAGGAGACGATGTGGTCACCATTGGAGGGATCCATGGCAAAGTATATAGCGTAGAAGGAGATACCGTGCTTCTAGAACTTGACAAAGGTCTTAAGGTCAAATTAGAAAAGTCGGCTATATCTTTGGATTTCTCCAAAAAATCGGGTATCACCAAATAAAATCCCCTTGCCAGATTCAAAGAAATCTTCCTGGAGAATTTCATCAAGAAAACTCTCTAATCTAAAAGTGGTAGTCCTATGTTGTATAGCGGCTACCACTTTTTGGATTTTAAATGCCCTGAACAAGGACAATTACAATACCATCGTAGATTATCCGCTACAATGGGACTTTGATCAAGATAACTATGTGGCCGTAAAGCCACTTCCTAAAAGTATTCAAATACAAATTTCAGGAAACGGCTGGGACTTGTTGCGCAAGTATTTCAATTTTAGCGCCCCCCCTTTCCCCATTTTGCTAGCAAAGCCGGCAGATAAAAACTATATTCTTACTGCAGACATCCAAAGAGCACTCAGTGAGTTTATCGCACCTACCTATTTAGAGAATATTTTAGAAGATTCCATAATTTTCCAAATTGACCCCATTATACAAGCCACCTTAGTTCCCTACTTGGATACAGCTAGTTACTCACTGGATGAGCATATAGAATTAGATGGACAGGTGCGGTTTGTTCCAGATAAATTGGAAATAAAAGGCCCCTCTTCTTTGGTGGAAGCTTACCAAGGGAGATTTCCAGTATCTCTAAATG
>VGMU01000081.1 GCA_016866385.1 Bacteroidota bacterium
GCCATGCAGAAAGAGCAAGAAAGAGCAGCAGAGCGGGCAAAAG
The DNA here is from genome assembly GCA_016866385.1 of Bacteroidota bacterium. Taxonomy (GTDB): domain Bacteria; phylum Bacteroidota; class Bacteroidia; order Cytophagales; family Cyclobacteriaceae; genus Algoriphagus. Next base: position 44 of record VGMU01000081.1, read on the forward strand.
TATTGATGGTGGAAGAGTCCAAGACCATCGAAGCTTACTTAGCGAAGAATAATTTGAATGCTCAAAAATCCCAAAACGGACTGTTTTACATTATTGAAAAGCCTGGTATTGGCCCAGAAACTACCCCAGGAACTACCATGTATGTTAACTATGCCGGCTATCTACTTGATGGCACCCTGTTTGATACCTCCTGGCCTGATCTTGCCAAAGCAAATAATATGTTTAGTGAAGAAAGACCTTATGAGCCTTTGCCTGTAAATGTGGGAACCGGTCAAGTTATCCCAGGATGGGATGAAGGCTTGATGCTTTTGAAAAAAGGATCCAAAGCCAAGTTTATCATTCCTTCTCCTCTAGGATATGGAGAGGGTGGAGCAGGGGCGATGATTCCGGCCAACTCTATCTTGGTTTTTGACGTAGAAGTTACCGACGTACAAAAATAATCCGGCATCCTCATTTTCCTTTAAAAAACCATAGCTATGAAATCCAATGGTGTTGCAGCAATCGCCTTTCTAGTTTCGCTGTTTTCTTTGATTTCTTGTATTGATCCAGATCAGACCCAAGAGGTGATCTTGCAAAAAGATAAAGAAGCCATAGAAAAATTTCTACAGGAGAATCCCATCTCGGCTGTAAAAGAATACAGTGAACCCATTGAAGGGTTTTATATGTTTTGGCAAGTATCTACCAAGGAAGCCAGGAATAGTATTTCCAGAGGGGATACCGTCACCGTCAATTACATCGGAAAGACCCTAGACAAGAAAATTTTCGATACTTCAATTGAGCAAGTAGCCAAAGACAATGGGATTTTTAATTCCACAAGAAAATACCAGCCCTTACGCTATGCTATCGGATATGGATTTACCATCTCGGGATTTGAATTTGCACTTTCTATGATGCATCCTGGGGAAAAGGCTACGGTGATCTTTCCTTCCAGATTGGGATATGGAACTCAGGCAAATGGGTCTATCCCTCCGAATTCTCCATTGATATTTGAGCTTGACTTACTTCAAGTAGCCAAGGGGCCGAATTTGAATCCATGATGCGTAACTATATTCTTTTTGCCTTTCTTTTAGCCCTCACCTTGAGTTCATGTGAGACGCCCAATCCTTTTGATCAAGGTCCTGCCTATGATTTTGAAGGCAATCTGGCTATTGATAGAAAGAAGATTGCAGCGTATTTAGACACTGCAAAAATTGATAGTATCTATAGAATTCACGATCCTAGTGGAGTAGTAATTATCGTTCAAAAAGAGGGAGTGGGTACCCGGCCATCCTCCAATACAGTTGTCTATACCGATTACATAGGAAAGCTGATGCAAGGAGGTACCGTGTTTGACACTTCCTACGAGTCTGTTGCCCGTGCCAAAAATATTTTTGTTGAAGGCAGGGTGTATAAACCTTTTAGTTTTGTAGTAGGGGCTTCCAGTGTGGTGACAGGATGGGATTTTGCCTTTAGAAGGCTAAGGCCATTATCTAAGGCTGTCCTTGTCATTCCATCTCCTTTGGGCTACCAAAGTCAAAAAAGCAATCCCAAAATTCCAGAAAACTCCGTCTTGGTTTTCCAAATTGACTTTTTAGGAATAGATTAAAAAGAAGGGCCGAAAGGCCCTTCTTTATTCCATTTACTTTAATGAGCTGAAATGTTTGATTGTTTTGGCAAAGGACCAATGCCTCTCCTTCGAGCTAATTTTTTTCTAGAACCGTGCTCTTTAGCCTACAAAAATCTTGTTAACTTGGGAGTAATAAATTGCTTTGCATGAGTTGGCCAATAGACCTTTCCCTAGTATAGAGATTTAAACCCAAACCCTAAAATTTTTATGAAAATTGGTATTATCCGTGAGGGTAAAGTTCCTCCGGATCATCGTACCCCATTTACGCCACAGGGTATTAAAGAGATTCAACGGGCGTATGGATCCAAATTTTCTTTTTTTGTACAATCTAGTACCCTGCGTTGTTATTCCGATGAGGAATATAGGGACTTAGGGATAGAAGTGGTGGAAGATATTTCTCAGGCAGATCTTTTATTTGGGGTAAAAGAAGTCCCCATTTCTCAGTTGATTCCAGGGAAGACGTATTTTTTCTTTTCCCATACCATAAAAAAACAAGCCAGAAATAGGGCATTGCTGCAGGCTATTCTATCCAAATCGATTCGTTTGATTGATTACGAAGCGCTCAAAAACGAAGAGGGAGCTCGTGTGGTTGCTTTTGGAAGGTGGGCGGGTATCGTAGGGGCTTACAATGCTTTCTGGACTTATGGCAAAAAGACAGGTTTGTTTGAATTGAGAAGGGCGGTAGAATGCGAGGACTTGAAAGATTTGAAGCAGGAACTTAAAAAAGTGGTCCTTCCTCCCATAAAAATTGTCGTTACGGGGAAGGGTAGGGTTGGAAAGGGAGTTCTTGAGATTCTGAGAATACTAGACATAAAGGAGGTAAGCCCAAAGGAATTTATTCATGGGTATTTTGAAGAAGCGGTTTTTGTAGCCTTGTCCTCCTCAGATTATAACCGAAGAAAATCAGATGGAGGGTACGATCAAATGGAGTTTTATGCTGCTCCAGAAAGATACGAAAGCCATTTTCTAAAGTATGCAGAAGTCGCCGAGCTCTTCATTGCTTCAGCCTTTTGGGATCCTCGAGCTCCTAGGCTTTTCGAATTGAAGGACTTGCGCTCACCTGACTTTTCCATCTCTGTCATCGCGGATATCACCTGTGATATTGATGGCTCTGTGCCAACCACGTATCGGGCATCCAGTATAGCTAAGCCTGTATACGATGTAGATCGAGTCAGCACCAGAGAATTGCCCGCTTTTGGCAAGCAAGACAGTATTTCGGTGATGGCCATTGACAATCTTCCTTGTGAGTTGCCTAGGGAAGCTTCTTCTGAATTTTCAGAGCAACTTAGTACCTGGGTGATTCCAGCACTATTGAGGGAGCCTGCCTCCATTCTAGAAAGGGCTACCATTGCTAGGGATGGAGATTTGACGGTGGAATATATGTACCTCAGCGATTATGTTAGCGACAAGGAGCTTGAAGATGAACAAGATTAAGCTCAATAGATACCTAGAATCTACCTTGCTCAAGCCAACGCTTACCAGTAAGGAAGTAGATCTCCTGGTAGTGGAAGCCGTAGAGGAGCAATTTGTAGGAGTTTGCGTACCTCCTTTTTGGGTCAAAAAAGTTAAAAGAGAGCTACAAAAAGAAGACATTCAGGTAGTTACCGTCATTGGATTTCCTTTTGGTTACGAAACAACAGAAACCAAAGTAACTCAATTGAAAACAGCCCTAGCCGATGGAGCCGATGAATTGGACATGGTCTGGTCTCAAACTGCTTTTCATTCGGGAATGACCTGGCCAAAAATTGAAATTGCCCAGCTGTCTAAAATCTGTCACCAAGAGGAGCGGGTGCTAAAAGTAATTATTGAGACTGCCTACTTGACTCCTTCTCAGATTCAAGAAGCGTGTATCATTTGCCAAGATGCAGGAGCGGATTTTGTCAAAACGTCCACGGGATTTGCTCCCCATGGAGCTACATTGGAAGATATAGTGCTCATGCGAAAGACGCTTCCCTCTACGGTAGGAGTAAAAGCCAGTGGTGGAATAAAAACCTTAGAATTTGCCCTTGACCTGATTCAAGCTGGAGCCGATCGTATAGGTACCAGCGCAGCCAAATCCTTAATGGAGGCCTGGAGGGCAAGCCATACCTAAATTTTGTTTAGGTAAATCAGCACCAAAGGAAGAATAAAAAAGGTCAACAGAATATAGGCAAATACCACTACTCGGTAACTAGTAGATGCTTTACCCATAAAATTTGCCAATCCTACTGGAATTTTTCTGATTGCAGCAAAGGGTAAAAATACCAATGCCCCAACGCTATTAAAGAGCACGTGGACCAAAGCCAGGGCAATAGCTGCTTCTGGTTTGTATATGGAAGCAATCACGGCCGTGATGGTGGTCCCGATATTAGCCCCGACAATAAATGGGAAAGCTTTTCTGACCGATACTTTCTTGCTAGCAACCAATGGAACGACCAAGCAGGTGGTCACGGTGCTGGACTGAATTGCAGCAGTGAAAAATAGACCATAAAAAAATCCAAGGCCTGTTTTTTGAAAGACCAATTTATTGATGTCCTCAAATGAATTTTTCACAAAGGAGTTATAAATAGAAGAAGACAAAAATTTGATGGCTAAAAATACCAGAACCACAGAAATCGCAACCGCCAACAAGGGGTATCGTAATTGAGTAATTACCCAGGAGGTCAAGTCTCTTGTAAAGAGTTTGTTGTAAACGATGGGGCCATCAAAGGAATTGTCTGAAGCAAACCATCCTGCAATGTGAGCTGCCGTATTGGAAAGAAACCCGAAATAAAGTTCTAGAGGGAAAAGAAGAACTACGGTCAAAATATTAAAAATATCGTGGGAGATGCCTGCTGAGAAAGCCCTTCGGAATTCCTTCTTATTCATGATATAAGACAAAGACACCAAAGTAGAAGTTAGGGTAGTACCAATATTGGCTCCAAGTACGATAGGCACCGCTTGCTGTAAGGTGAGGTTGCCTGAGGCCACTATTGCCACCACACTTGCGGTTACCGTAGAACTGCTATGTATTAACGCAGTAACTAAAATCCCAATAAATAAACTGATAAAGGGATTTTGAGTGGCCGAAAGAAAATCCTTTACAATTCCCTCGTTAATATTACCTACCCCTATAGTCACCAAGTCGATGGAGAAAATAAAAAGTAATAAAGCCAGAAATACTTTTAGGTATTGGAGAATCTTGGAGGGTTTAGAGGACGGATGAAGTTCTTCCAAGGCAAAAATGGACTAAATGGGACCTACAGCAACAAACATTTCTCTTTTGATGATACCTGCGTAAGTAGGGAGGCCTTTTCAAAAGATATTCCTTACAAAAGTTGACTTTTTTTTCTCTAAAATCAATTTTTAGTCCGCCCAAGCCCCTAAGTTTTCCTTATTTTAACAATTTAATAATACGTGTTGCCGAATATCTTAAGTAATTTTAGTCCCAATCTCACCTCCTCCCTATGGCCAAACAAAAGCCAATAGATCAAAATATTAATCAGCAAAAACTTTCAAAAAAGACGTACTGGATCTTTGATTTAGCAAAAAGTGAACGACCGTTTTTGATCATTACTTGTATCCTGATTTCCATTGCTGCGCTGATCACTGACTATACCTATGCGGCCATGTGGTTTGGATTTGCTTTGGCAGCCTATTCTGCCATTGCGAACGATAGCATTCAGACCATAGGAACGTTTATCGTTTCCAACCAGGCCACCAGATGGTATTGGCTATGGTTATTTATTGGCTTGATTTGGGTGGTAACCATTACCTACAGTTGGTTTGTGTTTAACGGAGACGTTTCATTTCAATTGCTGAGTACCACCGGTTTAGAGAAAGCTCCAGAGGAATTTGTTTTTCTTCAATTGGCAGCTCCTATCGTGTTGTTGATTATGACCCGAATGAGGTGGCCCGTTTCGACCACTTTTTTATTGTTAAATGTTTTTACCTACAAAGCGGATACCATTGTTTCGGTCATTTCTAAAAGTTTCTTTGGCTACATTTTAGCCTTTGTTTTAGCCATCTTGGTCTGGTTTATTTTAGAGCGTTTCGTTGAAAATTACCTAAAAGGAAAGGCGAGGCCCTATTGGATGGTCCTGCAATGGATGACTTCGGGGACGCTTTGGGCGGTTTGGATCATGCAGGATGCAGCAAATATTGCGGTCTTTTTGCCTCGGCAACTCGATACGATGGAGTTTCTTGCCTATACGGGAATTGTCTTTTTTGGATTAGGACTCATATTTTACTTAAAAGGGGATAAAATCCAAGATATCATCAACGAGAAAACAAATGTTACCGATGTGCGCGCTGCTACCTTGGTGGATTTGGTCTATGCGGTAATCTTGTTTTATTTCAAGATGTATAACAATATTCCTATGAGTACTACCTGGGTATTCATTGGCTTATTAGCTGGGCGAGAATTTGCTATCGCCCTAGGAAAGCATGAAAAATCTAACAAGAAAACAGCCTGGTTGGTAAGGGCATTTCGCTTGGCGAGAAAGGACATAGGAAAGGCGCTTGCTGGCCTAGTGGTGTCCTTATTTTTAGCTATCATAATCAATGAAAAAGTAAGGCAGGAAATTTTTTCCCTTTTTCAGTAAACCGCAGGATCCTTGGAACTTTATTCTCACGAATATTTTATGAATGAGGCCTTAAAGCAAGCAAAGATTGCTTTTGAAGAAGGAGAAGTACCCGTTGGAGCGGTGGTAGTAGCAAAGAATAAGGTAATTGCCCGAGCCTACAACCAGACCGAAAAGCTAAATGATGTCACCGCGCATGCAGAGATTTTAGCGATTACTGCGGCATCCAATTACCTGGGATCAAAATACCTGGTGGATTGTAGGATGTACATTACCTTGGAGCCTTGTCCCATGTGTGCTGGGGCTTTGTATTGGGCCCAACTTCCAGAAATTTATCTGGGGGCTTCTGACCCAAAGAGGGGATACCGTAGTTGCAATCCAGACATGCTACATCCCAAAGCAAAAGTCTATGCTGGGATTTTAGAAAAGGAATCTTCCGAATTATTGCTTGATTTTTTTCAAAAAATGCGTAAAAAGTTGTCCTAGTTTCTTAGAACTTTTTCCCGAAAAACTTGGTTTTATAAATTGTGAAATTGTTTCGTACTAAATTTACAGCACACTAAATTTTCTTCTTATGGCTTTTGAACTTCCCGATTTACCTTATGCCCTCACTGCCTTGGAACCGCACATAGATGCGCGCACCATGGAAATCCATCATGGCAAGCACCACAATGCCTATGTGACCAATCTCAATGCTGCCATTGCGGGGACTCCCCTGGAAGGCAAATCTCTGGAAGAATTGATGAAAGTTGCTGGCTCCAATACGGCTGTAAGAAATAATGGAGGTGGGCATTGGAATCATAGTTTGTTTTGGCAAATCCTCTCCCCTTCAGGGGGAGGACTTCCTAGCGGAGAACTAGGGGCTGCTATAGATGCAAAATTTGGGTCCTTCGAAGCATTTAAAGAAATTTTTTCAAAAGCTGCAGCTACTCGATTTGGTTCGGGATGGGCTTGGCTATGTGTGGACACCAAAAAAGAATTATGCGTTTGTTCCTCTCCCAATCAAGACAATCCGCTGATGGATGTTTCCGAATGCCCT
>VGMU01000082.1 GCA_016866385.1 Bacteroidota bacterium
AACTTCCAAATGACGCTTTTAAAGAGGCCAATAAGGCCCCTTGAGGGGTAGTTCCGCCCATGGGCTGAAGAATGCTCCAGAAAAGTTCGTGGTTGTAATGCCCTCCCCCATTGTTGCGCATCTTGGTGGAGTACTTGGAGATGGAAGCCAGTACCTGCTCCAAAGGCAGAGTAGTATCCACGCTTTCTTCCTTGGCTGCATCCCGCAGGTTGCTCGCATAAGCGGCTGCATGCTTGGTATAGTGAATCTCCATGGTCCGCGCATCGATGTGCGGCTCCAGGGCAGCATACCCATAAGCCAAGGGCTGCTGGGTAAATCCCGTAGTGAATGCGGGTAGGCTTTCCTGTCCAAAAAGGTCGGAAATGCCGCTTCCTAGCAGGCCTACCGTCAGCCCTGCTTTGGCGGAATTGGCGAGAAAAGTTCTTCGACTGGGATGGCTTGGATTCGTTTTCATGGCGTTTGATTTGGATACACGAAGCTACACTATTTTAAGAATTTTTGGGCGGATAATGCACATTTTCTTGAACTGAAGGTTAGGGTTTTCCTTTCACCACAATTCCGTAAGTTTGTAGCTCATTTAGGAAAAATTTCTTCCAAACCTCTCAAAAAATGGCCCTACCCCAGGACATGCAATTTTACAAGTATCAAGGCACGGGCAATGACTTCGTGTTGATCGATGATCGGGCTGCCCACTGGGACCTAGCCAACATCAACTTGGTACAGGCCCTCTGTCACCGAAAGTTTGGAATTGGTGCAGATGGGCTGATCCTGATCCGCTCCCATACGGACTACGACTTTGAAGTCATCTATTTCAATGCCGACGGCAGCCAAAGCTTCTGTGGCAATGGGGCGCGCTGCGCGGTGGCCTTCGCGGCCTTTCTCGGAATCATCTCCCAGCAAACCCGATTTCTAGCCATCGATGGCCCCCATGAGGCGAGCATCGCCGATGGACTAGTGGCACTCAAGATGGGGGATGTGTCCGAAATCAAAGAAAGCCTAGGAGATGCTTTTGTCCACACAGGATCCCCTCACCACGTGCGTTGGGTGGAGCAATTGGAAGATTATCCTGTCTTTGAACAAGGCCAGCTTCTCCGCCACGACCCTTGCTACGCTTCTGGAGGCACCAATGTAAACTTTGTACAAAAACTAGGCGATGCCGAAATTTTCGTCCGCACCTTTGAGCGTGGGGTAGAAAATGAAACCCTTTCCTGTGGCACAGGAGTCACAGCTGCTGCACTCGTTTGCGGGGCCCTCACCCAACAAAAAGACATCCAAATCCGTACCCTTGGAGGGAATTTGCGCGTGACCTTTGATGGAAATGCCCATAGCGGATTTACCAACATTTGGTTAATTGGGCCTGCTCAACAAGTTTTCTCCGGGCAATTCCGCTCGGAAGACTTTTGCTAAGCCCAGTGAATTACCCAACCCAAAGGAGTACCAATTCTAAAAAAAGGACGTAATTTTAAGCCCCCCAGTCAAGGGAATACATACAGAATTATGCTAGATTTTATTGCCAAAGGATTGGCCAAGATTTTTGGAACCAAATCCGACCGAGATATCAAAGAATTGCTACCCAAAGTGGCAGAAATCAATCAGATTTTTTCAGGTTTTTCGACCTTGAGTGACGATCAGCTTCGAGGAAAAACTCAAGAAATTCGCGCTCAAATCGCTGCTCGACTCAAGGACATAGACGATACCATTGTTGGGATTAAAGCGCAAATAGATGCGCTTTCTGCTGAAGCAGTGCAGCAAAAAGATACCCTCTTTAATCAAATCGATGCCCTGGAAAAGGAGCGCGACAAGGAACTAGAAAAAGTTTTGGAAGACGTCATGCCTACCGCCTTTGCCATTGTCAAGGAAACGGCACGGCGATTTAAAGAGGTAGGTAAATTACAGGTAAAGGCAAGTCCTAGAGATCGAGAACTTGCGGCCAGCAAGGCCAACGTAAAGGTAGAAGGAGACGAAGCCATTTGGTACAATACCTGGATCGCTGCGGGCAACCAAGTGGTCTGGGACATGGTGCACTACGACGTGCAATTGATTGGTGGCATGGTACTCCACAAGGGTAAAATCGCCGAAATGGCTACCGGGGAAGGAAAAACCCTCGTTTCTACCCTCCCAGCATTTTTGAATGCCTTGTCGGGTCGTGGCGTGCACTTGGTGACGGTCAACGATTACCTGGCCAAGCGCGACTCCGAGTGGAATGCGCCCTTGTTTGAGTTTCATGGACTCACGGTAGACTGCATAGACAAGTACCAGCCCAATTCTCCTGGGAGAAAAAGAGCCTATGCCTGTGATATTGTGTACGGAACCAACAACGAGTTTGGCTTTGACTACCTGCGTGACAATATGGCCCGCGAAGCGGAGGACTTGGTGCAAGGCAAGCATCACTTTGCCATGGTGGATGAGGTGGACTCCGTCTTGATTGATGATGCCCGAACTCCTTTGATCATTTCTGGGCCCGTACCCAGAGGGGATGTGCATGAATTTGATCAAATGAAGCCCCGAGTGGCCACGCTTGTGGAGGAACAACGAAAATTGGTGCAAGGGTACCTGAGCACTGCCAAAAAATTGATCGCTGACGGGAACGACAAAGAAGGGGGCTTGGCCTTATTTAGAGCGTATAGAGGGATCCCCAAATACAAGCCCTTGATCAAGTACCTTTCTGAACCAGGTGTTCGGGTCATTCTTCAAAAGACGGAGAACTTTTACCTCCAAGACAACAAGCGCAACATGCCTGAGGCAGACGAGCCCCTCTTGTTTACCATTGACGAGAAAACCAACGTGGTTGACCTTACGGATCGAGGAATAGAAGCGATGACAGCAAAAAATGAGGACCCTACCTTCTTCATTTTACCGGATATAGGCGTGGTCATTGCAGAACTAGAAAAAGATGCAACCCTCCCCGACGCAGAGAAATTGGTGCGCAAGGAGGAAGTCATCAAAGATTACGGCATCAAAGCCCAACGTATCCATACGGTCAATCAGCTTTTGAAGGCCTACTGCATGTTTGAGCGGGACACGGAATACATACTGGTAGATGGGAAAGTCAAAATCGTAGACGAGCAAACGGGTCGTGTGATGGAAGGCCGACGTTATTCTGACGGTCTACACCAAGCCATTGAAGCCAAGGAAAACGTGAAGGTGGAGGATGCTACCCAAACCTATGCTACCATTACCCTACAAAACTATTTCCGCATGTACCACAAGCTGGCGGGCATGACAGGTACGGCAGAAACGGAAGCGGGGGAATTCTGGGAAATTTACAAGCTGGATGTGGTAGTCATTCCTACCAACAAGCCTATCATTCGCCAAGATCGAGAGGATAAGGTATATAAAACGGTACGTGAGAAATTCAATGCGGTCACCGACGAAATCAACGAATTGGTGGCACAGGGTAGGCCAGTGCTTGTGGGTACTACCTCGGTAGAAATCTCCGAGGTGCTTAGCCGTATGTTGACCTTGAAAAAAATTCCTCACCAGGTATTGAACGCAAAGCAGCATGCCCGAGAAGCAGAAATAGTAGCTGAAGCGGGAAAGCCAGGTACAGTGACCATCGCCACCAACATGGCGGGAAGAGGTACCGACATCAAGTTAACTCCTGAGTCCAGAAAGGCAGGAGGTTTGGCAATCATTGGCACGGAAAGGCACGAATCCCGTCGTGTGGACAGGCAGCTGAGAGGTCGTTCGGGCCGTCAAGGGGACGTGGGATCCTCCCAGTTCTTCGTGTCTTTGGAGGACAACCTGATGCGCCTATTTGGATCCGACCGGATCGCCAAGCTGATGGATAGAATGGGGCTGGAAGAAGGAGAGGTCATACAGCATAGCATGATTACCAAATCTATAGAGCGGGCTCAGAAAAAAGTAGAGGAAAATAACTTTGGTACCAGGAAGCGACTCTTGGAATACGACAACGTCATGAACTCTCAAAGAGAAGTTGTCTACAAACGAAGGAGAAATGCCTTGAAGGGAGATCGATTGGAACTAGACATCCTCAACCTTTTGTACGATGTGAGTGAAAATTTGATAGAAATGGGCAAATCCACGGAGGATGTAGAAAATTTGCGCATGAATACTTTTACAAGCCTAGGTATAGATTACTCCATCAGCATCCAAGAACTAAAAAGTAAGGAGGCTTCAGTACTTACTCAAGAGCTTTATGCCCTAGCCTTTGACTTTTACCAAAAGAAAAATGCCCAAATTTCCACCTCTGCCCTTCCCGTATTCAAAAAGGTTCAAGAAGAGCGAGGGGCTACAGTCAAAGACATCATGGTCCCCATTACCGACGGCATCAAGCAGATTGGCGTAGTGTCCAATTTGGAAAAAACGATACAAACAGAGGCCAAAGAACTCATCCGCTCCATAGAGAAGAATGTTACCCTAGCCATTATTGATCAAAATTGGAAAGAACATCTCCGGGATATGGACGACCTCAAGCAATCCGTGCAAAATGCAGTATATGAGCAAAAGGATCCCCTCTTGATCTATAAGTTTGAGGCCTTTGAACTTTTTAAGCGCTTCATAGGCAAGCTCAATGAAGACATGACCTCCTTCCTGACTCGAGCAGACCTGCCCAAGCAAGATCCTGCACAAGTGCAACAAGCACAGACCCATCGAGCACCCGAACCCAAGGTGCAGGCCTCAAAAGCAGAAGTGGGCAACACCTTGAATCCCTCTGCTCCACTTGTCGCTACGGCTGCTGCAGGAGCAGGGCGCCCAGCCCCAGCCCCAGTGGCCCCAAGGAGGGTAGAAAAGACGTATGGCAGAAACGACAAGGTCTCCGTACAGTACCAGGATGGAAGCACCAAAAAGGATGTCAAATACAAAAGTGTAGAACAAGACATAGAACAAGGACGTTGTGTAGTCATTGAAAATTAAAGGGTAATGAAAAATTTTTGGATACTTGGTTTGGGATTACTGGCATGGGGTTGTAAGCCTACTGTGGTACTTCCTACAGTTGAAAAAAATTCATTTTCAGCCTATTATGAAGATCGAAAGAGCACCTTGCCCACCTTCCCTGAGTACAAGCAGATCATGCAGCAGGCACCTCCTGCTTCTAATTTGCCTTCGCAAGCCGTCGATAAGGAACTAGAAAAATTGGCATCCAAGCGATACCAACGTGCAAAAATGGAGCCCTACTTTACTGGGTATACCGTATTGGTGTATTCGGGGGTAGATAGAAATGAAGCATTTAAGGCAAGAGACCATGTGACCCTATTTTTCCCAGAGATTAGCCCAGAGATGCAGTACCAGCAGCCCAGGTATTTGGTGAAAGTGGGTCAATTTGCCTACAAAATAGAGGCACAGAGGATTTTTTCTCTGCTAAAGACACAATTTCCTACCGCTAGAATCCTTCAAGACAGGTACCAGCGAAAGGAATATAGCCCCCCAAGCACAGACTCCAATGCTGAAAGAACAAATTAAATCCCTTGCTCGACGGTACAAGCAGGAAGTGGTCGCCTGTAGAAGGCACCTGCATGCCCATCCCGAACTTTCGTTCAAGGAATTTGAAACGGCTGCCTTTGTGGCGGAAAAATTAAAAGAAATCGGCATTACCGAGATCGAATCCAAAGCGACTACCGGTTGGTCTGCATTAATCCGAGGAAAAAACCCCGAAAAAAAGGTGGTGGCCCTTCGTGCGGATATGGATGCCTTGCCTATCTTGGAGGCCAATGAGGTTACCTATAAGTCACAAAACCCGGGCGTCATGCATGCCTGTGGTCACGACGCGCATACTGCCTCTTTGTTGGGAGCTGCAAAAATCTTGAACGAGGTACGCGATCAATTTGAGGGAACAATCAAGTTGATCTTCCAGCCGGGTGAAGAAATCATTCCTGGCGGGGCTTCTCTGATGATTCAGGACAAGGTGTTGGAAAATCCTCGCCCCCAAGCCATCATTGGGCAGCATGTCATGCCTATGATTCCTGCCGGTAAGGTAGGCTTCCGTTCGGGCCTCTACATGGCCAGTACAGATGAATTGTACCTGACCATCAAAGGAAAAGGGGGGCATGGAGCCATGCCAGAAACCTTCATCGATCCCGTATTGATTTCTGCGCACCTGCTGGTGGCCCTGCAGCAAATCGTCAGCCGCGTAGCCAATCCCAAGATCCCATCCGTTCTTTCCTTTGGACGGGTGGAAGCCCTGGGAGCTACCAACATCATTCCCAATGAGGTCAAGATTCAAGGGACTTTCCGTACGCTAGACGAAGCCTGGAGAGCCAAGGCACACGAGAAGATGCGTCAAATCGCCGAAGGAATCGTGGAAGGAATGGGTGGAAAACTCGATTTTGAAATCAGGAAAGGCTATCCTTTTCTAAAGAATGAACCTGCCTTGACGGCTCGCTCCGTGGAGGCTGCCCGTGCATACCTAGGAGCTGAAAATGTCCTGGACTTGGACATTTGGATGGCTGCAGAGGACTTTGCCTTCTTCTCCCAAGAGGTGGATGGATGCTTTTACCGATTGGGTACGCGTAACGAAGCCCGAGGCATCACCTCAGGCGTGCATACCTCCACTTTTGATATTGAAGAAGAAGCCTTGGAAATCGGCGCTGGCCTAATGGCCTGGTTGGCGGTGTCCGAATTGGCCTCTAAATAATAACCTCCTACGATGAAACGAATCTTCTCCTTTGTCCTTACCCTTGCATTCACCTTGCTGGTCTCTCAAGCCTTTGCTTGGGGACAATTGGGACATTACCTGATTGGCTACCTTGCCGAAAAGCAACTCAAGAAGTCTACGTTGAAGAAGGTGGAGGGATTGATTTACCCCACATCCCTCAGTAAAAGTGGGACCTGGATGGATGACATCCGTTCGGATAAAAGTTACGATTACGCGACCACCTGGCATTACCTGAACAGTAAAAATGGGGAATACGATCCGAGTAACCAGGAAAAAACCGGGGATGCCTACGAGGCCATTCAGCGCATCAAAGCCGAGTTAAAAAAAGGCGGCTTGGATCCGAAAACAGAGGCTGAAAAATTGAAAATGCTCATCCACATGATCGAGGATATCCACCAGCCCCTGCATGTAGGAAAAGGTACGGATAAGGGAGGTAATGATATCAAAATCGAGTTTTTTGGACAGCCCACCAACCTCCATGCGCTCTGGGATAGTGGCATGATCGATCGGCAAGGAATGAGCTACACCGAATTAGGAGATGAATTATACCGGCGGATGAGCCCTCAGCTACAG
>VGMU01000083.1 GCA_016866385.1 Bacteroidota bacterium
CGCATTGGATCGAATGCCGTATTTGGCCCATTCTACCGCCAAGGATCTGGTCATGGCCAAAACTCCCGCCTTTGCCGCTGCCGAAGGGACCACATAGCCCGAACCCGTCCAAGCATAAGTCGTCACGATATTTAAAAATACCCCCGGCTGCTTGGCAGCAATCCAATGCTTACCAGCCGTAAGCGTCACTTGGGATGTGCCCTTCAAGACAATATCTAAGACCGTATTGAAGGCATTTGCAGAAAGGCGCTCGGTAGGGCTGATAAAGTTGCCCGCCGCATTATTCAATACCCCGTGGATTTGTCCAAAAGTAGCTATACACTGTGCCCACATGGCTTCCACCTGGGCAATGTCACGAACATCACAGGCGAGTGCCACGACCTTTCCCCCTGATTTGGCCATCATCTCCTTGGCCGTTTCTTCCAACACCTCCAGCTTTCGAGAGGTAATCACTAGGTTGGCTCCCAATTCCAAAAAATACTCCCCCATGGCTCGGCCTAAGCCCGTACCTCCACCCGTAATCAATATGTTTTTGCCCTTCAAAGACCCTTCTCGGAGCATTCCTTCGGTATAATTCATGTTGTTCTTATTTTTTTTCAATATACTCCCCTTTGTACGAATTGAAAAGAAAAAAGGAGTTCCAAAAAAGAACTCCTTTTTTTTAAAGGGGTGATTTATCGGTTAATTGATTAATTGGTTAATCTGCCTTCGGCAGACAGTTCGGTTAATTGGTTAACTGGAATAAGAATGTTAAGCGTTAAAGGTTAAAAATGTAAATTATGAGTGGAACCATGAATGGAGCACTTTAACGATCAGCCTCTGGATGATCAATTAACCTTTAACATTTAACAATTTCCCTTTCCCAAATTCCCGGTTTCAACAGTTAAACAGTTAACCATTTAAACAATTAATCAATAGCGATAGTACTCCGGCTTAAACGGTCCCTTCACTTCCACACCAATGTACTTGGCTTGGTCGTCGGAAAGGGTATCCAGCTGTACGCCCAATTTGGCTAGGTGCAAGAAGGCTACCTTCTCGTCCAAGTGCTTGGGAAGTACATACACACCAGGCGTATAGTTCTTGTAGTTGGCCCAGAGTTCCAACTGCGCCAAGGTCTGGTTGGTAAAGGAGTTGGACATCACAAAGGATGGGTGACCTGTAGCGCAACCCAAGTTCACCAATCGGCCTTCCGCCAAGATAATGATCTCCTTGCCATCTACTTCATACAAGTCCACCTGAGGCTTGATCACGTTCTTCGTGTTGCCATAGTTTTCGTTCAACCAAGCCATGTCGATCTCGTTGTCGAAGTGGCCAATGTTGCATACGATCGCCTTGTCCTTCATCGCTTTGAAGTGAGCACCGGTGATGATGTCCTTGTTGCCTGTGGCTGTCACCACAATGTCAGCTTCTTTAATCGCATCAGCCATCTTCTTCACGGCAAAGCCGTCCATAGCAGCCTGTAGCGCACAGATGGGGTCGATTTCAGTCACGATTACACGAGCACCAGCTCCACGAAGGGAGGCAGCGGAACCTTTTCCTACGTCACCGTAGCCAGCGACTACTGCTACTTTACCCGCCATCATCACGTCTGTAGCACGACGGATTGCATCTACGAGGGATTCCTTACAGCCGTATTTGTTGTCAAATTTGGACTTGGTTACTGAGTCATTCACGTTGATGGCAGGCATAGGGAGCGTGCCATTTTTCATGCGCTCGTACAGACGGTGTACCCCCGTAGTGGTTTCTTCAGATAGCCCACGGATTCCTGCCACTAAGTCAGGGTACTGATCAAGCACCATGTTGGTCAAGTCACCCCCATCGTCTAGGATCATGTTGAGCGGCTGCTGGCCTTCGCCGAAAAAGAGTGTTTGCTCGATGCACCAGTCAAATTCCTCGGCAGTTTGCCCCTTCCAAGCATACACCTGGATGCCTGCAGCAGCGATGGCCGCAGCAGCATGGTCTTGGGTAGAGAAAATGTTGCAAGAAGACCAAGTCACTTCAGCGCCTAGGGCTACTAAAGTTTCGATCAACACGGCAGTTTGGATGGTCATGTGAAGACAGCCGGCCACGCGCGCACCTTTGAGGGGCTGGGATGGACCGAATTCAGCACGTAGCGCCATCAATCCTGGCATTTCGGCTTCAGCCAAACGAATTTCTTTTCTTCCCCACTCCGCTAGGGAGATGTCTTTGACTTTGTAAGGGATGTAAGTGGTAGTGGACATAGGAATATGAATTGTTAAAAATGTTAAAGGTTAAAGGCGTTAAATGTTTAACTGATTAATTGGTTAACTGGTTAAGCCTCCGCAGTCGGGTTTATTGGTTAATCGTTTAATTGGTTAAGATGCCGAAGGCAGGTTAAATTTGTTAGAGGTTAAAGATGTTAAGGGTTAACTGGTTAATTGGTTAACTGGTTAATCTGCCAAGGGCAGGTTAATAAGTACAATAAACGGTGTCTTTTGGTAATATTTCGGAGTGCTCAGAAGATGGTTCAATTAACGTCCTGCGGCAGGCAGGTAAACAACTTTAACCTTTAACGTTAACTACTCTCTTGATCAGTTAACCAATTAAGCAGTTAATCCTTTTCGCCCCGCAAAGGTATTGGATATAATTCAAAATCAGAAGTAGAATCAGAAATTTGGAAACCTGATTTCTTTGATCCCAAAACTTTTAAGCGTTCCATCAAGCAACTCTAGGTACAAATCTCCTGAATTGCTCAGGCCCACGATCTTCCCTTCCACCTCTTGTTGGTCCACTGTATACCTAGCCAGATCCTTGTACAAATAAAGGTGGTCCAGATATTCTTGAGTGATTTCTTCCTTAAATCCATTTTTCAATGCAAAATATGCCGATTCTACATGGTGAATAAGCTCTTGAAGTAGGTTAGGCAAAGCAAATTCCTTTTGCGTGAGCAGGGACATGGATGTAGCTTGCGGTGCATCAAACTTTCTTTGATTCACATTGAGTCCTATCCCTACGACGGCAAAATCCCAGGAGGTACCACTCAAGATATTTTCTATGAGGATGCCTCCTAATTTTCCGCGATGGGCAAGGACCAAATCGTTTGGCCATTTCACTTGAATTTGGGGAATGTATTTTGAAATACATCTGCGAATGGCATTAGCAATTGCCATATTTAGAAATACTTGATCAGTAATATCTAAAAATTTTGGTCTCAAGACCAAAGAAAAGGTCAAGTTTTCTCCCGGGTTAGTTTCCCAGGTATTTCCCCGTAGTCCTTTGCCTTGAGTTTGACAATCAGTGATTACAATACTGCCCTCTTTCAGGTTGCCCTGACGTAGGCCCTGCATGGCTATGTCATTGGTAGAATGACACTCTGGCAGGAAAAAAACATCTTTCCCCAAAAAAATCGTGTTGGCAAGAATTTTATACATTATTTTACACTTCTAAAACCAAAGGTACCGAAGGCAAGTCTTAAATCAATAGTATGACATCAGAACAGCTGAGTAAAGTTATTTCCAAGGGTATGTCGGAAAAAAAAGCAGCTGACATTTTGGTTATGGACCTCAGAAGTATAAAAGATGTGGTAACAGATTTTTTTGTGATTTGCTCAGGAAATTCCGACACCCAAATCGATGCTATTTCAAAATCCATTGAGGAAAAAGTAAGTAAAGCAGGAGAGCCTCCTGCCTGGAAAGTAGAGGGGAAATCTAATGGTCAATGGATTGTGATGGACTATGTAAACGTGGTAGCACACATATTTCTTTCTGAACAACGAGAGTTTTATGGTTTGGAAGAGCTTTGGGGTGATGCGAAGACTACAAAAATTGACTTTTCATCAAAATGAACTTTCCTAGTACCAATCTGTTAAATCAATTGAAGTGAATTATCTAAAAAGCGATGAGCGAAAAAAATAAGAATACAAATTTTACCCCGAAACCTCCACAAAAACCGAATTTTCAGCTTTGGTTAATTGTAGCTGCGGTTTTGGTACTATTGGGCTTGACATGGATACAACAGCGGGGTTCGGTGATTGATATTACCCAAAAGCGTTTTGAAGACATGTACTTGGCCGGAGATGTGGCCAAGGTAGTGATCGTGCGCAACATGAACCGGGTGGATGTAACCTTAAAGCCTGCTGCCTTACAAAACGCAAAATACAAGTCAGAGCTAGAGTCCAATTCCACCTTTTTCAATCCGGAAGGTCCACATTATGCTCTTCAAGTGACTACTTCGGATAAATTCCAAGCTGACTTTCAGGCATTAGAGGAAAAAATGCCTACAGACTCAGAAAAAATAGGTTTTTCTGTAACTAACGAAGAAAATTGGAGCAGTTATTTTGGGAGTTTTGGATTCATGATTCTTCTTTTTGTGCTGTTTTGGTTTTTGATGCGAAGAATGGCAGGCACTGGGGGACCAGGAGGCCAAATTTTCAATGTAGGAAAATCCAAGGCGCAACTTTTTGATGCTGAAAATAAGGTTAAAATCACCTTTGACAACGTAGCTGGCTTAGATGAAGCCAAGGAAGAAATTCAAGAGATTGTAGAGTTCCTTAAAAATCCATCCAAATTCACCAAGCTGGGTGGAAAAATTCCGAAGGGTGCCCTTTTGGTAGGACCTCCAGGTACAGGAAAAACCTTACTTGCCAAAGCAGTGGCGGGTGAGGCGGGTGTGCCATTTTTCACCCTCTCCGGATCTGATTTCGTAGAAATGTTTGTAGGAGTTGGTGCCGCAAGGGTGAGAGACTTATTTAAACAAGCCAAAGAAAAAGCTCCTTGTATCATCTTTATTGACGAAATCGATGCAATTGGGCGCTCACGAGGAAAAGGTCAAATGCCAGGAGCAAACGATGAACGCGAAAACACACTCAATTCCTTGCTCGTTGAAATGGATGGCTTTGGTACAGATTCAGGAGTCATTGTCCTGGCCGCTACCAACCGTCCAGATGTATTGGATAGTGCCTTGCTCAGACCAGGTCGATTTGACCGACAAATCTCCATTGATAAACCTGACATTGTGGGGAGAGAAGCTATTTTCAAAGTTCACCTAAAACCCATCAAAATAAAAGAAGAGGTAGATCCAAAGAAATTGGCAGCTCAAACTCCTGGATTTGCTGGAGCAGAGATAGCCAATGTCTGTAATGAAGCTGCTCTAATTGCTGCCCGCAGAAATAAGGAGGCAGTAGATATGCAGGACTTCCAAGATGCCATTGATAGGGTAATCGGGGGCTTGGAGAAAAAGAATAAGATCATTTCTCCAGAAGAAAAGAAGATTGTTGCCTATCATGAAGCTGGTCATGCTGTGGCAGGCTGGTTTTTGGAGCATGCAGATCCCTTAGTGAAAGTATCCATAGTGCCTAGAGGAGTTGCAGCCTTGGGTTATGCTCAATACTTACCCAAAGAGCAGTTTCTCTACCAAACCGAACAATTGGTAGACGAGATGTGCATGACTTTAGCAGGTAGAGCAGCAGAAGAAATCATTTTTGGAAAAATTTCCACGGGAGCACTAAGTGATTTGGAACGGATTACCAAAATGGCTTATTCCATGGTGTCGGTTTATGGAATGAATGACAAATTGGGAAATATTTCATTTTACGATAGCAAAAGCGACGAATACAAAATTACCAAACCTTATTCGGAGGCAACTGCTGAGATGATTGATCAGGAGGTTTCCAAATTGGTTCAGTTTGCTTACACTAGGGTATTGGATTTGTTGAAAAAAAGAAAATCCGAACTAGAAACCTTGGCTAAAGAATTATTGGAAAAAGAAATTCTTTTTCAAGCCGATTTAGAAAGGCTGATAGGAAAGCGTCCTTTTGATAAGGAAACAACTTACCAGGCCTTCACCAATAAAAAAGAAGGTAGCCCTGCAGGAAAAAAGGCCAAAAACCTTGTTCCTGAAGAAAAAGAAGCCGAAAAGGAAGAAACTCCTCCTCATACGGAAGAAAAAATATCTACCTAATAAAAAAGCCCCATTAGCTCTGGGGCTTTTTAATTTTAAGCTTACCCCCCTATCTTTAGCGCATGCAAGGCTCCATCGCAGATCTTCCGCTCCATGGCAAAAAGTTGTTTTTCGCCTCAGATTTTCATCTGGGTGCACCCAGCTTTGAAGCCAGTAAAATACGGGAGCAACGGATCATTCAATGGTTGGACTACATCGCCGAAGAGGCTGCAGCCATATTTTTGGTGGGAGATATCTTTGATTTTTGGTTTGAATACAGAGAGGTAGTTCCCAAAGGATACCTTTCTTTTTTGTCCAAGCTATCCCAATTGAGAAATAGGGGAATTCCTATTTTATTTTTCACTGGCAATCATGATTTATGGATGAAAGAGTATTTTACTCAAGAATTAGGGATTCCAGTTTACCATAGTCCCCTAGAGATCCTAATCGAAGGGAAAAAGATTTTGGTAGGTCATGGAGATGGATTAGGACCAGGGGATAAAACCTACAAACTTCTCAAGAAGGTTTTTACCAATTCCCTAGCAAAATGGCTATTCCACTGGATACACCCCGACCTGGGTATAGGCTTGGCAAAAGCCTGGTCGAAAAATAGTAGGATTAACCACAGCACGAAAGACGAACAACGGTTTTTGGGAGCAGACGAATGGCTTTGGTCCTATTGCAAGTCCTTGGAAGAAAGTGCTCCACATGATTATTATATTTTTGGTCACAGGCATTTGCCGCTTCAACTCCCCGTAGGAAAACAAGGTACCTACTACAATCTTGGGGAATGGGTAAACCAAAACACGTATTTGGAATTCGATGGGAAGGAAGCAAGATTATTAGAATTTACTAATACTCCTTTTCCCGCAGGCAAAGACTACTCTAGCTCATCTCAAGGAAAATAAAACCTCCTAGAGGTATATAACCTTTCTCTTTATGTCTAAAAAACTACTTCTTAAGAGATTGATACCAATTCAATATCAAAAATAAGGTCTTTTCCTGCTAGTTCATGATTTGCATCCAAGGTGATTTTTTCATCATCTACCCAAACTACGGTGACTGGCATGGGTTGACCTCCTCCACCCTGTAAGACCAGTTGAAGTCCGATTTCTGGAGTAATGTCTGCAGGTACTTGAACCAAGGGGACATCAAACATCATGTCTGCTTTCCTTTCGCCATAGGCCTCCTTGGCAGGGATAGTTACCGTTTT
>VGMU01000084.1 GCA_016866385.1 Bacteroidota bacterium
AAAATAGTTGCTACTTTTTCGGAATTGATTCCGAAAAAGTATGGGTTTATGGTTTATGTCCCCAAATTTTTAGTTCACGCTGATCCAAGGTGAAAAAATACGCTGATTTATTTGGTTTGATCTGCGGGATTTTTCCGTTAGAATCAGCGGGAAGAATTAGTGGTAAATCCTAGTTCCAAAGGAACCAAACAACGATGACCCCCTGTGAAACCGGGGGTTATTAGGAGTATTAGAAATTCAGAGCCCCGAAGGTGGCGATACTTTTTTTGTATCACCCACTTCGGGGTTCTAAGCAAGTTTGGTATTCCTACCCCGGGTTTTACCCGGGGTTATAATTGTTACACCCCCGCAATACTGCGGGGCAGGCTCCTTCGGGGTTTAAACTAATTCTAAAAGTAAACCATCAATACTAATATCAGGCCCTTAACATTTTTAACGTTTAACTTGCCTGCGGCAAGCCTACCTCCCGTAGGGAGACAATTTTAACACTTAACCTTTAACGAATAATCAACCAGCTTGCGACTGGCAGGTTAATCAGTTAACCAATTCACCAGTTAACCACTTCTCCCCCTTCAAAAAACTGTAATAAATCGTATCTCTTCTTCTGCCATGGGTCATCAGGGTATGGCTGCGGAGGATGCCTTCCTCGGTGGCGCCGAGTCGGAGTAGTGCCTTGCGGGCGGGGAGGTTGAGGACATCGGTCTTGAACTCCACACGCAGCATACCCAATTCCTAAAAAGCATAGGCAAGCATCAGGAACTTCATCTTCTGGTTGGTGCCCGTACCCTGGGCAGCATGTCCCAGCCAGGTCCAGCCAATCTCTATCCGCTGGTCCCGAGGGAAGTAATTGCCAAATCCCGTAGACCCTAAAAGTTGCTGGCTGTCTTGATCCACCACCACAAATTGGAAGCGATCCTCCGAAAAATGCCCTGATGCCCAAGCTTCTAGCCCAGCAAGCGTACTCAAGTCATGGGTGAAATAGGTCCACAGCCCCGGATCCTGCGTCAATTCCAGCAACCTTGGTAAATCTTCCTGCAAAAGTGGGCGCAGCAAAATGCGTTCACTTTCTAGAATCAGGTCTTTTGCAAACATTATCCCAGTACTTCCTTGAGGGCCTTTACGCAAAGGTTCATTTCTTCAATCGTACCCGTGGAGATGCGGCACCAATCGTTGAGGGGAGGAAAAGGCCTGCCTACTACCACTCCTTTTTTGGCCATCTCGGCATTCAATTGCGTGATGTCTCTTCCTGATTGAAACAAGACAAAGTTGGCATGGGAGGGAAGATAGGGAAGTTTGAGTTCGTCCAAAGCCTGGGTGAGGATGGCCTTGGCTTCGTTATTTTTCTGTAGGGAAAAGCGGTAAAAATCCTGGTCTTGCAAAGCGGCTTTGCCCGCTTCTATAGCCATGATATTCGTATCAGCCACCACCCGCTGACGGAGTTTGGCCGTCAATTCAGGCCGAGCGATCAGGTACCCCACACGAATGCCGGCGAGTCCATACACCTTGGATAGCGTGCGGGACACGACCACATCCATCCCTTTTTTGACCAGCTGCACCATGGAGGGGTAGTTGGGTTCGGTGATGTAGTCCGAGTAGGCTTCATCGGAGAAGACCACGGTACGCTTGCTGACCGTTTCGCAGAAGTCAAGCACCTGGTCTGCAGGAAGGAGCTTACCAGTAGGGTTATTTGGATTGCAAAGGAACACGAGGCCTGTTTCATAGGATACGCGCTTCTCGATTTCTTCCAAATTATAGTCCAGGTCCTTGGTCAAAGGCACCCAGTTGATATCCGTACCCCAAAGGGAGGCATACTCCATCATGGTCAGAAAGGTGGGGAAGCAGGAGATGATCTCCCGACCCTGTCCAAAGGTGAGGCCTGCTACTTTCAGTCCTTCGCCCGAACCGGCAACGGTGACGATGTGGTCCTCGGGCACTCCCTCCTTGGCTGCGATTAACTTGACTAGGGAGGCGTTTGAGGACCAGGGGTAGCGGCATCCTTCGTCAAAGGCGGCTTGCATGGCCGCCCTCATTTTAGGCGAGGGACCGTAGGGGTTCTCGTTGGATCCGAGGCGAATCATCCCTGCCAAAGGGCGAGGGGTGTAAACTGGGGCTGCTACTGCTTGCAGCGGGTTGAGGAGGGCATTTCCTCCCAATAAAGCCATTCCACTGCTAACTGAGGCAGTTTTGATCCAATCTCTTCGTGTGATTCCCATGGGATGCTGGTATTTGTGTAAGGGAAAATAGGAACAACCTTTGAGGTTTCCAAAACCTCGAAGGTTTATGAAATAATTGCCTCTTAAGTTTTTATTTCACGCAGATTAAAAAATGAAAAAGACGCTGATTTAAATCTCTTGATCTTCGGGATTTTTCCCTGAAATTCCCCGGGAAGAAAAAAGAAAAAAATCCTTTCCCAGGCCGGTTTCCCGTTACCCCCTCAAAATACCCTCAATCTCCGCCAATTCATCTGCACTAAACCGGCTATTCTGGATGGCGGCCACGTTGTCGTCCAGCTGCTCGGGACGGGATACCCCCACCAATACGGATGAAATGCGTGGATCCTTCAAGAGCCAAGCAATGGCGAGTTGGGCTAAGGTTTGTCCTCGACGCAGCGCCACCTCATTCAAGCGCTGAATAATCGCCAATTTCTCCGGAGCAATCTGCTCCGGCTTCAGGTACCGCCCATCCTTGGCAGCACGGGAGTCAGCCGGGATTCCTTTCAAGTACTTGTCGGTGAGCAAGCCTTGCTCCAAAGGAGAGAAGGCAATGCTTCCTACTCCTTTTTGCCCCAACACCTCCATCAATCCCTGTTCCACCCAGCGGTCTAGCATGCTGTAGCGGGGTTGGTGAATAAATAGGGGCGTTCCCAAGGACTTCAGGATTTCATAGGCACGTGTGCTGTCTTCGGCGCTGTACTGGGAGATGCCTACGTAGAGGGCTTTTCCCTGACGAACCAGCAGGTCCAAGGCTCCCATGGTCTCTTCCAACGGAGTCTTGGGATCGGGACGGTGGTGGTAAAAAATATCCACGTAATCTAATCCCATGCGCTTCAAACTCTGATCGCAACTGGTAATCAGGTATTTTTTAGAACCAAAGTTACCGTAGGGACCGGGCCACATGTCCCAGCCTGCCTTAGAGGAAATCAGGAGTTCGTCTCGGTAGGGAAGGAAATCCTTCTGCAGCATTCGTCCGAAATTTTCCTCTGCCGATCCAAAGGGAGGACCGTAGTTGTTGGCCAGATCAAAGTGGCAAATCCCCAAATCAACCGCTCTTCTTAAAATCCTTCTTCCCAGAGTAAAGTCGGCATTGTGCCCAAAGTTGTGCCAAAGGCCCAAACTGATTTCTGGGAGTTGGATGCCGCTGTTGCCGCAGTAGCGGTACTTCATCTGATCGTAGCGATCGGCTGCGGGGACGTAGGGAAGGAGGGGGTTATGGTCGTTGATCTGCATGGCTGGATTGGGATAGGTTTGACGTTTTGATTTGGTTTTTGAAAAGTTAAAGATGCCTTAGGCAGGGGTTAGCACTTCAGGATTTTTTGGCTTTTTGGATACGTAGTTTTTAGGAAGTTGCTGCTTCAAGGCCTTGACGAAGAGGTGGAAGTCCACGGTGATGGTATGCCTTGGGGTATTTACTTGCTTGTAATGCGGGTTGGTCACCTCTTTTTCACAGAGCTCGGCCAAGTTCTTGGGTCGCTTCCAGGCGCCAATCAGTTCCTGCGCCATCAGTTTACTCTGCAACTCCGCACCGGGCCAAATGCAGCCCAGTGGCTGAAACATGCCGATAAAGTAGAGGTTGGAGAGGCTAGGATGGAACATTTTTAGGTACAAAGGCACGGGTCCTGTGCTGTAGTCGATCAATTCCTTTTCGAAAAAGGGGTGTGTGAGCCAGTAGCCCGTGCAGGCGATGACGCTGTCGTAATCTTCCTGACGCCCATCTTCAAAAACCACGGTGTTGCCTTCAAATCGGTCAATATCTAGTCGCGGGCTTACTTTGCCATGACGGATTTTGTGGAGGAGTTCGTCGTTGATGGTGGGGTGGGTGGCTCCAAAGGCTTCGGTGACCGGACGGAGTCCATACACGGAATTGTCTCCCACAAAGACTTTGAGCATCAATTTGTTGAAGAAACTACGCACCTTGATTGGTAGCCATTTGGTGCCTTCGGCTACCTTGTCGGAGGGCTTGCCAAACAGGAATTTGGGCACAATGTTGTACCCTCTTCTCCAGGAGATGGCGGTAAAGGCAGATACGCGGCTGGTTTCCACAGCCACATCACAGGCAGAGTTTCCTCCGCCGATCACCAGCACGCGCTTACCTGCAAAGGGAGCGGCCTTTTTGAAGTTATGGGAGTGGAGGAGTTCACCAGTAAAGTTGCCCGGATAGTTGGGCATTCGAGGCTTCCAATGGTGTCCATTGGCGACGACCAGGTGCGTGTAGGTTTCAGTGGTGGACTGCCCAACTTTTTCGGTGGTTACATCCCAGAAGCCGTCGGCTTTTCGCCGACAGGAGGTCACTAGGGTGCCAAACTGGATGTGAGGCAGGAGGTTGAACCGTTCGGCGTAGGCCTGAAAATACCGGCGCAGCGTATCGTGGGAAGGGTAGTCGGGGGTGTTGGGGTCAAACTCCTCGAAGGTAAAGTCTTCGTACTGGGAGAGGGTCTTCGAAGAGATGATGTGTGTAGTTTCAAAGACGCTGGAGTGGCTTTCCTTTTCGGAATAGATCCAGTTGCCGCCTACGGCTTCGTTTCGGTCAAAAGCGACTGCTTCCAGCCCTTGGTCCAGCAGATTTTTAAGTGCAGTTATGCCCGAAGGGCCTGTGCCAATCACGGCTATTTTCTGATGCATGGAAGGAATTTTGGGTAAAGGGGAGGGTGTAAAAACACCTTTCGAAAAATAAGGAATTTTTGGGGAAAACCTTCCTTTGAGGTCTTTTTTAGACCTCGAAGGTTTATTTCTTAAATAAGAATAAGGGTTTTTAAACCGTCGAGGTTTTTGCCCAACCTTTGAGGTCTTTTTCAGACCTCGAAGGTTTATTTCTTAAATTAGAATAAGGTTTTAATTTAAACCGTCGAGGTTTTTGGAAACCTCAACGGTTTTTTCTCAGACCTCGAAGGTTTATTTCTTAAATAAGAATAAGGTTTTATTTCAAACCGTCGAGGTTTTTGGAAACCTCAACGGTTTTTCCCCCCAAACCTACCTTTTTTCTTGCCGGCATCGGGTTGGGATTCGATGATGTCGATCGTTTCGGCGTAGGTCAGATCTGCCGCTTCCTTGCCCTTCGGGATCTTGTAGTTGTTTTTCCCTAGCTTGATGTAGGGTCCCCAGCGTCCATTCAAAACCTGGATCTCTGGGTTTTCCGCGAAAGTTTTGATGTGCTTGTTGGCATCCGCCTCCCGATTGGCCACAATCAATTGGATGGCTTCCTTCTCAGTGATGCTCATGGGATCTTGTTCCTTTTGCAAGGAATAGAAAGCAGCATCGTGCTTGATATAGGGGCCAAATCGCCCGAGGGCAGCCACCATCTTCTTGTCCTCAAAAACGCCTACCTCACGGGGAAGTTTAAACAATTCCAAAGCATCTTCTAAGCTGAGGTTTTCGATGAATTGGCCTTTTTTCAGACTGGCAAATACCTTTTCCTCGTCCTCGTTGTCGCCAATCTGCACCAAAGGACCAAACTTGCCTAGTCGAGCGGTGATGGGTTTACCCGATACGGGGTGCGTGCCTATCAACCTGCTCGTATTGATGTCCTGACGGGATACCTGCTGCGTTTCTTCCACACTGCTGTGAAACTTGCCGTAAAAGGCATCGATCATGTCCTGCCAATCTTGGCCACCCGCAGCAATCTCGTCAAACTCCTTCTCCACCTTGGCGGTAAAGTGGAAGTCGATCACATTCGGAAAATGCTCCGCCAAAAAGTCGTTTACGACCATGGCGATATTCGTAGGGAAGAGTTTGTTTTTCTCGGCTCCCGTAATTTCTGATTTAGTACTCTCCTTAAATTGCCCACCCGAAATGACCATCTCCACGTAGGGTCGCTTGGTCCCTTCGCGGGCCTCTTTATTCACGTAATCCCGCTTTTGAATGGTGGAAATCGTGGGTGCGTAGGTGGAAGGTCGGCCGATGCCTAGTTCTTCCAACTTTTTCACCAAGGAGGCTTCCGTGTAGCGTGGGGCAGGACGGCTGAAGGTTTCTTTTCCCTTCATCTCCTTTATGCGCAAGGCTTGTCCTACAGTCATTGGTGGAAGGAGTGCAATGTTGCCACTTTCCTCATCTTCAGGCTCCTCGTCCGTATCTTCCAAATACACCTTCAAAAATCCATCGAAAGTGATCACTTCTCCCGTTGCCTGCAATTGCAGGGGGGAATTGGAAATGCCCACGGTGATCGTGGTGCGCTCCAAGGCAGCATCACTCATCTGGGAGGCGATGGCTCGCTTCCAGATCAACTCGTACAAGCGCTGCTCGTTGCGGTCGCCGGAAACTTGGGCAGTGCCAAAATCGGTGGGACGAATTGCCTCGTGCGCCTCTTGAGCACTTTCGTTTTTGGTAGTGAACTTTCGCTGGGTATGGTAGTTGGGACCAAAAGCCTGTTCGATGGCGGACTTGGCTGCGGCCAAGGCATCTTGAGACAAGTTGGTGCTGTCGGTACGCATGTAGGTAATCTTTCCCGCCTCGTAGAGCTTCTGGGCTACCTGCATGGTCTGTGCTACAGAAAAATACAACTTACGAGAGGCCTCCTGCTGAAGCGTGGAGGTGGTAAATGGGGCTGCAGGAGTCTTTTTGGCCGGTTTCTTTTCGAGGTTGGCTACGGAGAAACTCGCATCTATGCAATTTTTGAGAAATGCCTCGGCTTCGGCCTTGGTGTCAAATTTCTTGGGCAATTCCGCCTGGAAGGACTTGCCTTCCACCTCAAAAAGGGCGGTAATGCGGAATGCGGATTTGGAATGGTGCGCCTCGATCTCTCGTTCGCGCTCCACAATCAAGCGAACTGCTACCGACTGCACGCGACCGGCTGAAAGCCCGGTTTTGATTTTTTTCCAAAGAATAGGGGAGAGTTCAAAACCCACCAA
>VGMU01000085.1 GCA_016866385.1 Bacteroidota bacterium
TTGGTGTTGAACCCTATGGTGGACACCAGTATCAAGTATAAGTATTAAGGAGTGAGAGAAAACGATAAAACAGTAGAGAAAAAGATTGATAATTATTAAATAAAAATAATATTTACTTGATTTATTTTAATAAAAATTTTGGGGACTAAAGGTCCCCAAAATCAAGTTTAGTCCCCAAAAATAACTAAAAAAACCTCAAAATAACTCAAATTTGAAGGGAGTTCAAATACTGTCACCCCGACTTGATTATCAAGGAGTTACGAAGTAAAAAATCGTAGCTCCTTTTTTGTTTGCATATAAAATGACATATAAAGTGCTGTGGACTGAATAGTAATAAGCCTACTTATGCAGGATTTACTAACTACAAATCAATCAATCTGAAAAGCCACCTCATTTCGGCGGTTGATTACATCCCAAGGGGCATTGTAGCCCATGTACAACAGGGATCCCTTAGTTTTAATGTTATTTTTTTCCAAAACCTGGCTTAGGAGTTGCGCATATTTGGCGATTTTTTCATCAGAACTATATCCCCCAAAACGCAGCACGGCTAGCTTCATGGAGCCTTGGGTTACCAATGAAACCGCTGAAGAGTTGGGCTTTGGAAGCTCATCTAATTGGTACTGGCTGGGCATTACAAAAGACATAGAGGCCTCGGTGTCGGACATATTCATGATCACAGGTGCAGTCATGGCAATCTTCTGTTGCTGTTGGTTTCCCCCAAAAATATAATTGGCCACAGTTCTAAATCCAGTGTTTCCACTAGAATCGTACCTCTTACCCCCCAATTTGGTTTGTGCAAGAATCATCTGGGGATACTCTCGGATCTCCACATCACCGAAGGTTTTGATGACTTTGTAATTGGGAGTCTCGATGCCTTTAAACCGAAATGAGAAAAAAGAAATTACTCCACCTAGAAGAAGTACAGTGCCTGCAATCAAAATCATAACTTTCATGAGTCTAAAACTAACAGACTAAAAAAAAGTTCGAAGGAGACTAGACTCCCAAACTAAATTCTCTGCACGAGTATTTCCTATACTAAATCTAAGGTAGGTGATGGCCATTGAACAAGCCTTGAAAATTAGAATGCCCTCAAGATGAATCACATGAATTTGGAAAGACAGCCTAATTTTTAACCTCAAAAAAAAATAATCCCCTACTCCTCTGTTTAAATTCCAAGTAAAAATTTAACCAATGGAAACCTTTTTCCAGTTTTTTTTACTAGAATAAAAAGTAAGGAAACGTAACTGAAAACCAGCAGAAAAAGAGAGGAAATAATGAGAAAATAGCCAAAAAAGCGATATTCTTGATTATCAAAATCAAAAATTGGCACATAATACTCAAGCAAAACAGCATGAAAAAAGTACACTGCTAAAGAATAGGTACCAAGTACACCGATGTAATTGTGACTAAATGAGTTCTTTATTTTGAAATAAATTACCACTAAAAAAATACCTATCATATAAATCCAAAAAGGTAAGGTGACCGGGTAGAAAATCTTATGGATTTGGATAAACCAACTGAAAACAAAAAAAGGAGTTAGGATATATTCCCAACTCCTTAAATTTTGGCATTTCTACTCGTGGTTTTAACTAAGTGCCCTAATGATTAACCAATTAATTTGTAAAGCCAATTTCCTAACATAATTAAATTGGTAAAAATAAATGCTACCAAAACAACAAAGCTACCTTTTTCCCATTTGAATTTAATTTGAAGAACTAAAATTAAAAATGTGATTATAAGTGGGAAAAGCTCAGGAAACAAATGAAAGGAATCCATCAAATCTCCCTTCAACAAGGCAATAATTGAACGTTGAAAGCCACAACCAGGACAGTCAAAACCTGTCATTTGTAGCCATGAACATTTAAATAAATGAGATTCTAGCCAAGTAATCATTTGATTACAAGTACATTAATTCCTCTAAAATCCCCAATCCTAGTGCTCCTCCCATAAAAATGACATAAATCAATAGGAAAAAAGCTGAAATTGAACTTAACACAAGTCCAACAATTCCGCAAATTCTACCCACTTTAAGATTATTATAAGAAGACAAGGTATATTCTTCAGGATTACTTGTGTAAAGTACCATGTCCTTTTTATAATTTATTAAGGCCACGATACCTAAAGCAATTCCTACAAGGCCAAATGCATAGTAGCAACAACAAACTGATACTACTGAGGATATACCCATTACTAGGGTAAGGGTAGAATTAGGTAAAGATTTTTGCTGGGTGGTGGTTGGATTTGCCATAAGATTTTTTTTTACTTTAGGTAAAGGATTTTAAATAAAACACAAAAAAGATTGCCAAATTTTTGGTTGGCAATATGATGTTCAACAGCTATATTTTTTTGGAATTTAGCACATTTTATTTTCAAAAATAGGGATGTATAACCCTTGTGCAGTCAATTTAGGAACCTAATTAAATTAGGCTTAGCCAATGCCTTCAAAAACTCCACCCTGATAAACTCACCTTACTCTCTAGACTTTGCTCAAGGGCATCTTCTAGCTGCGGAAAAAAATCAATCCCTGTTTGTTGTTCAAGGGCATCTACACTTACCACAAATTGTTGAACCGAACCAGAAGCACCTGCATTGGATAGAAGAAATCCCAACATCTTGGGGCTTGCCCCCCCGGTAAATACTATCTTGTAATAGGAACAGGGTATGGTAATGGACTGATTATAAATGGACCCACAAGATTTAGAAAGTACAGGCCCGGTGACCACAAATACCCCTCCCTCTTGCAATGCAGAGTCCCGCACCCAATCCTCCAACTTCGACCAAATGCCTCGATTAAAGGAGGGAAGCATTGGGGACATATTGGACATAAAAAAGGTCTCTGACATGGATGTCAAGTTCAAAGCCATATCCGCAGCGGGGCAAAGATGACCCCTGTCGTATCCACTTCCCTGGTAATCTGTACTTTTTACCGGATTGGACTTAACTTTTGGGTCTACTCTAAAATCGTCTGTTCGGGATTGACCTCCCTGAATACTCGCTGGACTTAGAAAATAATAGGCAAATTCGGCCTGCCTATGGGTACTTGAATACGAGAGGGTATAATAGGAATGTTCTATCAAGTACCCTTGGGCAACTTTTGGGGTGTATTCCTCCACTTGCGCGCCCAAACGAGGCTGTGGTTCCTGCTGGGTACAGGAACTAAATAAAAGAAAAAAAACCAAGCTAATCGTATGCTGAAGAGTCATCAACGGGCAGTGAGATACTTTAGTAGGGAGGGTGGGCCCTTTTCAAAAGTAGTCGTTTTTTTTAAAACTTAATTTAATAGATCCAAATACTTGGAAGGGCAATAAATATGCTCAAGAAAAATAGGATAAATTTCCATTAGAGGAATATAACTCTAGGTCAAGGTATAACTTTTTTCAACTGTTTTTTTTAGATTTGATAAAATCGTTTCAAGCTAAATGGTATAAACTTTTTCCTTTTACTGATGAAGTACTTGATCCTTCTACTTTCCATAATTTTAAATTTAGGATGGACTTCCACCACTCTGCATGCCCAAATCAAGGTATATAAAGGCTCTTCTACCTATTCAGGAGATATTCTATGTACACTTAACCAAGGAAAAGTCTACAAAAATACTTCCAGCTACAGCGGTGACATTCTAGTAAGCGTTAGGGATGGAAAAATCTATTCCGGCTCCTCAACCTATAGCGGGGATGTGTTGTATACCGTTCGGGAAGGTAAAGTTTATGCAGGTAATTCAACCTACAGTGGAGATATTCGTTGGACCCTTTCGGATGGAAAGATTTACGAAGGTACTTCTACCTACAGTGGCGATGTGTTGGCTAATAGAAAAGAGAGAAAAATCTATAAGGGTAATTCAAGTTATTCAGGTGATATTTTATTCACCTTGGACCAATTGGTAGGCCTGGAAGAATTTGTTGCAATTTGGCACGTTTATAACTATGTTTATTAATACCAAACTCGAGGAAACACCATTACCTATTGCCTATTCCATATCCCTCATCCAAACATGAACCACCCTTTGCGACTTGTTTTTGTGCTCGGAGTTTTCTTCGCCTTACCTGGATTTGGTCAGCAAGCTGCTACTCCTTGGATTTTGGACCGGATGCAAAGCCATTCCCCATCCTCCCTACAGCTGCTGAAGTCCTACGAAAAACTTCCAAACCAGTTGGAGATTGAAAGGGGAGGAAGTGTAATATCAACTAGCAAATCTACCGATGCTCTCTATTATGTAGAAGATGGAAATTACGAAAGTGCTTTGGTTAGCATGTCTACCAATGTACATGAAATAGGTCATGCTTACGGTGGGCTGATCCATTTTGCTGAGTTGATGAGCTGCAATTGCGACAAAACCATTGAGTTTGAAGACATACAGCAAGGCTTTTATCATGCTCCGGGAGAGCAATACTGGATAGAAATTGAGCAGGGATACATTTTTCCTTCCAGTGAACTTTCAGAAACTATCCCTTACGAGTTACATACCTTTCGGTACGACACCTACATTGAAGGGACCAGTTCCACGCAAGCACATGGTGTTATTGGCTTGTTGGATGAGTTAAATGCGTATTACTTAGGTTCCAAGTATCAGTATGACATGCTTCCGGTTTACAAAGAAGTATTTGGTTCTGATTACCTCAACCAATGGGTGAAGCACAGCGCAAGCGAAATGACCGCTTTTTTTGAATTCGACTTTTTTATCAAAGAGTATTTATTGTTTGCAAAAAACTACGCGCCAGAGACTTATTACTATCTGAAAAATTCTCCAGACTTTCGGAAAGCCTACCAAACTACCCAAAGAAAATACAGCCTACTCACGGCAGCCTATGAGGCCAAAATTGAAACTGAAAAGAACTTCGCGGAATTGAATTACGAATCTCCTTACTGGGAAGATGACTACCCAGGGTTGAAGAAAAGACTGGACTCTGGGATTTACCGAGGCATAGAGTCGGATTTCTTAAGGTAACCTCACTGCCCTACCTCCATAAACTTCAACACATCCTTGTATCCCTTGCTCCAAGGAAAATAAAATTGGGTCACCATCGGGATGTGCTTGGTTTTAGGGTAAAAGGAATAGTCCAATTTTAGCCCTTTTTCTTCTGCTGCCTTACGGAAACGCTCCACGGTCAACCTAATCCCAGGATAGGTACGCTCCCCTTCAAGTACCAAAAGGGGGATCTCTTTTTCATCTAAGAAATAAATGGGAGAATAGGTTTTCCATACCGCAGGATCGTTGGTAAAGGCATCGTAATTGTCCTCTTTGTTGTATTTTTCCTTGAGTTCAGTCAAAAACCAATACCAATCTAAGCCCGCAGGATCATTTAAAATGGCTCCCTTCAAGGGGTTGCTCATTCCCAATCCCTTCCAAGGTTCTTCCTTGACCGCGACTAAAGCAGCCAAATGCCCTCCAGCCGAGTGGCCCGATACATACATGTTGGCTGGATTCCCTCCATAGGAAGCGATGTTATCCTTCACCCATTGAATGGCTAAGGCACTGGCTTTTTCCATGGCAGGTAACTGATAGGTAGGTGCCAAGGGGTAATCGATGATGACCGACACCACCCCTTTTGCAGCGAGACGATTCCCCATGAAATCGTAAATCTCCTTTCTCCCGCTATGCCAACTTCCCCCATGAATAAAAATTAAGACGGGTGCATTTTTCGCCTTCTTTGGTGCAAAAACATTCAAGCTCTTTTGTGGAAGCGAAGCGGTAGCCTCCATGTAGGTGATATTTTTAGTTCTGTCTGTTCGCAATACCCCACAAGAAGCAGTTATCGTCAAGACCAAAAGAAAGAAAAGAGACTGTTTCATCTGACTAAGTTTTATGTAAAATCAAATATGAAGGTGGTTTGTTTTACTAACTCCTAGAAAAATAAAAAATCCTGCGATTTCACGCAGGATTAAAGTTAAAACTACGTCTACCGATTACACTGCTGGTTCTTGTTGGCTCAAGCAATGAAAGGAACCCAGTCCCCAAATGATGTCGGTACTATCAATCCCGACTACGCGACGGGTAGGGAAACAGGTGGATAAGATATCCAATGCTTTTTGGTCGTTTTTGTCTCGAAAGGTAGGGACCACCACCACCTCATTGGCAAGGTAAAAATTGGCATAGGAGGCCGGCAATCGCTGCCCCTCCCAGATGACTGGGCTTGGCATGGGTAGTTCGACCACATTCAACTGCTTCCCATCTTCCAAGCGCATCTGCTGAAGCAGGTGAAGATTCTCTTGAAGGATCTTGTAATTCCCATCTGCCTTATTCTCTTCTACTACCGTCACCACTGTATCCGCATTCACAAAACGCGTGATGTCGTCAATGTGTCCATCCGTATCGTCTCCTAGGATGCCATCTCCGACCCAGAGGATGTGCTGCACCCCATAGTAATCGCAGAGGTATTTTTCAATTTGGCCTTGATTGAGGTGGGGATTGCGGTTGGGTTTCAACAGGCAAGCCTTGGAGGTAAGCAGGGTGCCTTTTCCATTGAACTCTACTGAGCCTCCTTCCATCACGATACCGGGAGTAAAATAGGGAATACCCAATTCCTGTGCGATTCGAATCGGAATCTGGTTGTCTAGCTCATGCGGCGGGTATTTTTCGCCCCAAGCATTGTAATTCCATTTCACAAGCACCTTGGGGATGGAAGCGTTAGGATTGATTAGGAAGGCAGGGCCGTGGTCGCGACACCAAGCATCGTTG
>VGMU01000086.1 GCA_016866385.1 Bacteroidota bacterium
ATTTCAGTTTTGGCGTTTGTCTTCATGGTCTCAAAATAGCCAATTGTATCCGAGATAAAAAAATAAGATGAGCTGTCCACAGTCGACGGTCCACAGCAAGTTGGTATTCAAAAAAAAATTTGGAGCTGTTAGCGGCTGGTCCTAAAGATCTACCTGTTTCGGTGGACCATGGACTGCCTGTGTACCGAGGTACATCGACCGTGGACCATGCCAATTAAAAAGATTACTGAAAATTGAGATAAATGCTGATCCCTTTTCTCCGTATACAGGAGATGGCATCCCGAATCTCAGGGGCATTCCGCTCGGGTAGGTAGAGGTTGTTGAGTCCATGGGAGAATCGGATCTCTGGGGCAAACTTGAAATACTTGAAGTAGATTTCAAAACCCATTCCTGCTTCTACCGTAAAGTCTCGACTTGCGGTGACCAAGGGATCTAGGAAGATTTCTTCCTGAGATTTGGTGTTGAACAAATAACTTCCACCCCCAATAAAAAACATGCGGGTATTGTTAAATCGCATGGAGCGGTACTTGAAGAGCACGGGGAGCTCCACCAAGGTGGCTTCATTGACCAATTCTTCACTGCGGTAGCCAAGATCAGGCAAGGCCGAACCGGTGTTAGAATTGGAATTCGTTGTTGTACTCCCGTTCGCGTAGTTGACATCAACTTTATATTCGTAAAAGCCAATTTTAGGGGTAAAGATGAGGTTGACTTGGTCGTGAAACCGAAAAATTCCGATAAATCCTAGAGAAAAGCCTGGAGTAAATTTGGGATAAATGGAATAGATGGCTGCCGTGGAAGCATTTGCAGGATTTAAAAATTCTGGAGAGTACCTGAGTTGGTAACTGGCCGTATGCATGCCTAGAAAAAATCCATAGGAAGTCCATTTATCGTCCGAACCCGAATTATTGGTCAATCCAAAATAACCTTGGGAAAATCCCTGGGTGCCTAAGTCAAAAAATAGGATCAGGATAAGGGCTATTTTAGCCCCACATAGATCGAACTTATGCCGAAAGTGAGAGGTGTGCATGTGGAGCTATGAAAGCCTACTTTTTTTAATACTGCAAGAAAATCCTCCCCATCAGGAAAGGCTTGAACTGACTCAGGTAAGTAAGTATAAGCAGAATTGTCTTTGGATACAATTTTACCTACTTGGGGCAAGATCGCTTTGGAATAAAAACCATAGGCTTGTTTCATGGGAAAGGAGCTAGGCTTACTAAATTCCAAAATGACCGTTTTTCCTCCAGGCTTCAGTACCCTATACATGTCTGCCAATCCCTTTTCCAAGTTTTCAAAATTTCTTACCCCAAAGGAAACGATGACGGCGTCAAATTTATTGTCTTCAAACTGTAGGCCTTCCGAATCTCCCAGCAACATTTCTATTTTTTCCTCCAGGCCACGCTTTTTCATTTTTTTTCGTCCTTCCTGGAGCATGCCCTCTGAAATGTCTACCCCAATGATTTTGTCAGGATTTAGGGCAAGTGCTTCTAGGGCAAAATCCCCTGTGCCTGTGGCTATATCTAAAATCAATTTAGGGGCATCTTTTTTCAACTTTTTGATGGCCTTTTTTCTCCAAACGATATCTATCCCTAGACTGAGCACGTGATTGAGAAGATCGTATTTGGGGCTGATGTTATTAAACATTTCAGCGACCTGCTCTTTTTTGGGATCTAACTTATCTTTATAGGGGACTACGGACATCACGATTCTTCTTTGGAGGTACAATATTACTACACAAACCTTAGGAAAGGAAAATTGTTGCTCTCCCAGATGCCAAAGCTATCCAAAATAAAACCCTACTTTTGAATTCCTTTAGAGAGTCATGATACGGAAAGCCACCTTTTTAGTCAGCAATACCGAGGTATCCAAATGTCCCAAACCAGAAAGGGCGGAAATTGCCTGCATAGGAAGGTCTAATGTGGGCAAAAGCTCCCTAATCAATATGATGACTGGAGTGAAGGAACTGGCAAAAACCTCTCAAAAACCTGGTAAAACACAACTTATCAATCATTTTATGATCGATGATCGCTGGTATTTGGTAGATCTTCCAGGCTATGGTTTTGCCAAGGTGAGCAAGGAGAAAAAAGTGAAATGGGAAAAAATGATTAGCAACTACCTCACCACTCGTAAAAATCTTTGCGGGGTATTTGTCTTGGTAGATAGCCGACTCGAGCCCCAAACTATAGATTTAGAATTTTTGTATTGGTGCGGAGAACATGAGGTTCCATTCGCAGTCATTTTTACCAAAGCAGACAAGCAATCCAAATCCCAGACAGATGCCCGAGTAAAAGCTTTTCTATCTAAACTTCAAGAAATCTTTGGAGACGTTCCGGATTACTTTGTGACTTCTGCTGAAAAGGGAACGGGGAAAGAAGCCGTGCTTGCCTACATGCAAGAGCTAGTGCTTGAATTTGAACAAGATCAAACAAATTGAGGGATCCTTTTATATTTACACCTGAAAACTACATCCTATGAATTTTAAAGACCTTGCCTCCGTTGCAGGCAAACCTGGACTGTTCAAAATCATTAAACCTACTCGTTCGGGAGTGATCCTAGAGGCTTTGGATGAAAAAAAATCCAAATTAGTCGCCGGGATGTCCATGCGCGTATCAGTTCTGAACGACATTTCCATCTATGCGTTGACTGAAGAAGGTGCTGTCCCTTTGTCCGAGGTCATGAAAAAAATCGAAGAAACTTACCAAGGGGATACAGGAGTGGATGCGACTGCTACGGATTCGGAATTGAGGGCCTTTTTGAAATCTGTCTTGCATGAGTTTGATCAAGACCGAGTGTATGTGTCAGACATCAAAAAGCTCAATGCCTGGTACCTCCTCATTAAAAAATTTGCTCCCGAGGTTCTTCTAGACGCTGAAATCACGAATTAATTTCTCCTCAATCCCAGGCAATCAGTACATTTTTTGGACTCCCATGCTTCCTTCTATTCATCAACAGACCTTTTCCCTGGTAGCCAAAGAACTACAGCTGCCGGTTGCAGAAGCGGAGTTTACTGAAGCAGAAGCCCTTGAGGAGCTTGCCAAGGCCGTGGGACAGTTATTGGATAGAAACTTGGAAAAATTACTTCAGATTTGCTACCGAGTAGATTTGCCCGAACAACAACTGAAGCAGATTTTGCACGAATCGGCACCCGAGCAGCTGGCCAAAGACTTGGCAAAGGCACTTTGGGAACGTCAAAAACAAAAAGTGTTGCTCCGGCAACGCTATTCCTCCGAATGAGATAACGCCTCTACTTAGCTATTTTCACTATGCTTGGCTTTGTGTAATTTTAAAAAAAAAGCTCGCCCATGGCACATCCCATTTGGATCATGACCTCCGCCTTTGATCAACTCAGCTTGGAGGAAACAATAGAAAAAGCCCAGGAAATTGGCGTTCAAGGATTAGACCTTTGTGTATTCCGCAAAGACGGTACCCGAGACGATTTTGTGGCCACCCATTTGGATTACGTGCATTTTGGTCCCGAGGAAGCCGAAGCCTTGATCGAAAAATTTAATTCTGCCAGGCTACGACTTTCCCTCGGCGCTTTTGAAAATCTCATCGGTGGAGATCCTATCCATCGGGTCAAGAATCAAAACCACCTCCTGCAGTTGATTCGAATGGCTCATTATTTGGGAGGGGATGCCAATGACGTGACGGTAGGTACTTTTGTGGGCTACAATCACGAACTCGGCAACCAAGAGGGGGGATTTGAAAAAAATTTACTGGAATACCAGAGGATTTTTGGACCCATCATTCGCTATGCTGCAGATTTAGGTGTCACCGTGGTCTATGAAAATTGTCCCATGGAAGGTTGGAGAAGCTCTGGATTTACGGGAACATTCAACAATCTGTCTGGAGTCCTTGCCGCCCGTAAGCTCATGTATGAACTTGTCCCTGAAAAAAATCATGGGGAGATCTACGATCCTTCCCATGACGTATGGCAGCATACCGACCCTGTGGAGGTCATGCAGCACACCGACATCCGTCGAGTGCGTAGGATTCATGTCAAGTCCACTCGAAATGTAGCGGATCCCTTCTGGGGCAATATGTATCCTATGCAAAAAATTCGACCCGAATGGGCAGAAAAGATAGGAATTACCTCTAGCGAAAACCCTTGGGACCGCCACCATTACGAAGCCACACTTCCTGGCTTTGGCTTGGGAGATAGTATGGACTGGAGATCCTTCGTGGAGGTGTTACAAAAGAAAGGTTTTCATGGGCCTTTTGAAATTGAAAACGAAGCCCTGCTTTCCAAGCAAACGGGAAAAATGGGAGCTATTGTTCAGGGATGTAAAGCTGCGGTTCAAAATTTAGCTCCTCTACTTTGGCATCTTTCCGACGACGGGTGGATATACCCCTCTTCAGCATATCGCCCCCTAATGGAGGGGCAACCTAAAGAAATTCCAGGGGTGACCATCGATCAACTTCTTGGAGGGAGATGAACTTGAGCGCTCAGCCCAGCTGCTCGTAACCTTGGTCGATTTGAAGTCTATTGCCTTCTGCGGCAGATACTGCAAGTTGGTCGCAACGTTCGTTTTCCGGATGACCATTGTGTCCCTTTATCCAAATGAATTTGGGTTTAAATTGCTGGTGCAAAGGGATGTACATCTGCCAAAGATCAGGATTTTTTTTGTCTTTGAACCCTTTTTTTTGCCAGGACCAAAGCCATCCTTTTTCTATCGCATCGACCACGTACTTGCTATCAGAATAGACCTGAACGGGATAGTCCGTGGTCTTGATTTCTTGTAGGGCGCGGATGACCGCCAGGAGTTCCATGCGGTTGTTGGTCGTCAA
Source organism: Bacteroidota bacterium (assembly GCA_016866385.1). Classification (GTDB taxonomy): domain Bacteria; phylum Bacteroidota; class Bacteroidia; order Cytophagales; family Cyclobacteriaceae; genus Algoriphagus. The sequence continues at coordinate 4,786 of VGMU01000086.1, forward strand.
CCGAAATCCCTCCGAAAGTTCTTTGCGGTGCTGTGCAAACTTTAAGACCGCCCCATAGCCCCCTGGGCCGGGGTTGCCTTTGGCGGCTCCATCGGTAAAAATGACAATCATGCTACAAAGAAATCAAAAAAAGCGAAGCCTGGTATTTTCATCCTCCTGCCAATGGAAAAGCGTTGGTCTTGAAGATTTTTACAGCAATCGACAAGAGAATAATTCCAAATATGCGGCGTAGGACGTCCACACCCGTTTTGCCGAGTTTGCGTTCCAGCCAGGTGGTACTTTTTAGCACGATAAACACAAAAATCAGGTTGAGTAGGATGCCAATGGCAATGTTGATCTGCTCAAATTCTGCCTTCAAGGTCAAGATGGTCGTGAGCGTACCCGCTCCAGCAATCAGTGGAAAGGCAATGGGCACGATGGAGGCACTGGCCGTGGCATCGGGATCAGGTTTGAAGAGTTCAATCCCCAAAATCATCTCAGCCCCGAGAGCGAAGATGATCAAGGCTCCTGCAATTGCAAAATCCTCTACGCCAATTCCAAACAGGGTGAGGATGGATTTTCCTACCAATAGAAAAGTGATCATCAGGATACCCGCCACAATCGTCGCTTTTCCGGATTGAATGTGACCTACTTTTTTTCGTAAGTTGATGATGATGGGAATGGATCCCAGGATATCAATGACGGAAAAGAGGATGAGGGAAACCGAGAGGATTTGTTTGAAATCTACCATGCCACAAAGGTAGGGAGAATTTGGAGAGTGGCGAAGGAATCGGGCAAATCCTAGTTGGGCTTAGAGCAGACCAGCCCCGTCTTCCACTTCTTCTAGGGCTTGGCCTAGAAAGTCAATCAAGGGCTTCATCTGACGAAATCCTTCCAGCGCAAAATGAATGAAAGCACCCGTACGTACCGCTTGGTCGGAGATGGGATGGGATACCGTGAAGCTTTTTAGTTTGAGGTACTCGATGTAGGGGTGAGTGGCTTCGTAATCTCTAGGGCAGGTTTTGAGTTTTTCTCCCTCCAGACTAGGAAATAGTTTTTTGAACTCGGGGTTTTCCACGATCCGCTCCAAATCCGCTCCACTGAAGTCGATTTCTTTCCAGATTTTCTTGAGGGTATCTGCTTCAGGCATCCAGATGCCTCCCGCCAGAAATGAATTTCCAGGTTGAATTTGGAGGTAGTAGCCTGGTCCTGGGGATTTCTTCCCTCCCGGGGAAAAGTATACCCCGAAATTGGTCTTGTAGGGATTTTTGTTGGCAGAAAAGCGTACGTCCCGATTTTGTCGAAAGAGGCAATCCTTGGCCTTGAAGGAAGCTAGGCTCGACTCCAATTCTACCATGGTTTTTAGGAGTACCTCGACGTCCTCTACTAGAGTTGCCCTAGTGTCTAGGTACCACTTTTTGTTGGCATCCATCCAGTCTTTGTGGTTGTTTTCACTCAAGGCGGAAAGAAAATCTAGGTAGGGACGCATGGCGGGTTGGTAAGGATAATATTCAGGTATGAAAGTCCTAATTACCCTTTTTTGTTTTCAAAACAGCGAAGGTTTAAGGCTAAATTTTCCTCAATTAGACCTTCGAGGTCTTGGAGACCTCAAAGGTCTAAATCAAATAAACTCCAGCAGCGTTTCCAGCTTCATGCCACGACTTCCCTTGATCAGGATCAAATAGTCTTCCAGCTTGCTGTCTTGCAGCCAGTTGCGGAAAGAAAAAGGGGCTGGAAAATACAGGGCAGATGGG
>VGMU01000087.1 GCA_016866385.1 Bacteroidota bacterium
GGTTGGTGGTAACTTGAAAGTTGAAAATTAAATCAACGGTTGGAATTTGCACGAAATTTTGGATAAAGCCTAGGTTTAAAGAACTTTTCGGCTAGAATTGACTTTACTAGGTAGAAAAATACTTCTCATGGAATTAAAAAATAAAGTTGCTGTAGTCACGGGAGTCAGCAAGGGGCTAGGACTTGAAATTGTCAAGCTCCTGCTTGAGAAAAGAGTAATCGTAGCGGGTTGGGGAAGAACCCAACCGGATTTTACCCACCCCCATTTTCACTTCTTCGCTTGCGATGTGGCAGACGAGGCTCAGGTGGACCAAGCTTATCGAGATACTGTCACTTCTTTGGGAAAAGACATCCGTATTTTAGTAAATAATGCTGGCTTTGGCGTGGCTGGCCCCCTAGAAAGCATGTCCACCACAGATTGGAAATCCATGTTTGACACCAACGTGCATGGAATTTTGTACACCACCAAGCGACTTATTCCAGACATGAAAGCTGCCGATGAAGGACATATCCTCAACGTGGCCTCTATTGCTGGGCTCAATGGCGTGGCCAACTTTTCGGGCTATGTGGGCACCAAACATGCGGTACGCGGCATCTCCCATTCTCTCTACATGGAGCTCCGAGACTTTGGCATCAAGGTGTCCACCATCTATCCAGGATCCATACAAACCCACTTCTTCGATGACATTCCAGGTATGGAGGCGCACGAACACATGATGCGGGCGGAGGATGTGGCACAAACTGTGGTGCAAACCCTGGAAACGCATCCCAATTATTTTGTGGTGGATGTGGAATGCCGCCCCCTTCGTCCAAAGGGTAAAAAATAGGAGGAAGTATACTTAATTGATCCTACTTGTCGTTCCAAGAGCAATCCGTATTTTTGTAGGTACCCGATTGGTATTGAATCGCCCAAGCTATGTCTCTCCAGGTTGTTTCCCTCAGTAAACAATACGGCACGCAGCAAGTGCTGGATGAGGTAAGTTTTTCGGCTTCTCCAGGGAGAATTTTGGGCTTTTTAGGCCCCAATGGGGCCGGAAAATCCACCACTCTAAAAATCATCACAGGATACCTTTCCGCTGACTCTGGGGCGGTTACCCTCTTGGGTGAGGATGCCTTATCTCATCCGAAAAAGTTAGCCGCTCGCATTGGCTACCTTCCCGAAAACAACCCCCTCTACTTGGATACCTACGTACGTGAATTCTTGGCCTTTTCAGGGGGCATCTACGGCATGAAATCTACCGATATCCGCCGCCGTACAGAGGAGCTGATCCGAAAAACAGGCCTGCAAGCAGAGCAGCACAAGAAAATCGGGCAACTATCCAAAGGCTATCGGCAGCGCGTGGGTATAGCACGGGCCCTACTGCATGACCCCGATTTGGTGATTTTAGATGAGCCTACCACTGGCTTAGACCCCAACCAATTGGTGGAAATTCGAAGCTTGATTCAGGAAGTTGCCGAAAATAAGACCTTGATTTTTTCTACCCACATCATGCAAGAGGTGGAAGCCATATGCCAGGATGTGGTGATCATCAATAAGGGAAAAATCGTAAGCTCAGGGGATTTGGCCGAGCTAAGGGCTGGGGCAGCAGAGGCATCACTTGTTTTGGAAACGGAAGAAGAACTTGCACTGGAGTGGTTTGCCGACTTGGGAAAGGTCAGGTATGGGTCTAAAGGTAGTAGAGAAATAGTCTTGACCCCTAAAAACTCCTCCGAGGCACGCAAAGCTATTCTTCAGCTAGTCGCTCACCATCAGCTCACCTTGATTCGTTTGAATCAAGAAGAAAAAAAAATGGAATCCCTTTTCAGAGAAATCACCCAAAGCCCATGAAAAGTTTATTTTTTAAAGAGCTCACCTCGTTTTTTGGAAGTCTGATAGGCTACCTGGTGCTGTCTTTGTTTTTGCTTGCTTTGGGATTAATCGTCTGGGTCTTTCCTGAAAGTTCTGTTTTTGAGTATGGATTTGCTGATTTGGAATCCCTCTTTGTTTACACGCCCTACGTATTCACCTTTCTTATTCCTGCAGTTGCGATGAGGAGCCTTGCAGAAGAAAAGAGGTCAGGAACTTGGGAGCTTTTGATGACCTCACCCTTATCCGTGACGCAAATTATTTTGGCCAAGTACCTAGCTATCTTGGTGGTGGTTTTTCTTGCTTTGCTTCCTACCCTCGGATATGCCTTTACCTTGTCGGTCTTGGGAGATCCTCCTGGCAATTTGGATTTGGCTGGCTTTTTTGGAAGTTGGCTTGGGCTATTGATGATTGGAGCAACCTTCGCTTCTGTAGGCCTGTTTTCAAGTGCACTTACTTCCCAACAAGTAGTTGCTTTTGTTTTGGGGGTTTTCCTATGCTTTGCTTTGTATTTTGGATTTTCTGCCCTGGCAGATCTGGTCCCTTGGGACTGGTCTCGAGGGGTAGAGGACTGGTCTCGAGGGGTAGAGGAGCTGAGTTTGAGCTACCATTACACCAGTCTAGGAAGGGGAGTGATTGATAGCAGGGATGTGTTTTTTCTCTTGGGTATGGTTTGGGTTTTCCTTGGATCCGCTGTTTTGGTATTGAAAAAGAAATGAAAAGGTCTTTCCTACATCGCCTTATTCCTTTTGGGATACTTCTTCTGGGAGTGGGGATTCTTTTAATGTCCAGTGAATGGATTCGTTTTAGAATAGACCTGACCGAAGAAAAGCGCTTTTCCTTGCATCCTTCTACTCAAAAATTGTTGGAGGAACTGGATAGGCCTCTACACGTGGACATTCTATTGACAGGAGATCAGCTGCCAGGAGGTATGCGAAGGCTTCAAAAATCCATAGAAGAAACGGTCCGTACCTTCAATGCCTATGCGGCACAGCCCATCACGGTCTCCTACTTTGATCCCCTGCAGGTCAGTGATTCCTTGCAAAGTGAATTTATCTATTCCCTAAGCTCCTATGGCATCCATCCCACCAATTTGTTTGTGGACAAAGAAACGGGACAAGAATCCCAGCTGATTTTTCCAGGAATTCTTGTATCTGACGATACCTATGAGACGGGTGCTCTTATTTTGAAAGGAGAAAGGGGGATGACGCCTGATCAAATATTAAATACTTCCATAGAAAACCTTGAATTTGAATTGGCTACGGCAATTCAGAAATTACTTTCTCCCGAAAAAAACGCTATCGCAATGATCATTGGACACGGAGAGTTGAGCGAAGATGATGGCTTTGGCATGGTTGAAGCTTTGGGTGATCGATACGAATTATTTAAGGTCCCTATGGAACAAGCCAAGAAATTGGAGGACCTGAGTTCATTTGCTGCGATTTTTATTTTAGGCCCAGATAGTAGCTATTCTGATCGAGAACTATACCTTTTGGATCAATACGTGATGGGAGGTGGAAATTTGGTGGTAGCACTGGAAGGTGCACGTGTGGATATGACTCAGATGGGAGTGGAGGGAGCTTTGGCTTTGCCTAATGAAAATGAACTGGACCGATTGTTATTTCGCTACGGCATCCGAATCAATAAGAATTTAATGCAAGACCTCAATTATGGCTTGATTGCCGTAATGGGAGGTAATTTTGGAAATCAAGAACAAGCGATGCCCTTGGTGTGGCCCTACCACTTTCATGCAGGCAGGATGTATCCTCATCCCATGACCAAAGGAGTGGATCAAATCAGTTTTAGATTTGCGAGCAGCCTAGATACTGTCAAAGCGGATGGTGTAAAAAAAATCCCTCTGCTCTTCTCCTCAGACTATTCTCGACTCCTCTCCTTACCTTATTTGGTGAATTTGGGTACCGAGCAGCAAGCACCTTTGGCTTCTGATTTTCCTTTGAAAAACTTGCCTTTAGCCTATCTCCTGGAAGGAAAGTTTACTTCTTTATTTAAAAATAGATTTGTACCTGAGGAATTTGCTACTGTTGCATCAAAGTCGGAAGGACAAGGGAAAGTAGTGGTTTTTGGGGATGCTTCGGTATTCCAAAGCCAGCCTAGCTTAGATAATAAGGAATTCCTTCCCTTGGGGGAAGATCCTTTTGGGGTAGATAACTTTGCCAACAAGCAACTTTTGCAAAATCTGGTCCAATACCTCAGTGATCCTGAAGGTATCATTGCTACCCGTACCAAAGTGCTGCAAATCCGGCCTTTGGATAAGGTAAAAGTGGCCGAACAAAAGAATTTCTGGCAACTTATTCATCTTCTTCTTCCTGTAGTGCTGCTTTGTGGCATAGGAGGATTGTGGTATGCAGGGAGAAAGCGTAGCTATGCTAGGACGTCTTGAGTTCTACAGCTCGCGTTTTTCCATAACTTTTTTAATACAAATGCTTGGCATCAACTCCATATTTGTATTTTATTTCTAAATTTACCTTTCTAGAAGTATACATATCCCACCCTACATAAGATGAAATTTATTGTTTCTTCCTCTGCCTTGCTTAAGCAGCTTTCTGCCATCAACGGTGTAGTGACCACCAATCCAGTAGTGCCTATTTTGGAAAACTTTCTTTTTGAAATCAAAGGAGCTGTCTTAACCATCACTGCTTCGGATCTGCAGACTTCCATGATGACCCAGCTTCAAGTAGAGGCCAAAGAAGATGGCAACATAGCCGTGCCAGCGCGCATTTTGATCGAGACCTTAAAAAATCTTCCCGAGCAGCCGGTAACTTTCAGCATCGATCACGACACCTACGCAGTAGAAATCAGCTCCGACAATGGACGCTACCGTCTTGCGGGGGAAAACGCCACAGACTTTCCAAAGATACCTTCGGTAAGCAATGCCACTACGGTGGACATGTCTACCGAGGTGCTTTCTTCAGCCATATCCAATACTATTTTTGCTACTTCATCCGATGAACTTCGCCCTGCGATGACTGGGGTATACATCAACCTTAGTCCAACCAACACCACTTTTGTGGCTACGGATGGACACAGATTGGTTAGGTACCGTAGAGTGGATATTGCTTCTGCCAATGGAGCCAGCTTGATCATTCCTAGAAAGGCTTTGAACCTGTTGAAGTCAACTTTACCGGCTGAAAACGTGCCGGTAGCAGTGGAATTCAACCAGTCCAATGCCTATTTCAAGTTCAACAACATCAAGATGATTTGTAGACTGATAGACGAGCGCTTCCCAGATTACGAAAATGTGATCCCTGTAGATAACCCCAATCGCATGACCATCGATAGGTTGGAATTTCTAGGATCTTTGAAGAGAATCGCCATCTATGCCAATAAGACCACGCACCAAGTTCGCCTGAAACTTACAGGAAGTGAATTGCTTATTTCTGCAGAAGATTTAGATTTTTCAAACGAAGCCAACGAACGCTTGTCTTGCGACCACGAGGGCGAAGATATTGAGATCGGATTCAACGCCAAGTTTTTGGTAGAAATGCTTTCTAACCTGGGCAGCAAAGAAGTGAGTCTTAAATTTTCGGCTCCCAATCGGGCAGGATTGATCTTGCCTGCAACTCAAGATGCCAACGAAGACATCTTGATGCTCGTGATGCCGGTGATGCTCAACAATTACGTTTAATTTATACCACCTACCTTATCTAAGGAACCCGTCCCGAAGCATTTCGGGACGGTTTTTTTTTCCTTTGCGGCCTTAAGACCGCGAAGGGTTTTTATTTGAATTCTCAATTCCCCAAGGGTCCACCTTCCTTTTTGGCATCTCTCAACATTTTGAGGTAGAGCCCTTCTACCCGTTCTCTTGCCCAGGGAGTTTTGCGGAGAAACTTCAGGCTGGAGGCAATGCTGGGGTCGTGCGTAAAGCAGCGAATGGTGATGCGCTCTCCCAGGTCTTCCCAGCCATAGAAGGACACCAGTTGTGCGACCATGTCCGCAAGGGTGACGCCGTGGAGGGGATTGTTTGCTTGTGAATCCATTGGAGTAATTTAGGAGGTCTTGGGTTGAATCAAATCCCAGAGATTTCCATAGAGGTCCGAAAATACGGAAACAATTCCATAGGATTCTTCTGCCGGTTCCCGGATAAAGACAACGCCTTTAGAGCGGTAGTTTTCGTAATCCCGCCAAAAATCGTCGGTATACAGAAACAAGAACACGCGTCCTCCCGCTTGACATCCTACCTGACTGAGTTGGGTTTCGTTGGCAGCCTTGGCCAAGAGCAACTGGCAACTGGAGCCTTTGGGTGCCACGCGCACCCAGCGCTTGGTGTCCGACATCGGAGTATCTTCCAATAGTTCGAAGCCCAGGATCTGGGTGTAGTACTGGATGGCCTCGTCGTAGTCTTTAACCAAAAGGGAAAGTTGTCCCAGTTGTTGGTTCATCGGGGGCATAAAATGAGCGTCACTTACTTTAGGGCATTCGGTTTTTGAAGTCCCTCGAGGATTTCACGAATGGCAACAATGCTTTCCCATTCACGATCCTTGTCTCCATGCTCAATGCCTACGTGGCCGCTATATCCATGGGAAAGGACCAATTTCATCATGCGCTTGTAATCCAAATCCGA
>VGMU01000088.1 GCA_016866385.1 Bacteroidota bacterium
TAAAAAAATACTTATTTTAGAAAAAGAGATCCAATACCTGAAAGCAAAATTGGATCGAGAAGGGAAGAGCTAGAGAAAAACGCTGAATAGGTAGGAACTAGGGATTTATTTTTTCAATACAGAAATTGATGATTTTTTAAAGTATATTTATTCAGGTATTCATTTTTTAAACTAACTCATGGTCGCAAAAACTTTTGGAAGCGCCGTAGCTGGCGTGGATGCTTCCCTCATCACCATCGAAGTCAATGTAGGTCAAGGCACCAGTTTTTATATGGTAGGCTTGCCGGACTCCGCAGTGAAAGAATCTCAACAACGGGTAGAATCTGCCTTAAAATACTTGGGCTTTCGCATGCCCCGCCAGCGGGTGGTAGTCAACTTGGCACCAGCAGATATCCGCAAGGAAGGATCTGCCTATGACCTGCCCATAGCCATGGGTATCTTACAAGCTTCCGAACAGGTCCATTTTCCCTATCTAGATCAGTATGTCATCATGGGAGAGCTCGCATTGGACGGGAGACTTCGCCCCATCAAAGGGGTACTTCCTATAGCCATTGAAGCTAGAAAAAAGGGGTTCAAAGGATTCATTTTACCTCAAGAAAATGCCAAAGAGGCCTCCATTGTCAATAGCTTAGACATCATTTCTGTGGAGACCTTGGAGCAAGCGGTGGCTTTTTTACAGGGCGAGGTCGACATTACTCCCCTAGTTACCGACACCCGAGAATTATTTTATCACTCCATCGATGCACATGAACACGATTTTGCAGACGTGCAGGGCCAAGAAAATATCAAACGAGCCATGGAAATCGCTGCTGCAGGAGGTCATAATGTGATCATGATTGGACCTCCTGGTGCTGGAAAAACCATGCTGGCCAAGCGCCTCCCTTCCATTCTTCCTCCCCTTACCTTGCAGGAAGCCTTGGAAGCCACCAAAATCCATTCCGTAGCTGGCAAACTCGGTAAGCATGCCTCCTTGCTTGCTCAAAGACCTTTCCGAAGTCCCCACCATACCATTTCTGATGTAGCTTTGGTTGGCGGGGGTGGACATCCCCAGCCTGGAGAGATTTCCCTAGCCCATCACGGAGTTTTATTTTTGGACGAATTGCCCGAATTTAAGCGAACGGTTCTGGAGGTCATGCGACAGCCCTTGGAGGAGCGAAAAGTGACTATCAGTAGAGCCAAACTCTCGGTAGATTTTCCTGCCAACTTCATGCTCATCGCCAGCATGAATCCCTGCCCCTGCGGCTACTACAATCACCCAGAAAAGGAGTGTGTTTGTGGGCCGGGTATTGTGCAGCGCTACTTGAATAAGGTCAGCGGTCCCTTGCTGGATCGCATAGATTTACATGTGGAAGTCACCCCTGTACACTTTGAAGAAATGACCTCCACGAGAAAAAGTGAATCCAGTGCAGAGATTCGAAAAAGGGTAATCATAGGTAGAGAAAGACAAAAAATACGGTTTGAAAATCATTCAGAGGTCTTTTGCAATGCGATGATGCCCTCGCAATTGGTCAAAGAGATCTGCCAGATCAATGCGGCCGGCAATGCCCTCCTCAAAACCGCCATGGAGCGCCTCGGCCTCTCTGCTCGAGCCTATGACCGCATCCTGAAAGTGGCCCGCACCATTGCAGATATTGCCGAGAGCGAAGACATCCGTGTGGAGCACCTCGCCGAAGCCATCCAATACCGCAGCCTCGACCGAGAGGGCTGGGCGGGGTAGGTAAAAAAGGAAGCTCCCCGCTATTCACGGAGGGCTTTCTATATGTTAATTCTATTTGTTAAAAAGTTTACTAAAGCATTTCAGTTTTCATCTTAGCACAAAACTGTAGTCGATCGTGGTCTGTCGTCCGTTGACTAAATATCAAACTTAATCCCCTGTGCTAGTGGCAGCTGGGTGGAGTAGTTGATCGTATTCGTTTGGCGTCTCATGTAGGCCTTCCAGGAATCGGAGCCCGACTCGCGTCCTCCGCCGGTTTCCTTTTCTCCCCCAAAAGCTCCCCCAATCTCTGCTCCCGAAGTACCGATGTTGACATTGGCAATGCCGCAATCGGATCCTGATACGGCAAGGAAGGCTTCCGCTTCACGCATGTTCGTAGTCATGATGGCTGAAGAAAGCCCCTGCGGCACCCCGTTCTGCAAGGCAATGGCCTCAGGCAGTGTGCTGTACTTGATCAAATACAAGATGGGTGCAAAGGTCTCGTGCTGCACGATGTCGAAGTGGTTTTCTGCTTCGTAGATGGCTGGCTTCACGTAGCAGCCCGACTCATAGCCTGCTCCGGTAAGCACTCCCCCTTCGACTACCGCCTTTCCTCCAGCCGCTTTGACCTCTGCAATAGCCGCTAGGTACTGTTCCACCGCCTGAGTATCGATCAAGGGACCCACATGGTTTTTTTCATCCAAAGGATTGCCGATGACCAACTTGGCAAAAGCAGCGGCAAGTCGATTTTTTACAGTATCGTATACCTTATCCTGCACAATCAAGCGTCGGGTGGTGGTGCAGCGCTGTCCTGCGGTACCTACGGCACCAAACAAGGCGCCGCGTATCGCAATCTCCAAATCGGCATGCTCGGTGATGATGATGGCATTGTTTCCCCCAAGCTCCAGCAAGGAACGACCGAGTCGCTCACCCACCGCCTTGCCTACTGCCTTGCCCATGCGGGTGGAACCCGTGGCAGACACCAGCGGAATTCGGGAATCCTGAGCAAGCAAAGCGCCGATCGAGGCATCCCCCACGATCAAGTTGGAAATCCCTTCTGGCATGCCCTGCTGGGCAAATATTTTGGCCACAATGTGCTGGCAGGCAATGGCTGAAAGTGGGGCTTTTTCAGAAGGCTTCCACAAGCACACGTCTCCACAGACCCAAGCCAGGGCGGTATTCCAAGACCAAACGGCCACCGGGAAGTTGAAGGCTGAAATGATGCCCACCACCCCCAGCGCATGCCACTGCTCGTACATGCGGTGACCGGGACGCTCGGAATGCATGGTCAAGCCATACAGCTGCCGCGATAATCCTACCGCAAAATCACAAATGTCAATCATCTCCTGCACCTCACCCAAACCCTCCTGGTAGGATTTGCCCATCTCGTAGGAGACCAGCTTGCCCAAGTCGGCCTTTACCTCGCGCAAGGCATTGCCTATCTCCCGGACGATATCCCCCCGCTTGGGAGCAGGAACAGTTCTCCAAATCTCAAAAGCAATCTGTGCCTGCGCAACGACTGCTTCATAAGTCTCCTCGGTGGCCAACTGCACAGCTGCTATTTGTTTGCCATCGGCAGGAGAAAAAGAAGCTAAGGAAGCGGCACCTGAATCGAGCCAGGTCGTACCGGTGGAGGAACCCAAATTAAATTCTTGAATGCCAAGATTTTTTAAGGACTGCTGAATGCCAAAAAGATCGTTCATGAGTGTGGGGCTAGTGAATAGCCAAAGTTAAACGATTGCACGCCACTCTCCCGCTACTTTAAAAAAATTCTAGCAGGATTGTATTTTGAAAAGGTAGAGGCAAACTTTTGTGAGGGACGGAGTTTGTACGCGAAGACTAGGCGGTAGTTACCTGTTTGTACTTCTTGGGTCCAATTTGCTACGGGATGCAACGCCAAAGTTTTGTATACATAATTGATATTTACCCCATATCTGGGACCATTGTAGCCTAGGTAGGCACGGGCATGGTAGCCCCAGCTCCAGTACCATCTTTCTCTGGAAGTGGCCGAAGTCCAAGTAGACTCCAGGGCCAAATTTCCTGTAAAGGTCCCACTCGCAAAAAACCCTTTTCCAAGGACCAAGGTGCCGATTATACCTGCATTGGGACCGAAATGTAGAAAATCCGCACCTTGAAAATTCGCTTTTGAGGCGAGCCGGGCAGGAAGTATCAAAGAGTCCGCCTCCACCTGAACCCGATAAAATTCAAAGCCCACTAAAGGAGAAAGAGCAGACTTTTTTTGGATTGCCGACTGGTGTACCGAGGCAGGAAGGGAAATTTTATCCCCCCGAAGGATATAATTGGTATGTATCCCTACCTTAAAAACCTCCAAGTCGGGACGAAGGTAATTTTGCCCCCCTTCTATCCCCCCAGGAACGCGATACCCTTTGTAATCCTGCAAAAAAAAGTCGATGACCCAGTTTTTAGGATAAATATGCCCCTGAAAATCCAAAAATCGTGGATATTCCGGTTCGAGCTTTTTATTCAAAAACACAAAAGGAATCGCCGCATTGAAAGTCATATTTTGGAAGGTGATCCCAAATCCAAGATTCACTCCCCGATTGGGAAGGTAGCGAAGGTCTTCTTTGGGAAAGTAGAGCCCTGTATATTTCTGCGAGAGGTAGGTCCGTAGCACGAGTACTTCAGGTTGCTCCTCCACATAGCTGCTGTCCCACTTGCTTTGGGCAGGGAGAATCTCTGAGTGAAGGAAGAAGAGAAGAAATAAGAAGGCAAGGCTTCTACCCATGCTATAGCGATATATTTACTGCTTCAAAGGTAACCAAAATGTGGAAGCTCGGAATACTCCTCAAATTTCACAAAAAATGGTATTTTTGACGCCGAGGTGCTTGCACCTCCGCACAATCGCGCCATGGCTACGAACTCCAATCCACTTCAGACCTTGAAAAGAAACTTACAGCAGCGCTGGAAAATGTTTCGTTTCCACCTAAGTGCCTCCAACCATCCCCTATTTATTGGGTTTTATAAAAATTTCTACTCCCCAAAAAAAGGGAGCCTTTCTGACTTTTTGAGTCAGTATTCGAATTCCAAACTTGGCAATTTTACGGTAGTTCAAATCGGAGCCAACGACGGCATCACCCACGATCCCATCCACAAGTTTATCAAAAGAGACGATTGGAAAGGCGTACTTTTGGAACCTCAGTTTGATGTATTTCACGAGTTTCTCACAAAAATCTACGCCAAAAACAAAGGCATCCACCCACTCTGCGCCGCCATTGGCGAAAAAGACGGCAGCCAGCCGATCTACAAAGTGGGATTTTCGTCCATGCGTTGGGCAACAGGTCTCGCCTCTTTTTCCAAGGAGAAAATCGAAAAGGCCTTTGAAGATGGCATTGTCGCCTCCAACTGCAAACGCTTTGGCATCGAGATCCCTACCGACCAAAGCCAGTGGATCAGCCAGGAAGACGTGCAGGTAATTGCACCAGCCACGCTCATTCAATCGTACAACTTGCAGCACATTGACTTGCTTCAAATCGATGCGGAGGGCTACGACTTGGAGGTCATTCGAATTTTTGATATCCCCAAGACCCGACCGCAGGCCATTATCTTTGAAAATGTAGGATTGAATGCCACAGATTATGCCGCTTGCCTGCACTTGTTGGAAGAGCAGAATTACCAGTTGAAAAAATTTGGACCGAACACCCTGGCCCTGCAAAGGCCGCTGGGTGAATTTGCTTCCTTTTTTAACGCATGAACCCAGGATTGATTTCTGTCCTTGTCCCTTGTTTCAACCAAGGGATTTACCTGAAGGAAACCATCCAATCCGCGCTAGCCTCGAGCTACCGCCCACTCGAAATCATCATCATCAATGACGGTTCCACGGATGATTCCTTGGAAATCGCCAAGGAATTGGAAGCCCAGCATCCAGAAGTTCGGGTACTGGACCAAGCCAACGCAGGAGTCACCAAAGCACGCAATGTGGGCATAGCAGCCGCTCAAGGGGAATACATTTTACCCTTAGATGGTGACGACCTGATTTCTGCTACTTACATCGAAAAGGGATTAGCCATCCTTTCCACTCGTTCCGAAGTCAAAGTGGTCTACTGCCAAGCAGAAAAATTCTCCTCAACTACCCGCAAGCGATGGAAACTGAAACCCTTCAGCTTGCAGCAGCTGGCCAAAGACAACATGATTTTTGTCTCTGCCATGTTTAGAAAATCGGAGGCGATGAAGGTAGGAGGATTTTCCGAAGACATGCAGTTGGGTCGGGAGGACTGGGAGTTTTGGATCAAGCTCCTCAAAAATGGGGGTGAAGTAGTTCAACTTCCTGAGGTAGGCTTCTTTTACCGACTTACCCCCACCAGCAAACGAAAAAAAACAGGGGGTACGGCCTTCAAAAAGGCCCGCATCGCCTACCTCAATGCAAAGCATGCAGATTTTTTTGAGCGGGAACTAAATGGTCCCCTACGCATCCAGCGTACCTGGTCCAAACCCTACAATACCCTCCTGAAACTTTTGGGAAAACTATAAGCCCTTCTCAGGCTAAAATATACTGTCGACCGTGGACC
>VGMU01000089.1 GCA_016866385.1 Bacteroidota bacterium
CTAACCCTGCTTTGAAGCAGAATCCAGGTTATTAATTTCTTCTGAAATAAATATTAAAGGAAGTGTGCGCAAGTACACTTCCTTTTTTTTACACTTGTCTCGTGAAAAAAAGTTTCCTCTTTTTTCTTATTCTAACTTTCCTTTTCTCCTGCAACCAAAAGGAACCCTCAACTCTTTTTTCACTTTTATCCGATAGCCAAACGGGTATCCGCTTCAGAAATGACCTTTCTTATACAGAGAAAATTAATCCCTACACTTTTAGAAATTTTTATAACGGCGCAGGTGTAGCCATAGGCGATATCAATCAGGATGGTCTTCCAGATATCTTATTCGCTGGCAATCAGCAATCCAATCGACTTTATCTCAATCAAGGGAACCTTTCCTTTACCGACATCACTGAAAAAGCAGGATTACTTTCTGAAGGCTCCTGGTCTACCGGGGTAAGTATGGCCGATGTAAATGGCGACGGGCTCTTGGATATCTACGTTTGCAAATCTGGCCCCTTAGATGGGCCCAATAGACACAACGAATTGTTTATCAATAATGGCGATAGCACCTTTACCGAAAGGGCTGAAGAGTTTGGCATAGCCGAAATTGGCCTTAGCCAGCATGCTGTGTTTTTTGATTACGACAAAGACTCTGACCTAGACATGTACCTTCTCAGCAATTCCGGTCGCTCGGTAGGCATATATGACCTGAGAGAAGGCCAACGGGAGATCAGAGACCCAGAAGGGGGCAACAAGCTGTTTAGAAATGATGGGGGGGAATTTATTGATGTTTCTTCCCAAGCAGGTATATATGGAAGTGCCATAGGCTATGGACTAGGAGTAACCGTAGCTGACCTTAACCTAGATGGCTGGCCTGATCTCTATGTTTCCAATGATTTTTTTGAACGGGATTACCTTTACCTTAATCAGAAAAATGGAACTTTTTCTGAAATTCTTCCCCGATCCATGCCCGAAATCAGCATGGGGTCTATGGGAGCAGATATTGCCGACCTAGACAACGATTTGCTTCCTGACCTACTCATAACTGAAATGCTGCCCCAGGAGCTTTCAAGGGTGAAAACTAAAACTCCCTTTGAAGAATGGGACAAGTTTCAAGCCAATATCAAAAATGGCTACCACAGACAATTTACTAGGAATACCCTGCAGCGACATTTGGGATTACTCCCCGGTGACAGCATTCCCGTATTTGCTGAAATAGGTCGATTTGCTGGGGTAGAAGCCACCGATTGGAGTTGGGGAGCGCTGATCTTCGATGCAGATTTGGATGGCAAAAAAGACATCTTTATCGCCAACGGAATCGTCAAAGACCTTACGGATTTTGATTTCGTAGACTTCTATTCCAACAACCAAGAAAAAATTTCTTCCTACAAAAGAGATTCCGTTTTGGTAACCAAAATGATTGATGAGTTTCCTTCAGTTCCCCAACAAAATTTCTTCTTTAAAAATAAGGGGGAAATGCAGTTTATTAATGAAGCTGGCTCCAATGGGCTTGACCAAGCAACTTTTAGCACCGGAGCAGCTTATGCAGATCTAGACAACGATGGAGACCTAGACTTAGTCGTCAATAACCTGAATGAAAGGGCATTCGTATACCGCAACAATACCAATCCAGGCGCTTCCCTAAATTTCCTAAAATTCGATCTGGGAAACTCCTTTGGCGCCAAGGTAACCCTGTACGCAGGTTCAGAGGCGCAAACCCAGGAGTACCAACCCGTAAAAGGTTACATGTCCTCGGTAGATACCCGGATTCATTTTGGATTAGGGCAAAAAACAATAGTGGATTCCGTACTCATCTCTTGGCCATCAGGAAATATTTCAGTACTCAAGCAAGTAGCTAGCAACCAACTACTTTCCCCGAAAGAAACGCCTGAATCCCTCTCAAAAAAAATAATTTCGAAACCAAAAACCTACTTTTCCTTAGAGTCTTCTGTGATTTTCCCATTTGCACACCCAGAAAGTGACTTTATAGATTTTGATAGAGATCGATTGAGATTTTGGTCAATTAGCAACGAAGGACCAAGAGTTGCCCAAGCCGATATTCAGGGCGATGGACGAGTAGACCTATTTCTTCCCGGAGGAAAAGGAAAGCCCTCCCAATTGCTGGTACAGCAAGCTAATGGATCCTGGGCTCAAGCTCAGCGCTCCGTTTTCGAAAAGGATAGCCTCGCCGAAGACGTAGTAGCCCATTTTTTTGATGCTAACGGGGATAGGATGCCTGATCTAGTGGTAGGGAGTGGGGGTATTGAATTTTCTGATTATGCTCCCGTTTATATGGACCGCCTTTACCTCAATGATGGCAAAGGAAATTTTTCGCTATCTAACCAAAAATTTGCTCCCTTCCCCACTTCATTTATCTTGAGCTGGGACGGAGATCAGGACGGAGACCTAGATCTTATCCTGGGCCAGCGTGCCCTTCCCTTTGGATATGGCATCCCTGTTAGTGTACAGTTTTGGGAAAATGATGGCAAAGGACAGTTTAAAGACATTTCCTCCAAATTTGGTAATCTATTTTCCAACTTAGGAATGCTGACCGATGGTGCTTTGGCGGATCTGAATGGAGATGGGCAACAGGAGTTGGTGTTGGTAGGAGAATGGATGCCCATACGCATTTTTACTTGGAAACAAGGCGTATGGACGGATACTTCTTCGGCATTTGGCTTTGAAAATACGCGGGGACTATGGAAAAAAATTTTTATAGAGGATCTCACCGGAGATGGAAAACCAGACCTATTGGTAGGTAATTTGGGACTAAACTCAAAATTAGAAACCAGCCTAGAACGCCCACTCCGAATGGCTGTCAATGACTTTGATCAAAATGGTTCCATAGAACATATTTTACACTTCCAAGAAGAAGGGAAAAGCATACCCTGGGTTCTAAAAAATACCTTGCTCAAGCAGCTCCCTTCCCTCAAAAAACAAGTGTTGACCTATGCCTCTTACAAGGATAAATCCTTGGAGGAACTGTTTCCTGAATCCATTTGGGCAAATTCATTATTTTTACAAGTGGATAGACTTGCCACTAGCCTATGGATCAATCAAGGGGGAAGTAAATTTGAACTTGGAAATTTGCCTGCAGAAGTGCAATACGCACCCGTTCATGCCATTACCCTGCTTAAAAGGCCAGGAAAATCCCATCTACTCCTCTTGGGCGGGAATGAAAGTAAAATAAAACCTGAACTTGGTACCCAACTTGGTAGTTATGCATGGGTAGTGGAGCAAGGCACCAACAAGCAATGGAAAGTGTTAAAACCTCAGGAAAGTGGGATCTATGTAAGCGGAGAAATACGAGACTTCCAATGGATAAACACCTCCAATAGTACCCAATTATTTGTATTTAGAAACAATGAAAAACCTCTGGTATATTCTCCTCATTAGTCTACTATTTAGTAGTTTATCCTCCTGTAAAACGGAGTACCAAAAATTGGAAGAAAAGGAACTTGCCTCTGGAAAAGAAGTCACGGATTTATTTTTTGGGTTAAAGCTTGGCATGAGCCAACGCGAATTTTTCGAAACCTGCTGGACCCTCAACAAAGAAGGGGTGCTCACCAATGGTCCAAGTGAACTTTCCGTTGAGCACAGCTTGGTATTTCCTTCGGGAAATGCTGGAAAAATGAGGTTTTATCCCCAATTTCATGAGGATAAAATATATTTCATGCCAATTGAATTCAGCTACGACGGTTGGTCTCCTTGGAATGACTCCCTTAGTGTAGAAGTCCTTCGAGCCGACGTGGTAAAACTTTTTGAACAATGGTATGGGGAAGGATTTTTGGAAGTGACCAACGAGGATAGGTCCCAAATCGCTTATGTAAAAGTAGATGGAAATCGAAGAATACGGGTATTCAAAAAAACGATTTCCTCTGTAAGAGCAGAAATTTCAGATCTTCCCCTGCAAAAAAAGATTAGCCAAACTCCCTCATGAAAAAGTTACTTGGTGGACTAGTGCTATCTATTGCCCTTGCGGCCTGTGCTTCGGAAGAAAAAAAAGGCCCGGTTCTTTTCGAAGAAATTAGCCCCGAACAGTCCGGAGTGAAGTTTAAAAATGACCTCACCTTTGATGAGGAATTCAACGTCTTCACCTACAGAAACTATTACAATGGAGGCGGAGTAGCCATAGGGGATGTAAACAACGATGGGCTTGCTGACTTGTACTTCACGGCCAACCTTGGTCCCAACAGACTTTACCTCAACAAAGGGGAATTTAAATTTGAGGACGTAACCGAAAAGGCTGGGGTAGGTGGCACACGAGCTTGGAGTACTGGAGTAGCCATGGCAGATGTGAATGGAGACGGGTGGCTAGACATCTACGTTTGCAACTCAGGAGATATCGCCGGTGACAACAAACAGAACGAACTCTTTATCAATCAAGGGGACGGGACCTTTCAAGAACAAGCAGAAGCCTATGGCCTAGCCGATCAGGGTTTCTCCACCCATGCCGTATTTTTTGATTACGACAAGGACGGTGACCTGGATGTCTACCTACTCAACAATTCCTACCAAGCCATTGGCAGCTTCAATAAAATGCAAAACGAACGCCCAGTTCGTGACCCTGTAGGTGGAGACAAGCTTTTTCGTAACGACGGGGAAAAATTTACCGATGTGAGTGAGGAGGCGGGCATCTATGGATCCGTTATTGGGTTTGGCTTAGGGATTACAATTGGTGATGTGAATCAAGATACCTGGCCCGACATTTTTATCTCTAATGACTTTTTTGAAAGAGATTACCTCTACATCAATAACCAAGACGGCACCTTTACCGAATCCATAGAATCTTCTATGCGCTCCTTGAGTGCGGCTTCTATGGGTGCAGATATTGCAGATATAAATGGAGACGGTCTTTTGGATATTTTTGTAACCGACATGCTTCCTGAGCCTCCTGCTCGGCTCAAGCAGGTAACCACGTTTGAAAATTGGGATAAATTCCAATTCAACAAAACACACGGCTACCATTACCAATTTTCCCGCAACATGCTTCACCTCAACAATGGGGACGGCACCTTCAGTGAAGTAGGCCGGCTTGCCAACGTGGAGGCTACAGATTGGAGCTGGGGAGCCTTGCTCTTCGACATGGACAACGATGGGCACCGAGATATTTTTGTAGCCAATGGAATCTACCAAGACATCACCGATTTGGACTACCTCAACTTTATCGATGACGAGGAAACTAAAGTCAAAATCATTACCCAAAATGGAGTGGACTACAAAGCGCTTATTGACCCCATACCCATCACACCCGTCTCCAACTATGCCTTCAGAAACTTGGGCAACTTAAAATTTGAAAATATAGCTGAACAATGGGGGCTAGGTGAACCGATACATTCAAATGGTTCTGCTTATGGAGATTTAGATAATGACGGCACCCTGGACTTGGTCGTGAATAATGTGAATGCTCCTGCCCAGATTTTTAAAAATAAAGGAAAGACCGTCTATCCAGAAAACCATAGCCTCCAACTTCAGCTCCTTGGAAAAGGAAAAAATACAGCAGGCATAGGAGCACAAATCCAAGTCAAGGTTGGAGATCAAACGTACTACACCGAGCAAATGCCTAACCGAGGGTTTCAATCTAGCGTTGATCCCAAAATCACATTAGGCTTAGGAAAAGCCACTCTAGTGGATGAAGTCAAGATTTTGTGGCCGGACGGGACTCAGACCCAATCGGTCAATGTGCCAGTTGATAAGCTCCTTCAGGTAAGCTGGTCAGACGCAACTCCTTTATCAGAAGGAACTTCTTTCTTTGATGCCCCCCCTACTGCTCGATTTAGTCTAGCAAAAACAAAAACACTAGACTTTATTCATCAAGAAAATGAATTTGTGGATTTCGATCGAGACAGGCTTACCTATACTATGTATTCTACTGAGGGGCGCGCTCTTACCAAAGGGGATGTCACAGGAGACGGGCTAGAAGACCTTTACTTCGGAGGTGCCAAAACATTCCCTGGAAAGCTTTATGTGGGTTCAGCCTCAGGAAAATTTATCTACAAACCTCAGGAAGCATTTTTACTGGATGCCCTTTCGGAAGATACCGACGCCTTATTTTTTGATGCAGATA
>VGMU01000090.1 GCA_016866385.1 Bacteroidota bacterium
TAACCACCGATTTTCACGAGATGGGTGTCAACAGCACCTATTTTTTTGAACCCACCAAGCCCTATGGCTCAGAAAACCCAGTAGTTCCCCGTAAGAATTACGACGACCTCAACCCCAAATTCGCCAAGTACTTTGCCAAATACATGGACCAAATTGGTAGCCTGTACTGGAGCAAAGAGGTGTTTGACAACAGTTACCCAGGCTATGGCTCCTCCTACCCCGACATGCACGGGGGCTTGGGTTTGGTTTTTGAAACTGCCAGTTCCCGCGGTCATATCCAAAACAGCCAGCGTGGCGACATTACCTTCGCTTTTACCATCCGCAACCATGTAGTCAATTCCCTAGCCACCATGGAGGCCGCCTTGGACAACCGGGTGTATATGCATGAGTACCTACGCGAGTTTTTTACGGGTGCCGTGGCAGAAGGAAGCAAGGATTTGGCTAAAAACTACGTGTTTGGAGATGAAAGTGATCCCAGCAGAAATCGACTATTTCTACAGTTCCTACTCGATCACAAAATCAAGGTCTATGAAAATCCAGCGGACCTTAGCGCTGCTGGACAAAGCTTTAAAAAAGGATCATCCTGGGTAGTACCTACCAAGCAAGCCCAATACCGCATGGTACGAACCATGTTTGAATATGTGACGTCTTTCGCGGATTCCGTATTCTACGATGCTTCCGCTTGGACCATGGCAGCTGCTTACGGCATGCCTTTCGCTGCAGCGCCTACGGCAAAAATGGGCACCGAATTAAAAGATGTAACCCTTCCTACCCATGCTTTTCCAGAAGGAAATGCCTATGCCTATTTGATTGACTGGAGGGACTACTATGCACCCAAACTCCTATTTGAACTGCAGCAAGCAGGGGTACATGTGGAAGCGCTTCACCAAAACTTTTCTTCTCAAACCCAAGAGGGCAAAGTAGACTTTGGGCGGGGCACCTTGATGATTCCCATGGGCTTTCAATCCCTTTCGAAAGACCAAGTAAAGCAGCAACTCAAAACCTTGGCTCTAAAGAATAACCAACAGGTCTACTCCGTACAAACCGGCTTGAATCTGAGCGGGATAGACCTTGGATCCAATAGCGTATCTGCCGTGCAGCATCCAAAAGTAGTACTTGTGGTGGGCAACGGAATCAATGCCTCTGAAGCAGGAGAAATCTGGAACCTGCTGGATCACCAAATCGGCATGCCGATTACCAAGGTGAATGTGGAACAATTTGGCCGACTCAACCTGCATGGGTACAACACGCTGATTCTTCCGTCAGGTAGTTATGCTACATTTTCCGAAGGTCAGGTCAATCACCTCAAAGATTGGGTCAGCCGAGGCGGAACCATCATTTCGATGAAAAATGCTTCCCTCTGGCTCAATCAGAAGGGCATCACCAAGGAGGAAGCTTTGTCTGGAAATGGAGAAAATGCACCTGCAAGTCTACCCTTTGCTTCACGCAACGATACGGAAGGTGCCAAGGAGGTGGGCGGAAGCATTTATTTGGCCGAACTCGACTTAACCCATCCAATTGCTTATGGATACAGCCGCAAGACCTTACCTGTGTACCGCAATACAGATCTCTTCATCAAGCCTTCAGCCGATAAGTACCTCAGCCCTATTCGCTACACAGCCAATCCACACCTAGGGGGTTACATTTCCAAGGCCAACCTAGAAAGCCTGAAGCAAAGTGCTAGTGTGGTGATTTCTCCTTCCGGTCAAGGTCGTGTGATTCACTTCTTCGACAGCCCTAACTTTAGAGGGGCTTGGTACGGGACGAACAAACTCTTCTTCAATGCGCTCTTCCACGGGAATGCCATGGATTAAGGGCTCGAAAAATAAATAGAGAAGATTCAGAACCTATACTTAAAAGAATTAATGTTTGTTAATTCTTTGTGCTAGCACCAAATCTACAGCTGCTAATTGCGTAGGGTGAGGAAAAAGTAAGCTTTATTTCCTAATTTCAGGCCATGGTTTGGGCATATTCAGATATACAACTCCTATTGCTCTTTTTAGGGCTATTTGTCCTGCTGTATTTGGTGTACGTCAGCAGATTTTGGTCCATCAACCGACGCCTGAAAGTGGAAAATCAGGCAGTAATTACCAAGTTGATCATCCGCACCCTGTATTTTGGATTATTTCTTATTGCCTTTGCTGGCCCCTCCATTGGAGAATCCTTCAAGGAAGTACAAGAAGAGGGAAAAGACATCTTCATCGCCGTGGATTTGTCCCAATCCATGGTGGCTAGCGATATAGAGCCCAACCGACTACGTAGAATTCAATTTGAACTAAAAGAACTGCTCAAATCCTTTCCTTCAGACCGAATCGGCTTGATTATTTTTTCTACAGAAGCATTTTTGCAACTCCCCCTCACCTACGATCAAGCCGTAGCCAACCTCTACATCGATGGACTTTCTATAGGACTGGTGCCCAACTTGGGTACGGACCTCTCCGCTCCCCTGGCTATGGCTTTGGAGCGATTCAAGAACGATAAAAGTCAGGAATTAAAGTCCAGGGCCATCGTGCTCATATCGGATGGAGAACATTTTGGAGATGATTTGGAGGGTGTTGCAGAAGAGTTGGTAGACAACGGAATAAAGGTATTTTCTGTAGGGGTGGGCACCGAACAAGGCGGAAAAATCCCTAGAGGAAATGCTTGGGTCATCGATCCGGAAACGGGTAAGCCTGCCATCAGCAAACTAAACAAAGAACCTTTACAGTACATCGCCGTGGAGACGGGAGGAGAATATTTTGAAGTTTCCGATCAGGCAGAAGAGATGGGAGAACTTATTTCAGCCATTGAAAACTTGAAAGGTGGGGTAGCCAATACCAGAAAGGTAGAAGCCAGCGCCAACCAATACTTCTACTTTCTCTTGGCTGCCTTGGTGCTGGCGCTTGTAGATATGATTTTACCTTTAAAAACGATTAAAATCTGATGAGCTGGGGAAAATTGATTTTAGGAGTATTTTTGCTCATCCCCTCCTCCTGGACCCGGGTAAGTAGGCTGAACGAAGCCATCGCAGCTGCAGAAAAAAGCTATGCCGAGGCAGATTACCTCCAATCCATAAAAGATCATTTGATGTTGATCGAAGAATTTGCCCTTACTTCCTTGGCATTGGATTTTAATTTGGGCTTGAGTTACCACCATGCCAACGAAAGTGAAAATGCCCTGGGTATGTACGATAAGGCCACGCAAAGCACTGATAAAATTTTGTCCTCTTTTGCCTTCAACCAGGCAGGGGTTTTGCTTGGCAATACGCAAGACTACGAAACTGCTTTGAGTAAATTTCAATCGGCCTTGATCCAAAATCCACTCAATGAAGAAGCCCGTTACAATTACGAATTGTTGGCCCGCTGGCTAAAGCGAGAGGAGGAACGCAAAAATCAAGACGAAAATACTCCAGAACCCTCGGAATTTGCGAAGCGTAAAAAGGCAGAAGCAGATCGATTGGTAGAGCAATTTAAATTTAAGGAAGCCTTGGCCTTGATGGAAGAAGCCTTAGCTCAAGACGAAACGATAGCAGCCTACCAGGAATTTATGACCAATTTAAAAGATGTGGTGGAAATCAATGAAAACTAAATTTCTCTTCCCTGCCCTCCTTCTTGCCCTCTTCCTGTGGAGCCAAGGGGCCCTAGCCCAGACGGCCGGAGACTTCTTTAACCGGGCAGCACGCTCCTATGTCAAAACAGACAAGGAAGTTGCACTCAAGGAGGTCAATGACGGCCTGGCCAAATACCCCAACGATGCCAAACTGAAGGCACTCAAAGAAAAATTAGAACAAGAGCAAAACCAGGAGCAGCAAGAGCAAAACCAGGAGCAGCAACAACAAAATCAGCAAAACCAGAGTCAGAAAGATCCTTCTCAAAAAGAAGATTCCCAGTCTCAGCAGAAAGACGGGGAGCAAAGCAAGGAAGACAAGGCCAAAGAAGGTCAAGAGGGTCAAAATCCATCCCAACAAAGCGAGGAAGCGGGTCAAAATGCCAACGAGCAGATGGATGCCAACCTGGCAGATCGACAGAAAAAAATGGAAGCCATGCGGGAGAAGTTGAAAGCCATGAACCTTTCCCCCGAGCAGGCTTCCCAAATCTTGGAGTCCCTCAACGCTGCCGAGCTGCGCTACATCCAAGAAAATAAAAAGAAGCCTACCCAGAGACCGAAGCGGGGTCTGCCGGATTGGTAAGCTTAGCCAAACCCAAGAATAATTCTAAACCCAAATAGAAATGAGTAAAGAAGTCTATATCCTTTCCGCCGTACGCACTCCCTTGGGAAGCTTTGGAGGGGCATTGAGTAGTGTACCTGCCACCGAGTTGGGAAGCATCGCCATCAAAGGCGCTTTGTCCAAGTCTGGTGTACCTGATGAAGCCGTCAATGAAGTATTTATGGGCAACGTGCTCTCGGCAAATCTGGGACAGGCTCCTGCCCGCCAGGCTGCCTTAGGGGCAGGTCTTGGCTATCCGGTGCCCTGCACCACCATCAACAAGGTATGTGCCTCCGGCATGAAGGCCGTCATGCTGGGTGCCCAGACCATCCAATTGGGCATCAACGAGGTAGTTGTTGCAGGCGGCATGGAAAGCATGTCCAATGTCCCCTACTACGTGCCTAAGGCTCGCTTTGGCTACAAGTACGGAAATGCAGAACTGAGCGATGGGCTGGTGAGAGATGGACTTTTTGAGGTGTATTACAAGTTTCCCATGGGCAACTGTGCCGAACATACTGCCAAGGAAATGAAAATCAGCCGGGAGGAGCAGGATGCTTATGCTATCCAATCCTATAGGCGCGCCGCGGCGGCTTGGGAAGCAGGAGCCTTTGCAGAGGAGATCGTTCCAGTCACCCTACAGGGAAGAAAGGGTGAAGCGGTGGTGATTGTTGAAGATGAGGAATACAAGAATGTGGTTTTTGAAAAAATCCCATCCCTGAAGCCCGTATTTGATCCCAATGGGACGGTGACCGCCGCCAATGCCTCTACCATGAACGATGGGGCGGCTGCCTTGGTCTTGGTCAGCAAAGAAGTTGTGGAGAGATACGGCTTAAAGCCGATCGCCAAAATCAGAGGCTATGCCGATGCGGCCACGGATCCCTTGTGGTTTACCACAGCACCGGCCTTGGCCATTCCCAAGGCCTTGGCTCATGCCGGGCTAAGTGCTCAGGAGGTAGATTACTACGAGATCAACGAAGCCTTTTCGGCTGTTGCACTTGCCAACCAGCGGGAACTCAACCTAGACAATGACAGATTGAATGTATTTGGTGGTGCAGTAGCGCTAGGCCATCCCCTAGGCGCTTCTGGTGCCAGAATCCTCAGCACCTTGTGTACGGTTCTTCACCAAAAAGGGGGAAATATAGGCGTAGCTGGCATCTGCAACGGGGGTGGAGGCGCATCGGCATTGGTGCTGGAGAGGGTCTAGGGAGAAAAGAATAGAGGGACAAGTACAAGACGATTAGAATCAAGAGGCAAGAGATTAGACTTTTTAATCTGCCGCTAAATTAATACTGCTGTCTTGGAGCAGCACTCTCTTTTTCCTCGCCTGCCTATCGGCAGACCTATCCGCCGCGGCGGACAGACAGGGCGCCAAGTCGGAATAGGGGCAACTCCCCCTTGACAAGGGGGCCAGGGGGATTTTCTGATTTTCTCTCGCAAAGACGCCGAGCCGCAAAGGAATCTCGGCTCTTGCCTATCTACCGCAATCCTGGTTTTGAAGGTACTTGGTACTTTGTACTTGGTACTTTGTACAATCGTGCTTCTTGTCTCTTACCTCTTGTCTCTTACCTCTTGCTTCTTACCTTTGCGCTCTTGGAAATCCCGAGGTAAACTCCATGCGCAAGCTATCTTTTTCAGCCAATACAAAAAGGGCATCCACACCCGGAAGGGATTCTGCC
>VGMU01000091.1 GCA_016866385.1 Bacteroidota bacterium
TTCAAAAGGCCAATACCACTTCCTTTTACCTAAGCAAAAAATCAGCACAGACCATCCGCCGTAAACTCAATAAAGCCCTCAAATTCAACAAAAACAAAGAAGATCAGGCGGATTTGCTGCTGTATTTCTGTGAGCAACTTAAAAAGTATGGCTACTTAAAGTACCAGCATCCCATCCTTCAGTCCCTGTTTTTGAAACAAACAGAGAAAGTCCAGAAAAGTATCGCTGCTCTGCATGAGGATCTGCAATACGATTACAGCATGCGATTGGATGAAATTTTAGGAAAGTAGCCTTGAATTCTCCATTTATTTTAACCTATTTGACTTAGAATCTCGATTCACTATACCCATGAAAAAAGCCTTTCGCTTACTTCCTTTCTTGATGACTTTCCTCATTGGATACACTGCTTTCGCGCAGGAGATCAAATGGGACAAGAAAGGGGATACCTACTATTCGGTCGTAAAAAATGAGATTTTCCGACACTCCTTACCCAACACGACTGGAGAGAAGATAATTTCTACAGCACAACTAAGTCCAAAAGGCCAAGAACCTCTTTCCGTCACTGATTTTGCATTTTCTGCTGATGGGCAAAAAGTATTGATCTATACCAATACCAAGTCGGTGTGGCGCTTGCAAACGCAAGGAGACTATTGGGTGTATGAACTGGCAACTGGAAAGTTAACCCAAGTAGGAGGGGAGCTCCCTGAAAGTTCTTTACGCTTTGCCAAATTCGCTCCAGATGGCTCCAAGGTGGCTTTTGTGAGTGAATTTAACTTGTATGTGCAAGACTTGAATTCTGGTCAAATTTTGGCTTTAACCCAGGATGGGACTAGAAAATTGATCAACGGAACCTTTGATTGGGCCTACGAAGAGGAATTTGCCTGTCGTGACGGCTTTCAATGGAGCCCAGATGGCAAGCGGATTGCCTTTTGGCAAATCGATGCCAATCAAATCCGTGATTACTACATGCTCAATACCAGCGATTCGATTTATTCCCAGGTCATTCCAGTAGAATATCCCAAAGTAGGAGAGTCTCCCTCACCGGCTAGAATTGGAGTGATAGAACTAGAAGGCAAAAAACTCTCCTGGCTCAACATACCAGGTGATCCCCAACAACATTACTTGCCCCGTATGGAGTGGAATTCACCAGAGTTCTTGTTGGTGCAGCAACTCAACCGCAAGCAAAACCACAGCAAAATCTTAGGAGTCAATGTGACTACTAATGTAGCGAATCTCATTTTCGAGGAACAGGACGATACCTGGATCGATGTATTGTCCAGCTGGGAAAACACCTATGGGCTTACCTACAGACACGAGTTTAACTGGATCAATGGGGGCAAGGAATTCCTATGGTTTAGTGAAAAAGATGGCTGGAGACACTTGTATCGCATTGGGTTAGATGGAAAAGTAACTCCGGTAACTACTGGGTCTTACGATGTCATCAACTTGTTGCAAGTAGATGAAAAGACCAACCGCATGTATTTCCATGCTTCACCAGAAAATGCCACTCAAAAATACCTCTACACAATTTCATTGGATGGTAAAGGGAAGCCAAAGCGCGTCACCCCAATGGAATTGGAAGGAACTCACAGCTATGTCGTCTCACCGAGTGGGGGATATGCATGGCATCAGTTTTCCAATACCTATACCCGCCCTGCGAGCGAATGGATCAGCCTTCCCAAGCATCAGCCTTTGGATGCTAGTCAAAGCATCTCATCCAAATTGCCTGCCAACCAGGGAACCAAAACCGTGGAATTTTTTAAGATCCATACCGCCGACGGTACGGAAATGGACGGTTGGATGGTGAAGCCCAAGAATTTTGATCCCTCCAAAAAATATCCCGTGCTTTTTTACGTCTACACCGAGCCTTGGGGTGCTAATGTGAAGGATAACTTTGGTGTGGGTAGAAATCGCCATTACCAAGGAGAACTAGCCGAAGACGGTTACCTCTACATCTCCATTGACAATCGGGGCACTCCAGCACCCAAGGGTCGAGCTTGGCGGAAGAGTATTTACCGAAAAATAGGGCGATTAAACATCTCTGACCAGGCTGATGCGGCCATGCAAATCAGACAATGGCCTTTTGTGGATTCTACCCGAATGGCTGTTTGGGGCCATAGTGGGGGAGGTTCCGCTACGCTAAACCTCCTGTTTCAGTACCCCGGACTCTTCCAAACAGGCATTTCCATGGCAGCAGTGGCCAATCAGTTGACTTATGATAACATCTACCAGGAGCGATACATGGGATTACCCCAAGAGAATTTGGAGGATTTTGTGGCAGGATCTCCCATCACACATGCTAAAAATCTGAAAGGAAATCTCTTGTATATTCATGGCACAGGGGACGACAATGTACATTATGCGAATGCGGAGATGCTGATCAATGAATTAATCAAACAGGGCAAGCAATTTACGGTTATGCCGTACCCCAATCGAAGCCATGGCATCAACGAAGGAGAAGGTACCAACCAACACCTGCGCACCTTATTTACCCAATTTCTAAAAACGCATTGCCCTCCAGGAGGACGTTAATCTCTTAGCATTTTCTGAATTTCATGAAAAACACACTCAAAAGTTTCGCCGCGCTTAGCCTGGTTGGCCTTCCTCTATTGCTCAATTCATCAGCAATGGCCCAAAAGACAGCAACTCGAGCGGACAGCCTTCGGGGAAGCATTACCCCAGAACGAGCGTGGTGGGACCTCAAGCACTACGATCTAAGGGTCCAAATCGATCCAAGTACTAAATCTATAAAAGGCTCAAATAAAATAACTTACAAAGTTTTAAATCAAGCATCGGTTTTACAAATTGATCTACAAGAACCGCTGAAGATTACGTCCATCACACAAGGAGGGGAGCCGCTTACTTTTCGCCGAGAAGGCGCAGTGCACTGGGTGACTTTGACTAAAAAACAAGAAGTCGGACAAGTCGAACAAGTGCTCATCAGTTACGAAGGCATTCCTAAAGAGGCGACTCGTCCGCCTTGGGAAGGGGGGATTACTTGGCAAAAAGATAGCAAAGGGCTTCCTTTTGTGGCTTCATCCAACCAAGGGATAGGATCCAGCATCTGGTGGCCGCTCAAGGACCATTCAGCGGATGAGGTGGACAGCCTGGATATGCATGTGACGGTTCCCAAGGGGCTAATGGACATCTCAAATGGCCGTTTGGTCGAAATTGAAGTGGGAAAAGACATGGATACCTTTCACTGGAAGGTAGTCAATCCCATCAATGACTATGGGGTGAATATCAATGTGGGGGATTATGTCCATTTTGGTGAGAAATACGAAGGGGAAAAAGGGACGCTAGATATGGATTACTTCGTCTTGCGAGAGAATTTGGAGAAGGCAAAAGTTCATTTTCAAGAAGCCAAACGCATGATGCAGGCCTTTGAACACTGGTTTGGACCGTATCCTTTTTACGAAGATGGCTTTAAATTGGTGGATGCCCCGTATTTGGGCATGGAACACCAAAGTTCGGTCACCTATGGCAATGGGTATCAAAATGGATACCGAGGGAGGGATTTAAGCGGTACAGGTTGGGGGCTGAAATTTGATTTTATCATCGTGCATGAAGCAGGTCACGAATGGTTTGCCAACAACATTACCTACAAGGATGTGGCAGATATGTGGATTCACGAAAGCTTTACCAATTACTCAGAA
This sequence comes from Bacteroidota bacterium, assembly GCA_016866385.1. Classification (GTDB taxonomy): domain Bacteria; phylum Bacteroidota; class Bacteroidia; order Cytophagales; family Cyclobacteriaceae; genus Algoriphagus. The sequence continues at coordinate 3,657 of VGMU01000091.1, forward strand.
AGCCTGTTTTTAGAGTATCATTTTGGAAAAGAGGCTGGACAGGAGTATGTCAGAGGAACTCGTATGAATATTTTGAACGATAGTCCCATTATCGGGTCTTACGGGCTCAATCAAAGGGGTTCTGGAGACATGTATTACAAAGGAGGAAATCTCCTCAACATGCTTCGTCAGATTCTAAAAGACGATGCGCTTTGGAGAGATATTCTTAGAGGTTTAAATAAAGAATTCTATCATCAAACGGTGACCACAAAGCAAGTAGAGTCCTTTATAGCACAAAGATATGAAAAGGATATAAGTTCCGTATTTGATCAATACCTAAGAGATACACGCATTCCTCAATTCGAATATTATTACCAGGAGGGAGCGTTGCACTACCGCTGGACCAATGCCCTTGCTAGCTTTTCTATGGTAGTGGATATAAACCTAGATGGAAAAGAAATACGATTGCATCCCAATACAAGTTGGCAGAAAATCTCCACACCTGCGTTTAATGTTCTCAGTGTAGAACCCAATTATTACGTGGGCACCTTGGAATCAAAATAACCTCTCTGTGGAATTTTAAAGAGGTTTATTTGTTTTATAATTTATATTATGTTAAATAAAGAATTCAGACCTATATCTATTCTCAATCTTTACTAGCATCCGGTGCTAATTTAGATGAGTTAAAGATTTGATATCCGAAACTCCTCTTAGGAATCCTACCTTGCCTACCCCAATACCTAATCAAGAAAACTACCGCACCATTTACCTTTGTTTTTCCTAGCTTAACTCTGAACTTCTCCTTCTATGAATAATTGGTTGCCAACATTTGGACGTTTCGCTGGACCTCTATCTTTCCTTCTTATTTACTATTTGATTGAAACTCCAGGTTTAGCGCCGGAAGGAAAACTAATGCTAGGCCTCACCCTATGGATGGCGATCTGGTGGATTACTGAAGCTGTACCGATTGCTGGTACTGCGTTACTACCATTAGTTGTTCTTCCTTTGCTGGGTGTGCTATCCATCAAACAGGTTTCGTCCAATTACATGGATCCCACGGTATTGCTTTACATGGGTGGGTTTTTGTTGGCTACCTCCATTGAGAAATGGGGATTGCATAGACGCATTGCACTTAACATAATAAATTTATTAGGTACAGATTTAAGACGTATTGTGCTGGGTTTTATGCTCGCCACAGGCTTTTTATCCATGTGGATATCCAATTCCGCAACCGCCTTAATGATGCTTCCTATTGGATTGGCGGTCATAGGGCAATTCAAGCACCATTTAGGCGATGAAAATGGATTTCTATCCACTCATTTGGCAAAAAACATTCTATTGGGTATCGCCTACTCAGCCTCTATTGGGGGTATGGCAACCCTTATTGGAACTCCTACGAACAACGTGTTGCGTGCCGTAGTAGAAAAGTTGTACAGTTTTACCATTGATTTCAACGAGTGGATGCTGTTTGCACTACCTTTTTCAATGATTTTACTTGCCATTGCCTGGATTTATCTCGTGAATTTTGGAAATCCACTGCCCAAAAAATTCAATTTAACCGAGGCAAAATCAGTGATTCAAGATCAACTGATTTCCTTAGGAAAAATCACCTACGAAGAAAAATCAGTACTCGTGGTATTTGGTCTAGTTTGTTTTTGTTGGATTACCCGTAGTTTCTTGATCTCACCCTACCTTCCAGCTTTGGATGATACGATCATTGCACTGCTTGGCGTGCTGCTGCTGCTGCTCCTACCCTCTTCCGAAAAAAATGGGGAAAAAGGTAGGATTCTAGATTGGCATACTGCTGAACAAATCCCTTGGGGCGTGTTGATTCTTTTCGGGGGTGGACTTGCCTTGGCAGAAGGATTTAAAGAAACAGGTTTGGCAGATTGGGTTGGTCAGCATTTAAGCCTGATTGAAGGGGTAAGTTTCTTTTTACTATTACTAATTATTGTAGCTGCGGTGAATTTCCTCACTGAGGTTACTTCAAATGTCGCTACTGCCTCCATGTTACTGCCAATTTTAGCCTCTGTGGCCATCAA
>VGMU01000092.1 GCA_016866385.1 Bacteroidota bacterium
AACCTGTAATTATCTCCCATGACGGCTACCTCTCCGCTTTGCCTATCGCCAATCCCCGCTTCGTCTTGAATGGTAAAATCAAAGCTTGCTGTAAAGCCTTTCATGCTCTGAAATTTTTGGCTCATGCCATCGAGTACGGCCTTGGCTTTTGGGTCTTTTTGCGCTAAAAGAGGGAAGGCAAAACCTAGAAAAAAGAGTATTACGAAAAGAAATTTTATGCCCTTCATGGAGTCTGTCAACAGCAAATCAATGCTTTGCCTACAAACTGCTCAATAACCGTTCCAAACTGCCTTCGTCCTGTATTAAAACTTCTCTAGCCTTGGATCCCTCAAAAGGACCCACGATCCCAGCAGCTTCCAATTGATCTACAATTCGGCCGGCTCGATTGTATCCTAATTTGAGTTTTCGCTGAATCAAAGAAGTGCTTCCTTGTTGGTGCAAGACAATGATCCTAGCCGCTTCATCAAACAAAGGATCCCTGTCCGACAAGTCTATGTCTGCTGCTGCACCCTCACCATCTTCCCCTACGTATTCGGGCAACAGGTAGGCAGAGGCATACCCTTTTTGTTCCCCAATCCAATCGCAGACGGCATCGACTTCAGGGGTATCCAAAAATGCACATTGGATGCGGATCATTTCCGAACCAACTGACAACAGCATGTCTCCCATCCCGATCAATTGATCTGCTCCCCCTGCATCGAGGATGGTGCGGGAATCTATTTTAGAAGTCACGCGGAAGGATAATCTCGCAGGGAAATTGGCTTTGATGATACCCGTGATCACGTTGACGGAAGGACGTTGGGTAGCGACCACCAGGTGAATGCCAATAGCACGTGCCAGCTGCGCCAATCGAGCGATAGGCGCTTCTATTTCCTTGCCCGCTGTCATCATCAAGTCGGCCAATTCATCTATGACTAAGACGATGTAGGGCATAAAGCTATGCCCCTTTTCTGGATTCAACTTCCTCGCCACAAACTTGGCATTGTACTCTTTCAAATTTCTACAGCCTGCTTCTTTGAGCAAATTGTAGCGATTGTCCATCTCAATGCAGAGAGAGTTGAGGGTATAGATGACCTTCTTAGTATCGGTAATGATAGCTTCTTCCGAGCCTGGAAGTTTGGCTAAAAAGTGCCTTTCAATTTTGTTAAACAAAGTGAGTTCCACCTTTTTGGGGTCCACCAGGATAAACTTCAGCTGGGAAGGGTGCTTTTTATAGATTAGCGAGGCCAGGATCATGTTTAGACCTACAGACTTTCCTTGACCAGTGGCTCCCGCCATCAGCAAGTGTGGCATTTTGGCCAAATCAGCAACAAACACCTCGTTGGAAATGGTCTTCCCTAGAGCAATGGGTAAGTCTTTGTCGGACTTCATGAATTTTTCTGTACCCAGTACCGATCGAGCAGGTACCAATTCCCTGTTTTTATTCGGTACTTCGATACCAATAGTGCCCTTGCCTGGGATAGGAGCGATGATTCGGATGCCCAGAGCAGCTAAGCTCAAGGCAATATCATCTTCCAGGTTTTTAATTTTGGAAATTTTCACCCCAGGATTAGGGACAATTTCATATAAAGTTACGGTTGGACCTATGGTCGCTTGGATACCCTGTATTCCAATTTGAAAATTTTCCAGAGTAGTCACAATCTTGTCCTTATTTTCCTCCAACTCCTGGCGGGAAACGGTCACCTTTTTGACATCGTATTCATTGAGCAGGTCCAAGGTAGGATATTTATATCTAGGCAGATCTAGGGTAGGATCATAAGGATCCAGGTTTTCAACCTCCTCTGCCGTTTTATCAAGCTCTGGAGCTTTTTGCACAGTAAAATTCCCTTCTCTTCCCGAGCTACTGGGGTCAAGAAGACTAACTTGGGGGACATCAAAAATATCTTCCTCGGACGTTTCAGAGAGAGAGGATTCTTCGGTCTGATTGTCTTCTCCGAGGTCAAAATCCACCTTGTCTCCCGCCTCGGGAAGGTCTTGATCTCCATCCTTTACTTCCCAAGCACTACCATCGTCTTCAATATCTTCTTCCTCTTCTAGGTCAGTTAGGAAAGGATGTGGTGTTGCGGTCAAGTCATCTTCTTCAAGGCCCATTTCCTCCGGTTTCGGCTTGGGAGCAAACCAATTCAGTTGGCGAATTCCATAAAATAAAATGACAAAGATGAAGAGGGTCCCTCCGATTAGCAGAAAAGTACCCATGCCCAAAAAGTCATAGGATAGCCTTGCCAATGCAAACCCAAAACCACCGGAAAGAAAGCTCCAATAGGAATAGCCTTGCGATAATTGGAGGGCAAAGCCTACAGTAAGACCTATCCAAGCGGCAAAAAACAAGGAAAATATAGAGTACCGGGTAAGGGAGTAGAGTGAAAATCCAAAAATCCAGCGAAAACCAAGCAAGAAAAGAAAGGGAGGAAATAAGAAGGCCGCTATTCCAAACCATTTGAAAATCATCCAGTGGGAGGCTTGTGCCCCCAGGTAACCTAACCAATTTTTAGATTGCCTTGCAGCTTCTAGAATGTCTTCATAGGAAATATTCATCACCCCACTTTGATCCTGAGGACCATTCATGAGGTAAGAAATAAAAGAGAAGAGTAGAAAGATGCTGGCGGAAATCAAAACAACCCCCAAAATGATGCCTACCTGGCGTAAATCTATCTTTCTAAGAGGGGAAGAAGATTTGCCCTGCTCAGAACCGGTCTTGGGCGTATTCTCTGATTTCTTTCGAAAGGTATTCGTTTTAGGAGATTCGGATGCCATCTTCTGGTAATGTACGAAGGTTAATGTTAGCCAAAAGGAAGAAGAATGCCAACTTACTCAGCGAATTTAAGCAAAAGTCCCCTTTTTATTTTCTTGATTAGACTGGGCCCCTCATAAATCATGCCTGAATAGACCTGCACCAGGCTAGCTCCAGCTTCCAATTTTTCAAAGGCATCCTGTGCTGAAAAAATACCCCCAACTCCAATGATAGGAAAGGCTCCTCTCGATTTTTGATGCAGGTATCGAATGACCTCGGTACTCTTTTTTTCAAGTGCTTTTCCACTTAGCCCTCCGGCGCCAAGTTGATCTACCACAGAGGTGGAAGTTTTTAAGCCCGAGCGATCCAAGGTGGTATTGGTAGCAATCACTCCTTGAATTCCTGTTTCGTTTACTATTTCGATGATGTCATCCAATTGTCCCTCGCTCAGGTCTGGAGCAATTTTGAGAAGGATAGGTTTGGGATGAACTTGCTTGGCATTTGATTCGCGTACAGCAAGGAGCAATTTTTTAAGAGGCTCTTTTTCTTGTAGTTCCCGCAAATTGGGCGTGTTGGGTGAACTTACATTGACGGCAAAGTAGTCCACGTAAGGATGCAATGCTTCGAATCCATATACATAATCTTCCACCGCCTGCTCGTTGGGTGTAGTCTTATTTTTTCCAATATTTCCACCTACGATAATCTTGGATTTTCTTTTTTTGAGCCGCTCTAAGGCATCCCATACCCCCCCATTGTTAAAACCCATTCGGTTGATGAGCGACTCATCTTTAGGCAGGCGAAAAAGTCGGGGTTGGGGATTGCCTTCTTGGGGCTTAGGGGTAAGGGTGCCGATTTCTATAAAACCAAATCCGAGCAGGGCCATTTCGTCAATCAAGCGAGCGTCCTTGTCAAACCCCGCTGCAAGTCCTATAGGGTTAGAAAACTTCAACCCAAAAACTTCCCTTTCCAAACGGGCATCTTCCAGTCGGTACAAGGAACGGACCATAGACTTCAGAAGCGGAAAATTAAAAGCCCACTTGATCAGACCGAAGGTAAAATGATGGGCTGCCTCAGGTTGAAGCAGAAAAAGAAGGGGTTTGATAAAAATTTTATACACCGAAAGGCAGGGCGAATAATTTTCGATTACGATTTAACACTATAATTTGGTGCCTCACGGGTCACACTTACGTCATGGGGATGAGATTCTTTGACCCCAGCGGCGGTGATTTTTACAAATTTTCCATTGGCTTGGAGGTCTTCTATGGTTTTAGTTCCACAATAGCCCATCCCCGCTTGGAGGCCTCCCACCAGTTGATACAATACTTCTGCAACCAATCCTTTGTAAGGCACACGACCCACTATTCCTTCTGGAACTAACTTTTTGATATTGTCTTCTGCATCCTGGAAATACCTGTCCTTGGATCCAGACTCCATGGCTTCCAAAGAGCCCATACCCCGGTAACTCTTGAATTTTCTTCCTTCAAAAATGATCATTTCTCCTGGAGCTTCCTCCGTACCGGCTAGCAATGACCCAATCATGATGGAGCTACCTCCAGCGGCAATGGCTTTGACCAAGTCTCCAGAGTAACGAATCCCTCCGTCTGCAATCACAGGCACTCCTGTTCCCTTGAGGGCTTCGGCACATTCAAATACGGCGGAAAGCTGGGGCACTCCTACCCCAGCGATGATTCTTGTAGTACATATGGAACCAGGTCCTACTCCTACCTTTACTGCATCCGCTCCCGCCTCAGCCAAGGCGAGGGCTGCTTCTGGGGTGGCAATATTTCCCACAATGACTTCTAAGTCAGGAAAAGTAGCCTTGATTTTTCTACAGGTATCCATCACTCCCTTGGAGTGGCCATGGGCAGTATCTATGGATACTACATCCACGCCAGCATTTTTCAGAGCCTCCACACGCTCCACGATGTCGGCAGTAACTCCAACTGCAGCACCAACGCGAAGCCTTCCAAATTCATCCTTGCAGGCATGGGGCTTGTCCTTTCTTTTCAAAATATCCTTGTAGGTGATCAGGCCAGTCAATTTTCCATCCTCATCGACTATAGGAAGTTTCTCTATTTTGTATTCTTGAAGGATTTCCTCGGCTTGCTCGAGGGAGATTCCTGACTTGGCAGTGATCAAGTGCTCCCGAGTCATGATTTCTCGGATGAGGCGGTTGGGATCTTTGATAAATCTCAAGTCGCGGTTGGTAATGATTCCCTTCAGTACTTTTTGTTGGTCCACTACCGGGATTCCACCTATGTGGTATTCCTTCATGATGGCTTCTGCGTCCCGCACCTTGGAATTGATGTCCAAGGTAATGGGGTCCAAAATCATCCCTGCCTGAGAACGCTTCACCTTGCGTACTTGTGCCGCCTGCTTCTCTATGGACATGTTTTTATGAATAAAACCCAAGCCCCCCTCTAAGGCAATGGCAATGGCCAGTTCCGCTTCCGTGACCGTATCCATGGCTGCAGAAACTAGGGGAATGTTTAATCGGATTTTTTTGGTGAGCCAGGTAGCTGTGGACGTCTCGCGGGGGAGCACTTCAGAATAACCTGGTACTAGAAGCACGTCGTCGTAGGTAAGTGCTTCGTACAGAAACTTCGATGAGTTTTTATTCATGGCAAATACTGGTGGTAGGTTACCCTATTTGCCCGTTAAAGTTACATAGAATTTGTGTTGCTTTCGCAGAAAAATCCAAAATAAATTTTTGTTT
>VGMU01000093.1 GCA_016866385.1 Bacteroidota bacterium
GTAGATGAGAATGTGGGACGTGTCTTGGATTACCTAGAAGCCAACAATCTGATGGACAACACGCTCATCGTCTACACTTCGGATCAGGGCTTTTACCTGGGGGAGCATGGCTGGTTCGACAAGCGCTTTGTGTACGACGAAAGTTTTAAGACCCCACTTTTGGTGGCTTGGCCAGGAAAAATCGCTCCCAAGAGCACCTCGAGTACCATGGTGCAAAACTTGGACTATGCCCAAACCTTCCTAGAGGCAGCAGGTATTCCTGCACCCGCAGACATGCAAGGGGAGTCCCTGCTCCCGCTGCTTACCGGAAATTCGGATTCCTGGACCCGTGATGCGGTCTACTACCACTACTACGAGTACCCAGCAGTACATATGGTGAAGCGGCATTATGCTGTGGTGACCGAGCAGTACAAACTGGTGCATTACTATTACGATGTGGATGAGTGGGAACTGATCGACCGCATCCAAGATCCCCAAGAGCTGCGCAATGTCTACGATGACCCTGCCTATGCCCCTGTGGTAGCGGAACTCCACCTCAAACTAGAGGAACTTCGCAAGCAGTATGGCGATAGCGCAGAAATCTCCCAAGGCTACCTGGACACCTATTTGGATCGATTGGAGAAAAATCCGGCCTACGGAACCAATGAGGAAGTAACCAAGAGATTGTTGGAAGAGCGAAAAAAATCCAAAAAAGAACAGCAGTAGGAAGTACCTTTTCCAGTCTTGTGGTTTCTTGCCTAAAAAGATTTGGAAGAAGATGCCTAACTTTCTTTTTCAATTCAGATCCCCATGGTGCCCATCACCCACAAATCGAATACGCTACGTAAAGCCATCGCTCAGGCCATTGTCCGCGTGAGCAAGCCAGAAACCATCCTGGCCATTCAAACCCGAACCGTGCCCAAGGGTGAGGTCCTGGAATGCGCTCGGGTAGCCGGCCTTTTTGCCGCCAAACGAACAGCCGATCTAATTCCCGACTGCCATCCCTTGCCTATCGAATACACCGCCGTTCGCTACGAATTGGGAGAGCTAGAAATACGAATCGAGGTAGAGATCCACACCATCTACAAGACGGGGGTGGAGGTAGAGGCCATGCATGCAGCCTCCGTGGTGGCCCTGACGATGTACGATATGCTCAAGCCCATCGACAAGGGGGTCACCATCGAGCAAATCAAGTTGCTGGAGAAAAAAGGAGGCAAGTCCGATCGCAACGCTGCGCTAGGTCAAGCCAGAAAAGCGGCCATTCTGGTCTGCTCCGATACGCTGGCAGCAGGGCAGGGGCAAGATCGATCGGGGGAAGTGATCCGAGAAAAGCTGGTTCAGCTGGGCATCACCGTAACCGAGAAGCGGATCGTGGCAGATGAGGTGCCGGCCATTCAAGCAGCAGCGAGGGACTTTGTAGCACAGGGGGTAGACCTCTTGCTCGTCACAGGAGGTACCGGCTTGTCTCCACGGGATGTGACCCCAGAGGCCTTGGAGCCCTTATTGAATCGCCGTATTCCAGGCGTGGAAGAAGCGATTCGTGCCTACGGGCAGCAGCGCCTGTCCACGGCCATGCTTTCCAGGTCATTGGCAGGGCAGATCAGAAAGACCCTTGTCCTTGCACTCCCAGGATCACCCGCAGGAGCTGCCGAAGGAATGGATGCGGTATTTCCTGCGGTGTTGCATGCCTTTTCGGTGCTGGAGGGTGCTCGGCACGATTAAGTTTTAGCCGTATTCTACTGGCTGAAAGCAATTCAAATTCTATTTTTCCGTTTTTATAAAGTAAAATTCCCAATTCACCCCTAATTAGACCCCGTGAACATCAAATCCACTTCATTTTTCCGCTATTCCTTTCTTTTTGTTCTTTCCTTTTTTCTCTTTGTTTCCTGCCAGGAGTAAGAAATCGTTCCTATCTCCAAAGGGGATGATGGACAGGTCTTTGCCTTCGATACAGGGCAAAGCGAGTTGCCCTACCTCGTCATCGATACGCAGGGCAAAGAAGTGCTCTACGAGCCTGCAGTGCCTGCTACGCTGAAGTTGTACAAACAAAAAAAGTTGGTGCAAACCCAAGGCATCACCTTGGAGTACCGAGGCAAGACCTCTTTTCGACTCTCCGACAAAAAAGGCTACAATGTAGAGACCGTGGATGCTTCTGGTGCAGGGGTGGATGTGTCCTTTTTGGGAATGCCCCTGGAGGAAGACTGGAGGCTGATCGGGCATGTGGTCAACCTGAAGGACAAGTACCTGATGGATCAGAGTTTGATTTACAACTACCTAGGCTACGAGCTGTCCCGCCGCATTGGAAAGTACGCCAGTCGGGGACAGTTTGTGGAGATTGAAGTGAATGGGGAGTACCAGGGGGTGTATTTTTTCTGTGAAAAGCTGAAGCGCGATAGCAACCGAATCAACATCAAGTCCTTGAATGCCACTTCAACCAACCTGACCGGGGGCTATATTTTGAAGATTGATAAGGCGGATGCGGGGCCAGAGCACAGTGGCAAACCCAATTCCTACTTCATGAACAATTGGGACGATGATGCCCGCTACACGGCAGCCAACAGTTTCCGCAGCCGCTACGACATTAATAAAAAGGAGATCACCTTTCCAGCCTATCAGGCACCTTACCATCCTGAGCAGTACCTGGAAACTTACTTCCTCTACGAATACCCCAAGGCCGAGGAGATCACCGCTGCGCAAAAGACCTACATCGCAGGTTACATCGATCAATTTGAGCGTGCCTTGCTGACCGATAATTTTGCGGGTACCACACGCACCTACACTAACTTTATGTAGCTGTCCACCTTTGTGGATTTCTTTATTTTGACTGAGTTATGCCGAAATGTGGATGCCTACCGGATCAGTACGTTTTTGCAGAAGGACCGGGATGGAAAGCTGGCCATGGGTCCGATTTGGGACATGAACATCGGATTTGATGAGGGGGGAAGGATTCCGATGAACGATTGGGTAGCCAATTACAACACCTATGTGGACAAAGACCCCTGGATGGTGCCGTTTTGGTGGCCGCGCTTGCTGGAGGATCCTGTATTTCGTCAGGCGGTGAAGGTACGCTGGCAGTCGCTGCGGGGCAATGAACTGAGTACTGGGGCCATGCAGCAGGTAGTAGACGATGCGGTACAGGTGCTCAACAAGAATGGTGCGGTGGCACGCAACTACAAATTGTGGGATCAGGGCTTGGGCGTGAATCACGATCAGGCGGTACAAAACTTGAAGGCCTATTTGACGGCTCGTGCGTCTTGGATGGATGGAAAGATTGGGGCTTGGTAAGGGAAAATTTGCCCTGATGTAGTTTTGTTTTGGTGCCTTGAAAGGAAATAAGTGCTTGACTGCGAAGGAGAACCTCAGCAAGGGAAAGAAAAGCAAAGTTTTTTTGCATACTGCATTTGGAAAAAAAACCTACTCCGTCTACATTTGCAACACGATTTCCGAAAGGGAGCGTCATAACCATTCCTCCTTAGCTCAGCTGGTTAGAGCACATGACTGTTAATCATGGGGTCCTTGGTTCGAGCCCAAGAGGGGGAGCAAGCCGATTAGAAATAATCGGCTTTTTTTGTGCCTTTATTTTTTCAATTTTTTGAACAAAAAACCTCTTAAAATCAATCAATTTAACGTTTTTGAAAAGGGGTTATTGAAATTTTCTTTAATTCCTTCCGTTCCTTTTTTATTCTTTTCAGAAATAGATTTTGTAGTAAAATTCGACTTGCAAAAAAAATTGAAAAAAATTCTGGAAATAGGGAGAAGGAATTTGCAAAAAAAAGAATGAAAAAGAGGAAAAATTCTCTAATATTACAAACTGGCTGCCATTGTAAAAGTCTAGATAAAGAATGTATTTCTTAAACAATATTAACGATAAAATCCTGTACAATTTTTCAACTTTTCTTTTTTTGAATACCTTGAAACTAGTATTTTTTGTTTCAAGAAAAATAAATCATAAATATGAAAATATTCAACAAGAATTTATCTTCTAAATTTTCTTTTGCAAAATGGTTTTCGGGGGTTATAATTATTTTAGCAGGTATTTTTTCATGTGAGGTTGAAGAGCCGATTCCTACCTATACTTTGACCACAACTATTTCACCTCCAGAAGGCGGGAAAATTAGTATAGCTCCTCAAGAATCGAATTATGTGGAAGGCTCTCAAGTAACACTCACTCCTGAACCTAATGCTAATTGGGTATTTAAGCAGTGGGAAGGTGATGCAGTTGGTAATACTACGCCACTTCAAATTGCTATGATAGCAAATAAGAACATAGTTGGTGTGTTCGTAAAAAGAGATTACCCATTGAATATCAAAATAGTAGGTGAAGGTGCTGTAGAAGAAAAAGTTATAACAAACCCATCAGGTAGAGAATATCCTCATGGCACTACTGTTGAACTTACTCCTAAGCCAAATGATGGTTGGGAGTTTGATAGTTGGGAAGTTGACTTGGCGGGAAAAGAAGTGCCAAAAAGGATTCTTGTGGATAAGGAGAAAAATGTTACTGCCAAGTTCAAAAGAAGAAATTTTGATTTGAAGGTAACCATTGAGGGTGAAGGGACTGTTGAAGAAAAAGTGATTTTTAACCCAGCTGGGAAAGAGTACCCATTTCAAACAGTTGTAGAACTGACTCCAAAACCTAAAGAAGGTTGGGGGTTTGTTGAATGGGCTGGAGATTTAACTGGTAAAGAAATCCCAAAAACTGTTAAAGTGGAGAAAGCACAGAATGTCATTGCGGTGTTCAAATTTTTAGGATATAAGGTAAATCAACCTTTGCTAAATCAAGATGAAATAAATTATTGGAGAGATTGTGGTATCGTTTGGGATGTCATAGCTCATAAATTCAACAAACTTCCAAATGGGCAGGTTTTATCAAATTTTTTACCGCAACTCATCCCTGGAGACTTTAATAATGATGGATGGATTGATATTTTCAATCCAGGTACTGGGTCTTTTAATTCTAAAGTGGTTGATAATGCCCAGTGGTATATTTGGAACCCTGTCACATTTACATTTGAAAATAAAAATTTGTTTTCAACATCAATAACACACTTTGGTGGAAATCAAAGAAGATCAATTTCTATGGATATAAATAAAGATGGATATACTGATGTAGTCATCTTAGATCATGGAGACGATGTTGTTTCCACAAACCCCCTTCAACCAATAAGAATAGTATTATCTGTTGGGAATGGTAAATACGAGTTAAAATCATTGGATAATATTACGCCTGAGTTAAGGTATAACCATAGTGGAGATATTGGTGACTTAAATAATGATGGATATCCTGATTTAGTAGTAGCTACAGGTGAATTATACATATCTTGGGGTATTAGTACATACCCTTATTTTAGCAATAAGGTTTCAAATTTTAAGCTTTGGGATCAATCTGATAATGGGTTTGGGGAATGGGTGCCC
>VGMU01000094.1 GCA_016866385.1 Bacteroidota bacterium
ATTGGGCCACAAATATACCACAGTATTATCATTTTATTGAGAAAAACGTAGGGAAGGTAAATGATTGACATCAATGGAAAATATGCGGGATATCCCCGAAAGAAGTAAAAAATTTAAGATTTAAACCCCTATAGTATAGAACAAAAAAAAGCGCTCCGAAGTTCGGAGCGCTTTCAGCTTATTCAAATTTAGATTAGTTGAAGATATATCTTAAACCAAACTGCATTCTCCATACGTCAGATACACCAGCGGTAGCTCTGTAGGTTGAAGTAATTAAATCTGTGCCAAAGTTTCTCAATCTGTACTGAGGTCTACCGTCAGCACTTGCAGGTCCACCTTGCGTAGAAGAAGGCACTACCAAAGGCTGAGTAGAGTTGAAAGTCTTTCCTACACCATAATCAGAATCAAGTAGGTTACCTACGTTCAAGATATCCACACGGAATTCTAAAGTATTTTTCTTTCCTCCGATATTGGTGAACAATTGCTGCGCAAAAGAAAGGTCCGCACGATAAACCATAGGCATGATTACCGCTCCTCTTTCTGCATACTTGCCACGGTTAGCTCTCAAGTACTTATCCTGCTGAATGTAAGCCTCCCAAGCAGCCGCCTGCTCAGCAGCAGTGAAAGTCTTTCCAGAAGCAGTGTAGGCTTGGAAATTCATTTCAGCGGTAGTCTTAGGTATATAAATCAAGTCGTTGGATGTACCCCCGTCGTTGTTTAAGTCACCACCAAATACATAGCTCGCGTTACCGATAGTTCTACCTTCCCAATAAATGGAGATGGATGTACTACCAAATTTGAAGAAATCTTTGGTATAGCTCGCAGTTGCAAAAGCTCTATGTCCCATGAAGTTGGAAGAATAACCAAGAGCAGGATTATTTGGATCCGATTTGATAGGGTTATTAAACCAAGTACCCGCAGCAATTGATCCAGGATCTACCGTATTCTTAGATTCTCCATAGCTGTAAGCTGCTTTCAAGAAAAGTCCATTGGTAAATGGTCTTTCCAAAGAGAAGGAAGCTACCCAAGAGAAACCGATTGCTTGATTTGACAAGGTAACCGCATTCGGAATTTTAGCATTGATACGGTTGGGGTTGGAAGGCGCATTCCATCTTGCACGGTTGTCAGGGCCGTTAAACTGAGAGAAAGGCACTGGCAAGTTTGCATTGTAATAAGCGATTCCATTCACGTCTTGGTTGTAGATAAATTCACCAGTTGCAATAAGTCCAGCTGGTAATTTTTGGTCCACCGCGATGTTTGTTCTCCACACTTGTGGGAATTTAAAGTTAGACTCGGAAAGAGCTAGTTCGTAAGAAGAAGCTGGCGCACCAGTTACCGTAGTGGGCTTGTATTTATCGGGATCAGGATTGAAAGGTCTGGTGGTCGTATTATCAAACTGTGCAAAACCAGTCAAAATACCATTATTACCGACCTGGTTAGAGATCCAAACGTAAGCTGGACGACCTGTGAAAATACCAGAACCACCACGAATTTGAGTCTTCTGATTGTTAAACACATCCCAGTTGAAACCTACACGAGGTGACCAAAGTAAGTTGGCCTCTGGTAGTTTATCTGTTCTAAAGTTTACAAACGCTCCAGCAGGATTTCTGAAATAGAATGACTCCATTTCCTTATTTCTAAGCGCGGTTTGCTCAAAATAAGGAACATCCACTCTTAAACCTACAGTAAATTTCAAATTGGTTCTAGCCTGCCATTCGTCCTGAATGAAAGCCCCAACATAATTTACCTCCAAAGGTTGAATGGGTTTTTCTGATCCAGGGATGTTATTCCATCTAACTTGGAATCTTCTCAAGTTTACCCCAGAAGCAACTGCATTGCCATTGGCTAAGAAATTGTCTGAATCCTTGTAAAAATCAGCTAAGGAATTGTAAACATAAATTGATTGAGAACCTGGGAAGAATACGTTTTCAGACTGGTAGTTTTCATAGCTGAATCCCGTGGTAATGGTATGATTTCCAGCAAAGATTTGCAAGTTTTCCTGCACTTGAAAAGTCTTGTATCTCAATTCGTTGTTTGGAGTGAATGGCTCAAATCCAAATGAAGTATAGGTTGCGCCATTGTTCAATATATCTACCATAGGAAAAAATTCTCCCTTGTACCCACGGCTTTCGTCCTGGTAGGTATATCCAACAATTAAGTTATTAGACATATTAGAACCTATCCTAGTATTTAATTCTGCTACAACAGATCGGATATTTTCCATGATGCTGTAGTTCGAATTCTGGAAGTTAAGTGCTTCTGGTCTAAAGTTTCTGCTTCCAAATCCCAAAGAAGAAGACCCAGACATCAACACATCTGTAGATGAATCCAAGTGATTGTATCTCAAGCTCAGCTTGTTTTTGTCGTTGATGTTGTAGTCAAATTTTACTAAGAATTTCGTTCCAAGAGTCTCGTTGTCGTATCCTTCGTAGGGACCTGTCTCGTAATTGTACTTTTGCTTCAGGTAGCTGCTCAAACCATCCAAATCAGAAGCCAAAACACGGGTAACATTACCAGTGATAGGCTCGCCGCCTCTATTAGCTCTCCAAGTGGTACCAGGTCTAGCTTCTTGCTCATCTTCATAAGAAGCAAAGAAGAACAGTTTGTCTTTGATGATAGGACCTCCTACGCGGAAACCCATTTGTTTGTAAGTAAAATCCCCAGGATTGAAAGCATTTTCTCCTGCTTCTTTTCCTACGTTGTTATTATTCCTCCAGAAATAATATGCAGATCCAGTTATTTCGTTGGTACCGGAACGAGTTACTGTGTTGACCCCAGCACCAGTAAAGTTTCCTTGTCTCACGTCATAAGGGGCTACGTTTACTGAAATTTGCTCGATAGCATCCAACGAAATGGGGGAAACACCTGTTCTACCTCCAGGGTTGGAACCAGATCCCAATCCGAAAGAGTTATTGAAATACGAACCGTCAACAGTGATGTTGTTCAATCTTGAATCTTGCCCTGCAAAAGACTGTCCATTAGACTGTGGGGTCAATCGGGTAAAATCATTGATGCTTCTAGAGATAGTTGGAAGCTTGTTCAATGTCCTATTGTCAATAGAAGTATTGGCTCCAGTTCGCTCGCTGGAAAACAAACTATTGGTGGCAGTTACCAACACTTCAGAAAGTTCTTGACCGTCTTCTTTCAAAGAAACGTTCACATTAGAAAACGTACCTAAGGAAAGAATCAATCCATCAATATCCTGTGTAGCGAATCCGATAAAAGAAACGGAAACTCGGTAAGGTCCTCCTACACGCATACCAGGAATAGAATATTTTCCTTCTACATTGGATACTGCACCGTATCGCGTTCCAGATGGAAGGTGAGTAGCAACCACATTCGCTCCTGGAAGCGGCTGTCCGTTGGCCTCGGTGACCGTTCCCGTAATACCGGAAGTGGTAACACCCTGTGACATTGCTAATCCTGTGCTCAATACAAGAAGGAATACGGCTAGCAAATTCTTCAGTAAATTTTGCCTCATAAAATTAGGTTTTTAGGTAAAGTTGGTTTTGTGTTTAAGACTTTTTGCAAAGGTAAGCTTACTAGAAATGGGTAACTAAAATTCTCGGTTAAATTTCCCTTGCCAAATTTTACATTTTTTAACGAAAGCGTAATGCAAGCGCCAAATTTTTTTTATGTTTTTTTTGAAATTTCTATATTTTCGATGGATTCCTTCTTTCAAGCTTTTAAAACCTTGTTTAAATCCAAAGGACCTTCTATTGTTTAAATTGGAGGTTTTCTATTTAAATTCAGTAGAAAGAAGGTCTCTTGAAACTTTTTTTGATACTTTTAAAAAAATCATAGCTATTCCTTTGAAAGACAAACACATCTTCTGGCTTTACCTCTTCTTGATTGCCACCATTGCAGACTTAGGCTTCATTCTAGAACAAGAGTTAACGTACAGGATGTATTCCAAACCATTGATTCTTGGAAGCTTGGTTCTCTACTTCTATTTCCTTACCCGAGCCATTTCTTTTACCTTATTAAGGAAAACCATCCTAGCAGCCTTGATTTTTTCATGCCTAGGAGATATTCTCCTTCTCTGGAATGAGCTATTTATCTACGGTTTGGGTGCTTTTTTAATGGCTCACCTATGCTATATTCTAGGATTTAAAGTAGCTCAAATCCCAAGCGAGCAACCCGATTCCAGTCACCTCATTCGTGGCTTTTTTTACAATCTTCCCATCTACCTACTCGCAGCAATTATTTTTTCTTTCATCTATCCTAATCTTGGAGGACTTAAGATTCCCGTAATCGCCTACATGGTTGTCTTGGTGGGCATGGTGACTACCGCCAGAGATAGATTTCAAAAAACGAACCCCGCCTCCTTTTGGCAAGTCTTTGCAGGTGCTTTGTTCTTTCTAATCTCGGATGGGATTTTAGCCTTAGCACGTTTCTACCAAAAATTCCCCGAAGCAGATATTTTAGTGATGGGCACCTATGCCACAGCGCAACTGCTATTGGTGATGGGGATACGTGCACATGTAATTAGCCAGCATCAAAAAGGGGCTCCCCTGCGGTAAGCCCCTCCTATAACCATGCATCTCTTTAGCCCTATTTTTTCAAAGCTACTTGTATAGAAAGCTCCTCGAGTTGAGCATTCGCTAGGGTACTAGGGGTATCAATCATCACGTCCCTGCCTGAATTGTTTTTAGGGAAAGCGATGTAATCACGGATAGAATCAGATCCTCCAAAGATGGCGCATAGCCTATCAAAACCAAAGGCGATACCTCCATGTGGAGGAGCTCCATATTCAAAAGCCTCCATCAAAAATCCAAATTGCTTCTGGGCTTCTTCCTCAGTAAATCCTAAGTGAGAAAACATAAGTTGCTGGGTAGCCCTATCGTGGATGCGTATGGAGCCTCCTCCTACTTCTACTCCATTGATCACCAAATCGTAGGCATTGGCCCTGACAGCCCCTGGGTCCGTTTCCAGCAAGGGGATATCTTCTCTTTTTGGAGAAGTAAAAGGATGGTGCATGGCATGAAAACGTTGCGTTTCCTCGTCCCATTCCAACAATGGGAAATCTATCACCCACAAAGGTTTAAACATGGATCGGTCTCGGAGCCCGAGATCTTCTCCCATTTTTAGTCGAAGTTCTGAAAGCTGCTTTCGTGTGGTCTTTGCCTCTCCACTCAAGATCAGCATGAGGTCCCCTGGGGTGGCTTCAAAAGCATCCGCCCAGCGCTTCAGTTGATCTTCTGCATAAAACTTATCTACACTGGATTTTAAGGAGCCGTCCAGGTTGTAGCGGAGATAAATCATTCCTTTCGCCCCAATTTGAGGACGCTTGATCCATTCAGTTAGTTCATCGATTTGTTTTCTGGTATACTCGGAAGCTCCTTTTGCACAAATTCCTACGACCAATTCGGCTTG
>VGMU01000095.1 GCA_016866385.1 Bacteroidota bacterium
TGGCCATGCGCATCAATACCCGCCCCTTAGATGCTTTTTTGGACACGCTTTCAGGGGTGGTATTCAATCAAGTCAATTTTGTTTTAGGGCCCATTGAGGACCAAGGTGAGGGGCAAAGCCCCATTTCAGGTATGGTGATGAAATTTGTAGATACACAAAATCGGGTGTTACTCAGTTCTATCAATAAGTCCGAACTTCACGTGCAGGGGGACGGGCAGCCCCAAGTCATCGAAGACGATAAAGGGAAGCTGGTACCCAACAATTTTTTTCCTTCGGTAGCCCTGATCAACTTTGAATCAACCCAGAAATGGCAGCGTGCGGGTATTTCCTCCTATTTCAATGCGCTCTACAAAAAGCAACTGCAGCGTCAAGATTGGTTGCTCTATGCCATCACCCCCAATACGGGAGATGATTTTAAACGGTCGTTACGGCAGTTTAAAGTCTCTAAAGACAAGGTGAAAGTGACCGTTATATACTCTAAGATAAAGTAATACCTTCTCTTAAAGGAAATTCATATTCTAGTAATTTTTTGTTTTCCTAGGGCATGTTATTTGGCACGATTCCTGTTTCTTTGCAGCACTGTTAACCAACTGTTTTTTAATTTTTAGCTATGTGTGGAATTGTCGCTTACGTGGGGCAGCAAGATGCTCTTCCCATCATCATCAAGGGTTTACGCAGACTTGAGTACAGAGGCTATGACTCTGCGGGCGTGGCCCTCATCGATCAAAAAGGGCTCAGCATTTACAAAAAAAAGGGTAAAGTAGCCGAGCTGGAAAAGCACCTAGAAGAAAATGGAGCTATTCGTGCCAAGGTAGGTATAGGCCATACCCGTTGGGCGACCCATGGGGAACCCAATGACATCAATGCGCACCCCCACTATTCTTCTTCCGAGCGCTTTGCCATGATCCACAACGGGATCATTGAAAACTACGAGGTGCTTAAAAAAGACCTTTTGATGAAAGGATATTCCTTCCAAAGTCAAACCGACACGGAGGTTTTTGTCAAGTTCATCGAAGACATTTATCTACACAATAATTGTTCCCTAGAGGAGGCGCTTCGGCTAGCCTTGCACAAAGTGGTAGGGGCTTATGCCATTGTATTGATTAATTTGGAAGAGCCCAACACGCTGATAGCGGCAAGAAAGGGTTCCCCCCTAGTCATAGGCGTGGGGGAAGGAGAATACTTCGTTGCCTCAGATGCGACACCCATCATTGAGTATACCAATAAGGTAGTGTACTTAGATGATTACGAAATTGCGGTGATTCGAGGAGGAGCTCTTCAGGTAAAGACCATAGAAAACGTGGCGACCAACCCCTACATCAACCAGTTGGAGATGGAGTTGGAGGCCATAGAAAAGGGGGGCTACTCCCATTTTATGCTCAAGGAAATATACGAGCAGCCCAAGTCTATCGCCGATTGCCTACGGGGGCGACTGGATGCGAAGTCGGGTAGATTGGTGCTTGGGGGACTTCGAGAGTACATGAACAAGTTTCAAAATGCGGAGCGCATCATCATCACCGCCTGCGGGACTTCTTGGCATGCCGGCTTGGTAGCGGAGTACTTGTTTGAGGAGTTTGCCCGAATTCCTGTAGAGGTAGAGTATGCCTCTGAGTTTCGCTACCGCAATCCTGTGGTCAATGAAAAAGACTTTGTGATTGCCATCTCCCAGTCGGGGGAGACTGCCGATACCTTGGCAGCTATAGAACTGGCCAAATCCCGCGGGGCAACCATTTTTGGGGTGTGCAATGTGGTGGGTTCGTCCATCCCTAGAAATACCCACGCGGGATCGTACACGCATGCGGGCCCGGAGATAGGGGTGGCCTCTACCAAGGCTTTTACAGCCCAAATCTCTGTCTTGGCCATGATGGCGCTGAAGCTAGGCTACCAGAGAGGCACCTTGGCAGAAAGCACCTATATCCAACTTCTGCATGAGCTGGCGGCTGTACCAGCCAAGGTAGAAAAGGCGCTTCAATCCAATGCGCTGATTGAGCAGATTGCCGCGGAATACAAAGACGCGCGCAACATGCTGTACTTGGGCAGAGGGTACAATTTCCCTGTGGCCTTGGAAGGAGCCTTGAAGTTGAAGGAGATCTCTTACATCCATGCGGAGGGCTATCCTGCAGCGGAGATGAAGCATGGACCTATTGCCTTGATAGACGAGGAGATGCCGGTGATCTTTATTGCTACACAGGACAGCTCCTACGAAAAAGTAGTGAGCAACATTCAGGAAGTGAAAGCCCGTAAGGGGAAGATTGTAGCAGTGGTCACCGAAGGAGATACCCAAGTGAAGGCCTTGGCGGACCATGTGATCGAGATTCCAGCGACTCACGAAGCCTTTACCCCCTTGGTGGCTGTGGTACCTTTGCAGCTGCTCTCCTACCATATTGCCGTGATGCGGGGTTGCAACGTGGACCAACCGCGAAATCTCGCCAAGTCGGTGACGGTGGAGTAAGTAGTCCCAGATTTTTAACTTCTAGATCCTGCCTAAATAAAAGTGCGCTACCTCTTGCTAGGGGTAGCGCGTATTTTTGCCCTTTCCTAGAACATATAGGCCATTGATGGGGAAGCTAAATCTCTCTCCCTCCTGATTCATTTCTAAAGAAAGGGAAATCGAGATTTTTGCTTAGATTAAACATTCGAAGCGGCTATTTACCTTTCTGTCCACCCCCATGAAACCTCTATTTTCTCTTGTTCTGCTCCTGCTCCTGAATCTGACTAGTGGGTATACCCAAACCTTAAAAACCCAGTGGACGGAGGAGGTGGATCCTGCCAATCCATTACCTGAATACCCAAGGCCGCAACTGGTTCGGACTTCTTGGCAAAATCTGAATGGTCCTTGGGATTATGCCATTTTACCCAAGGGAACAACTCCAGAGGCAGGCTTTCAAGGCAAGATTACAGTACCCTTTGCCGTCGAATCCCTACTTTCTGGAGTTCAACTGAAGGTGGGTCCAGACCAAGAACTTTGGTATGAACGCGAAGTTTCACTTCAATTGGATCGCAAAAATAGGCGTACAATTATCCATTTTGGGGCAGTGGATTGGGAAGCTGAAGTATGGGTCAATGGAAAGCCTGCCGGAAGTCACCAAGGAGGCTTTGACGGATTCAGCCTAGATATTTCGGATTTACTTCTCCCAGGAGACAAGCAAAGGATTCGGGTTCGCGTCTGGGACCCTTCCGATGCAGGGCCACAGCCCAGAGGCAAGCAGGTGCAAGAGCCCCGGGGAATTTGGTATACGCCAGTGACTGGAATTTGGCAAACCGTCTGGTTGGAGACCGTCCCGATTCAGCACATTACTGCACTTACTTCTAGAACGGATTGGGAAAATCAGATTTTGGTTTTTCGTCCTGAGATTCAAAGCAATCGTCAAGACTTAACGGTACAAATTAACTTGACGGATCCACAAGGATTTTCAGAAACTAAGTCTGCCAAGTTAGGAGAGCCGATTCAAATCCACTTGACTTCTCCTAGACCTTGGTCTCCAAGTGACGCATTCCTTTATCAGGTGCGTGTCACGTTGTACCAAGGAAAAAATCTTTTGGATGAGGCGAGCAGCTATGCAGCTTTTAGAGACATACGGATGGCCAAGGATGCCCATGGGCACCAACGGATGATGCTCAACGGGGAAGAGGTATTTCACTACGGGCCCCTAGATCAGGGCTGGTGGCCAGATGGTTTGTACACGGCTCCTACGGACGAAGCCTTGCTGTTTGATATTCAAAAAACGCGTGAAATGGGCTTCAACATGATCCGCAAGCACGTCAAAGTGGAGCCGGCCCGTTGGTACTACCACGCCGATAGGCTGGGGATGCTGGTCTGGCAGGACATGCCTAGTGGAGATATGGGGAATAGGTGGGAAATACGTCCTGGGGTCATCCGAAAAGGAATGAATAGGGAAAGGACCCCCGCTAGCGAAAAAATCTTTACCACGGAGTGGAGTGAAATTATAGAGGAACTGAAATTCTTCCCCTCCATTGTGGTCTGGGTTCCCTTCAATGAGGCCTGGGGTCAGTTCAAGACCAAAGAAATCACCGCGCTCACTCGCGAATTGGATCCCACACGCCTGATCAACAGCGCTAGCGGGGGCAACTTTGAACTGGAGGGCAATCGTGTCGTGGGGGATATTTTGGACTTACATAACTACCCCGACCCAGTGATACCTGATCCTGCCATTTTTGGCTCAAATAGTTGCTTGGTCTTGGGAGAATACGGAGGACTTGGACTGCCCATAGGGAGGCATACTTGGCAGCAAAAAGACAATTGGGGGTATCAGAGTTTCAAGTCTCAAGAAGAATTGGAAGCGCGGTACCGAGCCTTGGTTGAGGATTTGAAGGAATTGATTTCCAAAGGATTAGCAGCTGCAGTCTATACACAGACCACGGACGTAGAAATTGAAACGAATGGCCTGATGACTTACGATCGAAAAGTGATCAAAATTCCTACCGCTGTGCTTTTTGAAATACATCAGAAACTGCTTCAAAAGAAAAAATGAATGGGAGGTGCCAAGCCTATACCTTTCTTTCAATGCCTAGCGTAGCTTTGCTCGAACTGAAAGCTTTGTGCTAGGTAGTGCTTTTCTATGGCTGTCCCTGTTGCCTCTGGCCATTGGAGGAAGGAAATCGCTAAACTGTCCTCAGTGATTAATTCTACAGCGTACTTTGTCCTTCTGAAAGCCTGTTGTTTTAGTGTCTTTGGCACAGCCTTGCTCCTTCTTTTTTTTATTTAGGATCAAAAGAAATGACTCTCCTTGGGTCCACAAAAGAAAAGAAATCATCTTATTTTTAAGTAAGTAACAATAGGTAACAAAAATTTGATTGCTAATTAAACATAAAAATTTTAAGAATTTATACGTTATACATTTAAATTTATTTTTTCCTGAGCTTGTCATTTTCTCTCCCTACCTTCCTTTAGATGACCCCATGCAATAGGAAATCGCTATGTTGAAGAAAATTTTCCTTTTGGTTATTCTTTTGAATTGTTTACAAGTAGAACAAGGCTTGGCCAATGATTTTTTGTGGTTTAAAACTTTTACCAAGGAATGGAAAAAAAGTGGCAGCACAGATTTTTTAGAGGGAAGGATCTCTGCTGCTGTGCTAGACTCTTTGGATGTGATTTACGAGAAGGCTCCCCATTCCTATTTTTTCTATGAGTTCGAAGGGGTGATGTACGCGATCGTCACCTGTACCTTTGATCTGTACCGCATTGAAGGGGATGAGTTGGTAAAAATGTACCTCTACTTCAACAGAGGTTATACCTGTAGCGCTACTCCCTTGGTTATTGAGGGCAGGCATTACCTGATTGGAGGCCATGGATTCTGGATGAATCAAATGGATCTTTTGGTTTTTGACGAGATCCACGGT
>VGMU01000096.1 GCA_016866385.1 Bacteroidota bacterium
TGGGGCCCATTTGAAGTAAGCTATCCCTTCCTGCTGCCGTGATGACCAAAATAATCATGGCAATACCCGCCATGGAAACTCCAGGAAGGATGGCGTCCAAACCCATTGATTTTTTCTTCAAAAAGTGATTTACCGCAAGGCCCGCTCCCACGGGTAGCAAAATGATTTTTAGGATATCCCACATCATCTTGAGAAGATCAATTTCAATAAACTGGCCAGCTAAAAATTTCATCAAAACGGGAGTAATGAAAGGAGCCATCAGGGTGATGATGGTGGTTAAGGTCACGGATAAGGCTACATTGGCTCTCGCTAAAAAAGCCATTACGTTGGAAGCTGTACCGCTAGGTGAGCACCCTACCAAAATGATCCCTGCAGCTACCTCCGGTGCCAAGCCACTGATTTTTGCTAAGCCAAACCCCACCATAGGCATGAGGGTAAATTGCAGACAAATTCCTACGGCAACTGATTTTGGACTATTTGCAATAGCAGCAAAATCCTTCCAACTTAAGGTGGCTCCCATCCCAAACATGATCACATGAATCAAGGGGTTAATCAAACCGGTAAGAGTAAATCCTCCTACCTCCAGAAAGGGCTTTGGAAAAAACATAGCCAAGGTCACTACTCCTAGGATGAGCATGGGAAAACTATATGGCGCTGAGGAGTTTCTAAGCCGAAAGCAGAGCGCAAGCACCCACCAAAAAAGCACCAAGGTAATTCCTGCTCCAATTGACCCAAAGAGCCAAGCAAGTGGAATACTTATCAAGGCCAAGATTAGGGAAAGCAGTAGTAAAAATTTAAACATCAACTGACATTATTTTGAATTGGAATTACCTTTTTTTTATTCAGTTTAGCAAGCAGAATGTAGATATCCAAACTAGATACTCTTGTTTTGCTCTCAGAAACTTCATAGGCAGATAACCTTATTCCCAAATAATATTCGTACTTTTGCGCCTTGAAAAAGGCAAATCATGCAGAATATTCGGAATATCGCCATCATTGCGCACGTTGACCACGGCAAAACTACCCTAGTCGATAAAATCATACATGCTTCAAAAATTTTTAGGGAAAATCAACAATTTGAAGACCTTATCCTGGACAACAACGATCTCGAACGGGAACGAGGAATAACCATCCTTTCCAAAAACGTATCGGTTCGATACAAGGATCATAAAATCAATATCATCGACACTCCAGGTCACGCCGATTTTGGAGGTGAAGTAGAACGCGTATTGAAAATGGCTGACGGAGTAATCCTCCTGGTGGATGCTTTTGAAGGTCCCATGCCACAAACCCGATTCGTCCTTGGTAAAGCCTTGGCACTGGGCCTCACCCCTATCGTTATCGTAAATAAGGTGGACAAGGAAAATTGTAGGCCCGATGAAGTGCATGAGGCGGTTTTTGAATTGATGTTTAATTTGGATGCTACCGAAGAGCAGTTGGATTTTCAAACCCTGTATGGATCGGCCAAGCAAAATTGGATGGGTCCCGATTGGAAAAATCCCACCGACTCCATTTTCCCTCTCCTAGACGCTATACTCACCTACATTCCAGCGCCAAAAATCAGCGAAGGAAGCTTACAAATGCAGATCACTTCCTTAGATTATTCCAACTTCGTGGGAAGGATTGCCATAGGAAGGATTGCTCGAGGAAGTATTTCTGAAAACCAGCAGATTGCACTTTGTAAAGCCGATGGTTCGATCAAAAAAATGCGCGTAAAAGAGTTGCATACCTTCGAAGGCTTAGGAAAAAATAAGGTTCAGACGGTAACCGCTGGAGATATTTGTGCGGTGACAGGAATAGAAGATTTTGAAATCGGAGATACCATCGCCGACGTAGAAAATCCAGAGCCATTGGCACGAATTGCGATCGATGAACCTACCATGAACATGCTGTTTACCATCAACAACTCTCCATTCTTTGGTAAAGAAGGTAAGTTTGTGACTTCTAGACACTTGAGAGATCGCTTGATGAAGGAAACAGAGAAAAATCTTGCCTTGAGAGTAGAACCTACAGATTCTGAAGACCGATTCTTAGTCTATGGACGAGGAATCCTCCATTTGTCTGTACTTTTAGAGACCATGAGAAGAGAAGGGTACGAACTTCAAGTGGGGCAGCCGCAGGTAATTTTTAAAGAAATCGACGGTATCAAATGCGAGCCTATTGAAACTTTGGTGGTGGATGTGCCGCAGGAAACCGCAGGAAAGGTCATCGAACTTGCTACCCAGCGAAAAGGAGAACTTTTGGTGATGGAGCCGAAAGGTGATTTACAGCATCTTGAATTTAAAATTCCTTCCAGAGGATTGATTGGACTAAGAAACAATGTCTTGACTGCTACCCAAGGCGAAGCGATCATGAACCACCGCTTCACGGCTTACGAACCTTTCAAAGGTCCCATTCCAGGTAGAATCAACGGTTCTTTGATCTCCATGGAAGGTGGACAGTGTACCGCTTACGCCATCGACAAATTACAAGATCGTGGGGTCTTCTTTATCGAACCAGGAGATGACTTGTATACCGGTCAGGTAATCGGGGAACATTCCCGTGACAACGACATCGTAGTCAACGTGCAGAAAGGAAAGAAATTGACCAACATGCGTGCCTCTGGTTCGGATGACAACGTACGAATCGCTCCTCCAAAGCGCTTTTCTTTGGAAGAATCCATGGAATACATCCAAAAGGACGAATACTTGGAAATCACACCCAAGTCTATCCGCATGCGTAAAATCTACTTGGACGAAAACGAGCGTACTCGTATGGCCAAGAAGGAAGATTAAACCTCTTCTTATTCGAGATAATCATGCCCCTTTACTTATAAAGGGTATTCTTTAAATTCTTGTTAAATTCTTAGGTTACCTAATTAAGATTCCTTGCATTTTATGTAAAAAGTAGAATCTCTATATTTAGGTATTCGAAGCCGTCATCAGTATAGCTTTTAAGGAAATTAAATTGAGATCTAGACGGAAATTTATTCAAACCTTGAGCCTTGCTAGCGCAGCAAGTCTTCTTCCCCTTCACTACAATCCATCGACCGCCATGCCTAAGCAAAAAATTATTCACCAAGTTTACTTCTGGCTACACCAAGAGTCGGATATAAAAGAATTCCTTACTGATGCAGTTCCCATGCTAGGGCGCTGCAAAGATGTAATACAGTTTTATCAGGGTGTTCCTGCGTCTACCGAAAAAAGAGAGGTGGTAGACCATAGTTTTCACGCCTCTTGTACCTTATTTTTTGACTCTTTGGAGGGCCAAGCGGCCTACCAACATGATCCTATCCATCTGGAATTTATCGCTCGGTACAGTAAATTTTGGAAAACAGTCAAAGTATATGATATAGCATTGTAAAACAAGAAGTAGATTTACACGTTAAAATAAAAAATACCCTTATGAGAAAACTGATTTGGATTAGTGCATGGTTGTGGATAGGCTTGTGGTCCTGTACACCTGCGGAAGAGCCAACGGGAACTCCGGACAAACCGGTGGTAGATGAGGTCAAGAAAGCGATTGTAGATGTGATGCGGGAATGGTATTTCTGGAACGGACAGCTTCCCACTACGGTTGATTTGACAAAATATGCATCTAACGAAGCCTTGCTTGACGGCATCATTTACAAGCCCATTGACCGTTTCTCTTACATTACTACCCAAGAAGCTTTTAATAATTCCTTTGTGGGGCGAAATGCAGGTCATGGATTTGGGTTTGCCTTTACATCAGACGAGAGGCTTTTTGTTTCCTTTGTTTTTGATGAGGCCCCTGCTGGAAAAGACGGTTGGAAAAGAGGATGGGAAATTATTCAAATCAACGATAAGCCCATTGCCGATTACAAATTGCCCACAGGAGGCTATGATTTTAAATTAGGAAATCCTGATCCCGGTATCATCAATAAGTTTACTTTCAAACTCCCGGACGGAAGTACCACCACCCGTACCAATATCAAAGCGGAATACCAATCCAATTCTGTTCTAGATCAGCGAGTGCTTCAGGTGGATAATAAAAAGGTGGGTTACTGGGCCTACCAAAGTTTCAAAGCCACTGCAGGACTTAGTCCTACACGCAGTGCTGAGGTACAAACGAGCATGGAATTCTTTCAAAATCAAGGAGTCCAAGAGTTGATTATTGACCTTCGTTACAATGGGGGTGGATCCGTCGCTGTAGCCGAACAAATTTGCAATTACCTGATTCAATCTTCCAACAATGGTAGACTGATGTATACCAATAAGTTGAATGATCTGAAAACTGCTCAGAATACGTCGAAGAACTTTACTAAAATCGGCAGCATCAACTTGACTCGTGTGATTTTTCTGACCTCACGCAGTTCAGCCTCTGCCTCAGAATTGATCATCAATGCCTTGGATCCATACATGGATGTGGTCTTGATTGGAGACAATACTTTTGGAAAGCCGGTGGGATCCTTTCCGCTGTCTAGTTACAACCGTATCCTGCAGACCAACAATGTGGAAGTAGTCCCCATCACCTTTGCCATTGCCAATGCGGCTGGAAAAGCAGAATATTTTGAAGGATTCCCTGCCGATTTTAAAGTAGGAGATAGCCCTCAATTTCCCTGGGGCGATGTAAAAGACCTACGTCTTGCCGCTGCCATACAGTACATCCGTACTGGCACTGTGGGCAATAGGATGAAAGACACCTACTACAAGCCTAGTTGGGAAATCATCGATGCTTTCAAAGGCTTGCAGCAAGAATTTCCTGTTTTCTAAATCGGAAAATACCCCAACAAAAAAGAGCTCGAGTACTTCGAGCTCTTTTTTGTTGTCCTTCCTTTTAGTCTATTTGCCATGCCGTTGCTTGAGTACCTCGACCACCTCATCCAATTCATAGCCTTTGGCCTCCAAAAGAACTAAGTAGTGAAACAATAGATCTGCAGCCTCACCTAAAAAAAGTTCTTTATTGGAATCTTTAGCTTCAATCACCAATTCCACCGCCTCTTCTCCTAGTTTCTGTGCCAATTTATTAATTCCTTTTGCCAAAAGGCCGGAAGTATAGGAGCCCTCGATAGGATTTGTTTTACGGTCTTTGATGATCGCACGAAGCTGGTCAATAAATCCCGTTTGAGAATTGTTGACTTCAGCAAAGCAAGTGTCCGTTCCTGTGTGGCAAATAGGCCCAAATGGCTTGACTTTGATGAGGATAGCATCCCCATCGCAGTCCTCCTGCATACTGACTACTTTTAAAAAATTGCCTGAAGTTTCTCCTTTGGTCCAAAGTTTATTTTTGCTACGCGAGAAAAAGGTAACC
>VGMU01000097.1 GCA_016866385.1 Bacteroidota bacterium
ATGTACAAAGTAGGAAATACGAGCTACGCAGTACGACATTCCATAGGTAGGATTTGACATTCTTCAATAAGCATTCGACATTAGAAAGAGTATCAAGTATCAAGTATCGTAATTCTTGAAAGCAGAATTTTTGTCCTAATTCGAATTCCTACTTTGTACTTGGTACTTAGTACCTTGTACAACTTGAATCCCTACTTTGTACTTGGTACTTAGTACCTTGTACAACTCAATTCCGTATTTCGTACCTCGTATTTCGTACCTCATGAAAAACCTTCTCCTCCTCTCACTAATCCTCCTGATCTCCTGCGGTCCTCAAGAGCGGGTATCCAAGGAAACTTTTGACGAAGTCAATCGCAATATGGAGGTAAAACGACTCACCGAAGTGGAGATCCTCCAAGAAGCCATGGTCTGGGGAGATTCGATTACCTTGGAGGCCCAGGCCCAGTTGAGCGCCCAGTTGCAGGAGGCGATAGCTTCCCAAGGAGTAGTAGGGGCCTTGGATTTTTGCAAGATCAATGCGCTCCCCCTGATTCAGGGTTTAGAAAAGGAGCATGGCATTACCCTACGTCGCGTCTCCTCACGGCCTAGAAATCCCCAAGATAGCCCAGATGCGGAGGAACTTCCCCTATTGGATGCCTATGCCTACAACGCGGAAAATAACCTTCCTAGCGACCCTAGCATTCAA
The DNA here is from genome assembly GCA_016866385.1 of Bacteroidota bacterium. GTDB lineage: Bacteria > Bacteroidota > Bacteroidia > Cytophagales > Cyclobacteriaceae > Algoriphagus. The sequence goes on from VGMU01000097.1 coordinate 686, forward strand.
AAGGTGCAAGGAGGAGAAGTGTTTCTTTACACCCAGCCAATTCTGATTTCCAGCAACCTATGTCTTCAATGCCATGGCGCTCCAGGAAAAGATGTAGCCGATGCAACGGCAAAGGCCCTTAAGCAACTTTATCCCCAAGACCAAGCCACCACTTATACCCTAGGTGAGCTCAGAGGAATGTGGTCCTTACGCCTACCCAAAAGGGAGGTAGTCAAAAGGATGTAATTTTTCTCCTGCTAGGCTGTCATATCCTACCTGCCCTAGCCTTTCTTCCAAATTATCCCCAGAAGGGGTATACAAAGAAGGAGAAATTCCTTATTTTCAATGGTTCATGTCGGTCGACTATCCATGAAAAAATACCTTTTTCTACTTGGCTTGATAGCGATGAGTTTTCAACTCAATTTTTCCGCCATTTTTATACCCTACTCCCAAAAAATTCCTGGTACTTCACTTTCCTTTGACATGACGCCAATTCCTGCAGGGGCATTTTGGATGGGATCAGATGAAGGGTCTGCCTCAGATCAAAAGCCTCGGCATTCGGTAAGGGTTGATGCCTTTTGGATGGGTACTCACGAAGTCACTTGGGATGCATTTGAATTGTTTTTGGATAAGCAGTACGAGCAAACCATCACAGAAGGCGGGGTTCCCGCACGAGTAGATGCGCTTTCGCGACCCAGTTTGCCCTACCTAGACATGACCTTTGGGATGGGTAAAGAAGGCAAACCTGCCGTAGGGATGACCCAATATGGAGCCATTCAATACTGCCATTGGCTATACCTCAAGACTGGAATTTTCTACAGGCTACCAACCGAGGCAGAATGGGAGTATGCCACAAGGGCGGGATCAGCAGATCGATTTTTCTTTGGCAGCAATGAAGAAGCACTGGGAGATTATGCTTGGTACGCTGACAATAGCAGGCAAAGCACCCAAGAGGTGGGTACTAAAAAACCCAATCCCTGGGGGGTCTATGACCTCTACGGCAATGTGTCCGAATGGGTCATTGATTATTACGAAGCTGATTTTTATGCACGTTCCCAATCGAATAATCCGGTGAATTTGGCCAGGAAATTGTACCCTCATGTACTTCGCGGGGGAAGCTTTGCCAGCCTGTCTTCTGAGCTAGGTTCTCCCGTAAGGGAAAAATCGGATCCAGCCTGGAAGCGCATAGATCCACAAATCCCAAAAAGTCAATGGTGGTTTCCGGAAGCCCCCTTTGTAGGGATGCGCTTGGTGCGCCCTTTGATAACGCCCTCTCCCGAAGAAATTGAAGCTTACTATACCCAAGCCCCACTTGTAGATTATTAACACCCAAACTCACCTCCCCATGAAAAAAAATCCCAACCGTCGAGAATTTATGAAGACCTCCGCCCTGCTGACGGGAGGTCTGCTCGCTCCCTCCTTTTTGGTACCAGGAGCCTATGCATCGCCCCAAAACCACCTGAAGTTGGCCTTAATTGGCTGTGGAGGAAGGGGTACTGGCGCCGTATTCCAAGCTTTTGATACCGGACACCCTATCCGATTGGTCGCTATGGCGGACGCCTTTGCCGATAGGTTGGAGGGTAGTTATAAACCTATCTTTGAGAAGTATGGCAAAGATAAGGTGGATGTGCCGCAGGAGAGGCGATTTGTAGGCTTCGATGCCTACAAAAAAGCCATCGCCGAAGCAGATGTGGTGATCTTGGCCTCTCCTCCAGGCTTTCGCCCCTCTCATTTTGAGGAGGCTGTGCGGCAAGGCAAGCAGATTTTTATGGAAAAACCTGTAGCCACCGATGCTGCTGGAATCAGGAAGGTGCTCGCTGCGGCCGAGGAAGCCAAAGCCAAAAAGCTTAACGTGGTGGTGGGATTGCAGCGACACTACCAAAACAACTACCGGGAATCCATGAAGCGGATCCAGGACGGTGTACTCGGGGACATAGTCGGAGGTCAGGTATACTGGAACGATGGGGGTGTTTGGGTAAAGCAGCGGACACCCGAGCAAACGGAGATGGAATACCAGATGCGCAATTGGTACTATTTTAATTGGCTTTGTGGTGACCATATCGTGGAGCAGCACGTACACAACATAGACGTGGCCAACTGGGCCAAAAATGGCTATCCAGTCAAAGCAGAAGGTACTGGTGGTCGTGCCGTACGTACCGGGAAAGAGCATGGAGAGATTTTTGATCACCACATACTCACCTTCACCTATGCCGATGGCAGCGTGATTCACTCCGAATGCCGACATTTCCCAGGTGCGGCCAATCGAGTAGACGAATCTTTCCAAGGCACCTTGGGGAAAGCCTACCTCAGTGCAGGCAACCACGGCCTGCTTACCGACTGGAAGGGCAAGGTGCTTTACGACCACGATAGGAAAAACCAACCCAACCCCTACCAACAGGAGCATGATGAACTCTGGGCGGCACTGGTCAAGGGAGAGTATAAGTTTGCAGATGCAGAAAATGCGGCCAAATCTACGATGACAGCCATCATGGGTCGCTATGCTACCTACTCGGGGAAAGTAATGACCTGGGAGGAATCCCTCAACGGGCAGGTGGATCTATTCCCCGATACCCTCGCCTGGGATGCGCTACCCAAGGTACTTCCCCAAGCAGATGGGTATTACCCCCACGCGATACCCGGAAAAACAAAAGTGATCTAAGCCATGGAAAGAAGAGGATTTATTAAACGAATGGGGCTCGGAACGGCCCTTTTGGGAGCTAGCAGCCTCATGAGCTTTCCTAGCATGGCGTCTACAAAGGCAAAGGCAGCACCTTTTACCTTGGATTTTGCCCCTCACTTTGGCATGTTTAAAAACCATGCCCCAGGTGGCTTGGTAGACGAACTACAGTTTATGGCAGATCAAGGGTTTCGCTCCCTAGAAGATAACGGTCTCCTAAAGCGATCGGTAGCCGAGCAGGAATTGATTGGGAAAACCCTTGCGAATCTCGGGATGCATATGGGGGTATTTGTGATCGATGGAGGCGACAATTGGAAAGTTTCCTTAGCCAGTGGCAAGGCGGAGTTTCTGGACAACTTTCTAGCCACTTGCCGAGCTTCTGTGGAGGCCGCCAAGCGCGTGAATGCGAAATGGATGACCGTAGTACCCGGGTATTTTGAGCGGAATTTGCCGATTGGGGTTCAGACTGGACATGTCATCGATGCACTAAAGCGAGGGGCGGAAATCCTAGAACCGCATGGATTGGTGATGGTCTTGGAGCCCCTGAGCGACAATCCGGACTTGTTTCTCCGCCATGCCGATCAGACGTACATGATCTGTAGGGCGGTAGGAAGCCCTGCCTGTAAGATCTTGTACGACATCTACCACATGCAGCGCAACGAGGGCAATCTGATCGCTACCATGGAAAAAACCTGGTCTGAAATCGCCTATATCCAGATTGGGGATAATCCAGGAAGAAAGGAGCCAGGCACAGGAGAAATCAATTACGGCAATGTCTTTCAGTACATCCACAAAAAAGGCTTTACCGGAGTATTGGGTATGGAGCATGGCAATGCCCTTCCAGGCAAAGAAGGAGAGCTGGCCCTTATAGAGGCCTATAGAAAAGTGGATATCATATGAGATTCTTGGCCCTGCTCTTCTTGGGCTTATTTTGGACAACACTGACCCTGGCGCAGCAACTCCAATGGAAGGAATTTCAAACGCCAGTCAAGGCTTCCTTGCGAGGTCTGGCGCCCGTTTCCGAATCGGTGTGCTGGGCCAGTGGCAGTGGAGGTACTTGGCTGAAAACGCTAGATGGAGGGGGTAGCTGGCTGTGGGGTAAAATAGCAGGCTTGGATACGGTAGATTTCCGTTCCATTCACGCCTTCAATGCAGACACCGCCCTAGTAGCCTCAGCCGGACAGCCTGCAGTGATCTACCGTACCGAAGATGGAGGAAAGAATTGGCAAAAAGTGCATCAGGAAGGAGGAGAAGCCTTCTTTGATGCCATCCAATTTGTAGATGCCAAGCGTGGCTATGTCTTGGGAGATCCCATAGGCGGGAAGTGGATGGTCTTGGAGACCCTCGATGGAGGCAAGAGTTGGCATTCCCTGCCCAAGCTGCCAGAGGCCGTATCGGGAGAAGCGGCCTTTGCCGCGAGTTCTTCCTCCTTGATTGCTGCTCAAGAAGGGCTGGTATTTGCCACAGGGGGATTGGTAGCTCGCTTGCATCGCTATACTTTCACTACCCAGGATTGGGAAGTGCGTGAATTGACGGACATGCTCCAAGGGGAGCCTTCTCAGGGAGTTTTTGCTGCTACTTCTCTTCCAGGAGAAGGAGGATTGGTGCTGGTGGGCGGGGATTACCTTCAGCCTGAATACCGAATTGCCAATGCCTTGCTAATTTTGGGAGAGGTGAACATTTATACCAGTGAGAGTCCTGGAGGCTATCGCTCGGGGGTAGCTTACCTTCAAGACCAAGGC
>VGMU01000098.1 GCA_016866385.1 Bacteroidota bacterium
ATTTTCTTTTGCTATATTTTTCAAATGGATTACCTTTGTCCTATCATCAAGAACCAGGATACTGGTACCAACCGAGTCAAACGCCACGGTGGTCAAACGATGTGGGTCCTGCAGACCAAAAACGTTTTCCTGCAAAACCTCCTCTTTTCTTGGTGTACTTACCCAGCTCCTGAATTTCGTTCAAGGGCTCAACTGTTTTATTCATCACCAAAACCAGGAGGAATCCATGAAAACATTAACTACCCGATACGGGAGAAAATTACCTTTCGACGAACAGCGCTGGAGCCTGCGTACCGACAACTACACCTGTCAAATCGTAGGAGAGCGGGAAGCCGATTACTTGCTGCTCGATGCAAATACCCTAGTGACCTGGGTGCCCAAGGCCACGATCCGAGACAATGCCTACGAGATTGTAGACGATGAGGTCACGCTTAGTGAAGGCGTGTATGCAAAGTGGATTACTTCTCCACGGCTTACCCAATCCCTACAGCGATTTGACGAGTTGTTTTCTCCGCACCGGGAGTTGCTATTTGCAAATCGGCAACTGGTACTCAGTCGGGCAGAATATTACCTTTTGTATCCAGATCTCTTGCGGAGTGGAGGAGCTTATATTGGAGGGTTTCGTTATTCCTTGGGTGCATTGCTGGAGGCCATGGAGGAAAAGGCCCCAGGGGTGTATTTTGAGGAGTTTGCGGGGCATCGGGATTTGTATTTGGTCTGTCTTTCGGGTTCCCCTTTGAGTGGGATGCACCATTCCCTCTTTTGGAGCGATGAGCTTCAGCAATTCCTAAAGATTGACTCCTCCCAGAGTCGTCTGCCAGGGGGATTTTTGGCGGCGATTCGTGCCTTTAAGGAGGCCGTCAACCAAGGTTCTGTAGGACTTTCCTTCCCAGGTGAGGCCCTTGAGCAGTTGCTCGGTGAGCTCGGCGTGGAGGTTTGATGGAGTTAGCTAAAAAATTATCTCGCAAAGCCGCGAAGCCGCAAAGAATTGGGAATTATTTCTTTGCGTCTTCCCTACTTTGCGAGAGTTAAACATCCGCCGCGGCAGACGCCAAGCCGCCAAGGGTACATTTCCCTTTCTATCTATGCGCTCTGTGCTTTGTTGCCTTGTTGCATATACTCCTCCAAACGCTTGTGGTAATCCACTGCAGCAGGATAGAACTGGAGCAGCGCAGCTACCTCGATGTCGGAGGCTTTAAGTGCTGCCTCCAAGGCAGGGGCATCCAAGGACAGGCGCTCTTGGAGAATCTGGATCAGCGCCCGGAAGGCTGCGGTATGGGTTTCCAATAGCTGCAGGGCGAGGTTGCCGGCCTTTTCCAGCTGTGTGCTCACCCATTCTTTTTCCATTTCCGGATCAAAGAGTAAGTCTCCCCCTCCCCTGTAATTGGACTCCAAGGCCAAGTCTTGAAAAAATAAAGTGCCCGAGCGAGCCAAGTCCAGCAACTTGCGGGTAGCTACCTGAGCATCGTGCTCAGAGCCCGTGGTGATGGATTCGGTCCCAAAGACCTGCTGCTCCGCTTTTTTGCCTGCCAAACGAATGGCCACCTCTCGGAGGATGGAATCGTAGGAGGAGTAATCCGTGAGCCGCTCCCCTTCCACAAATCCCCAGGTGTAGGCATCCGAAGAGGTGATGCTCACCTTCTTGGGCAACTTGCCCTGCAAGAGGATGTATACCAAGGCATGACCTGCTTCGTGCACCGACGTGATGGCCAAGGTTTGGGGATTTCTCTTTTTTCGCTTCGCCTCGCGCACGGGCAAGTGAAGCACTTTTTGGGAGAGCAATCTTTCTCCATCCCGTAGGACTAAGCGGTCATCCTGTAGGTCTACCGTCAAGGCAGCCCGCTGTGGGAATCCCGCAGCCTGCATCAAGCTAAGCAAGGAGGACTCTACCAAGAGCCGGATGCTGGAGCGCAGGGGACGAAAACCCTGCGCAGCAGTCACCCCCTCCTCAAAGAGCATGTCCTGTACCGCAGGAGTAAAGGTCAATTGCCCGGGGAAGATGGGCTGGAAGCGCAGGGCCACTTCTCCCAATTCCTTGCGAATAAATTCTCGAAAAAAGGTGGAATTGAAGGCAGGATAGATCAGGTGCACATTGCCTAGGCGGGAGATCTCCTCCATGCGGAAGCGCTCTTTCAAGGCTTCCTTGATCGTACTGAAGGTGATCTTTTGACTTTCCTGATGTAGGGTATCTGGGTTTTGGTCGGCCGATACCTCCCGGCTCATGGAGTAGGCCTCATCCAAGTTGCCGATCACTAGGATCAAGGACTTGGAGAGGTTGATCTCCTTGGTGGAGCAGAAGCTTTGCTCCACCTTCCGAATAAAGTCGAGCAGTTCGGGGCCATTGAGTTGGTGGAAGTACCGTTTCAATTCGGTTTTGTACTTGAATTCGGATTTGACAAACTCAAAGAGTAGGTTGACATTCCGTTCGGAAAGCGCGAAGAGGCTCTCGTCGTGCTTGCTTTGGGAGTATTTTCCAAAGAGGTTGCTGAAGAAATCTACCTCTGCGATTACTTTTCCATTTTCGATGCATACTCCTGCCTCCAGGCAAAGTTCGAGCCCATTGATCAGCTCTTCCAGGTCGTGTCGGTCCCCCCAGTGGTTGATGTAGAGAAACTTGCCATCGTCGAGCAGCTGCCAGATCATGCGATCCAGGGGCTCGTCCAGTTCTTTTCCTCCTGGGCCGAGGGTCTTGGCATGTTGAAACTCATCCAATACGATCACTCCGGGTTGCCCATCCATGGCCCGTAGGTCTTGCATGGAGTTGAGAATTTCTTTGAAGTAGCCTTTTGACCCGAGATTAAACCAGAGTACCTGCTCCTCCTCGTTCCAAAGCTGTAGAAACCGGCGAACCAAGGACGTCTTTCCCACCCCGGTAAGGCCCCAGAGGTTGACTACCAAGGGACGGGTCTGGGTGTCCTGCAGCATACACCAGGGGGTGACCGCATCGATAAATTGGTCGATGATTTGATCTAGTCCGATAAACTCGGATTGTAGGGTCTGACGGATTTGGTCCAATTGGGAGGAGATGCGGGTATGGGGAGTCATAGTAGGTGAAAATAGGAAGGCAAACCTAAAAAATTGCCGGATACCTCAAGTTCTTTTTGCAAGCTTGTAATCTCCAACGTTGCCTTTTTGATTCGAGTACCTTTGTGTCTCAGAAAAAGTAAAATCACCGGCTCCCTCAACAGCAAACCTGTTGGGGCTTTTTGTGTTTCTGGACTTGCCTAGAGGAACAAGTTGGCGGTTTCAAATAATGTTTGGCCCTAAATTCCCCACTTATTTCATTTGAATGGCATTTTTATCGTTCTGAAGCGAATAAGTTGTGCAAATTTTGGGAGGTGTTTTACTTTGGAAGGGTTAGATAGCGCTTTAAAGTGATTAACCTGAGTAAGGGAACCATTTTTTTGTATGAGTAGATGTTTTTTGAATTTGTCTAAAAATAAGTAACTTAAATCTTCGGTATAAAAAAACGTTGCACTTAAATAATCTCAACTCCCCTATCTCCCCATGATAATCAATATAAGGACTAAGGATAATTTAAATGATTTATTGGCAGCTGGTCAATCAGGAAATTGGGTAGTATCTGCCGAAAAACAATTCGAAGCTGCTGCAAGCGGAGCCACCCAGGTAAAAGTATACAATTGGGAAGGAACGATGGTTTTGACAGGAGACTATGATCCAGTTCGTAGTGTACGAACTGCTAATGGTAGACTGATTATTGGCATTGCGAATGGAAAAATTGTGGCAAGTGCTGCAGAATGGCCATGGCAGTCTTCTCGAGTCTATACCCAGGCGATTGACATACAAAACCATGGTGGTCATCGAGTGGGGATTGTTCGCGAAATCGGTGTTTTGACACCATCCGCTAAAAACATAAAGGACTATTTTGATGGGCTGACAAGGGAACTAATCAAAGAAGGGATTCAAAAGATTGTTTTCAAGGGAGGGGGTACTATTCCTATCCCAGATTCTTTCAGAGAATTTTGCTTGCAAAATGGGATAGAACTAGAGGTTTTGGATGATGATGAATTTGATAGGAAGTATCCATTTGATATGAATGCTAAGTAATCCAAAGTATGATTTCTCCATATTTCTAATTATATCACTTACTCCTTAAAGTCTTGAAAAAAGAAAAAAACCTAATGCCTTATTCTTTAAAGCAACTCTTAATTCTAAAAGAGATGTTTTATACCGACATGGTTTATGAGGGTGATAATGCCGAAAGATTTACAAGTGCGCTCAATCTATTTTATGGATACCCAGCAGATACTACACCCCACTGGAAAGAGGCGTTTAAGAAGGTTGTAAAGAAACCGAGCAAGAGTAACGAAAAGGGTGTGCAAGTTTCCCAAACCGAATTCAAAGCGGTACCTGTCGAACTTATTATCGGTTCTGCTTTGGCAAAGGGTAGGGATATCAAACAAAAACTTAAATCCTTATATTTTGGGACAGAGTTTAGGAGAACACTGATTTATGAGGCCCCTCCCTATAGCCTGCTCATCCAAGACCCTTCAAAGCCAGAAGAGGGTGAATTAGTTGCTAAATTTATTTTGGATGAACGTTGTGGCGGGCCCTATGCAAACGCAATTCTTAACTGTTTTAAATCGCCTGCCAAATCTTCTGTTCATCAGTCTTTACGTGCTAATCACTGCGGGGTTTTCGATGTCATTCCTATTCCATTGCCCATCAACTCCGAATTACGAAATTTGTGGGCCACAGATGAGCGCTACCTCATCGATGGTAAAAGGATATTTGTTCATTTTTTTGAGTGGGCGGTAGAAAAATACATTGATCAAGTTTCAATTGTCAGTACCAAACCCCATCGTCTATCAGTAGGCATTCCGTTAAACAATGCAATCACCTTGTATGAACATTATGAAGCCCATGGTCCTTTAGTATTCAAAGGGAACAAAATTGAATTCAATGCGCCACATTCGCTGCCTTTTTCTGCTAAAAAAGTAGGGCTTTGGATCCATGCCTTC
>VGMU01000099.1 GCA_016866385.1 Bacteroidota bacterium
AAAAACCGGAGAAAAGCCAGTAGACTGGAACTTGACTTACCTATTTGGATCCTCACCCAAAACCATTCTAGAAGATGTAAGCCAACAAGGAGCAATCTTTACCGAAGCAGATTACAGCCAAGAATTACTGACCACTTACCTCAAGGAAGTCCTCCAATTGGAGGCAGTAGCTTGTAAGGATTGGTTGACCAACAAGGTGGATCGCTCCGTAACTGGACGAGTTGCCACCCAACAAACTGTAGGGGAAATTCAGCTTCCCCTAAACAATGTAGGAGTCATGGCGCTGGACTTCACAGGTCAAAAAGGTATCGCCACCTCCATCGGTCACGCTCCAGTAGCCGCCTTGGCTAGCCCGGAGGCAGGCAGCCGCTTGGCCATTGCCGAAGCACTGACCAACTTGATTTTTGCATCCATCACGGATGGATTGAAAGGGATTTCCCTCTCTGCCAATTGGATGTGGCCTGCCAAAAACAAAGGGGAAAACGATCGATTGTATCGCGCAGTTCAGGAGGTTTCTGAATTTGCCATTGCCCTTGGAATCAATATCCCAACGGGAAAAGACTCGCTCTCCATGACTCAGAAGTATCCTGATGGCAAGGTGGTTTATTCCCCAGGTACCGTAATCATTTCAGCGATTGGGGAATGCGAAGACATCACCAAAACGGTGAAAACTGCTCTAATTCCTCAGGACGGAACCAAGGTCCTTTACCTTGATTTCTCAAAAGATGCCGCCAAACTCGCAGGTTCCTCGCTTTACCAGGTATTGAACAAAGTGGGTCAAGAACCCCCTACAGTTGCCGATCCTTCCTATTTTGCCAAAGCGTTTGAATCTGTTCAGCAGCTCATTGCGCAACGATTGATCCTCGCTGGTCACGATATTTCCTCCGGCGGTATGCTCACGACCCTTTTGGAAATGTGCTTCCCAAGCCAATCTGTAGGGGTGCAAGTGGATGTGACACAGCTCGAAGAAAAAGACTTGGTAAAAGCTTTGTTCTCCGAAAACCCAGGCATCCTCATTCAAGTTCAGGCAAATGGAGCAGTAGAAAAGCTCCTAGAATCTGCTCAAATCGAATTTAAATCGCTTGGAACAGTAACCCAAGACGGGAAAATCGAACTCGCTTCCCAAACCTTGCTGGTCTCCGAATGGAGAGATCTCTGGTTCCGTTCCTCCTACCTCTTGGACAAAAAGCAAAGCGGAGAAAAGCTAGCCCTCGAGCGATTTACCCATTACAAAAATCAAGCGCTGCAGTACAGTTTCTCCCCTGGATGGGAAGGAAAATTTACCACCCTAGGACTCGATCCTTTCCGAACCAAAAAAGGAAAGGCAAGCGCAGCGATTATTCGCGAAAAGGGGGTAAATGGAGATCGAGAAATGGCTTATTCCCTCTGGCTAGCTGGCTTTGAGGTCAAGGACATTCACATGACCGACCTGATTTCTGGTCGAGAAGACTTGAGCGATGTACAGATGATTGTCTTTGTAGGTGGATTTTCCAATTCGGATGTATTGGGTTCTGCCAAAGGTTGGGCAGGCGCATTTTTGTACAACCCCAAAGCCAAGCAGGCGCTTGATGCGTTTTATGCCCGACGAGACACCCTCTCCTTGGGGGTTTGCAACGGCTGTCAACTGATGATTGAACTGGGTCTAATTACTCCAGATCACGCTAAGAAGCCTAAAATGGGGCACAACTCCAGTCGTAAGTTTGAATCTTGCTTTGTGAATGTGACCATTCCAGAAAACACTTCCGTGATGCTAGGTAGCCTAAGTGGACAGCGTCTAGGAGTATGGGTGTCACATGGAGAAGGAAAATTCAATTTACCTCAGGGTGAAAAAGGTTACCATTTTGCGATGAAATACAGCTACAGCAGTTACCCAGGAAATCCAAATGGATCAGATTTTGCCACAGCGGGCATCGCTTCGGAGGACGGTAGACACTTGGCCATCATGCCACACATTGAGCGAAGCTTGAAGCCTTGGAATTGGGCGCACTATCCTAGTGAGCGAAACGATGATTTCACCCCTTGGATGGAAGTCTTTGTCAATGCAAGACGCTGGATAGAAGCACAAATCAACTAGGTCACAGCCTAGTTGATATTTACCTATTTATAAGGGGTGGCTACTGAGAACCATCCCCTCTTTCACTGTTTTGAGGTAAGTGACGGCTTTGCCATCTTCACCAACTTCACATACCCGGTAACTAGGGAAAGGATTGCCCCAAGATCCTCCAAAATGTCCAGCCCATAAAAAAGGCTTCTTTTTATACACCATCAGACCATCCAAGTCATGATCGTGTCCATGAAAGGTGGCCTTCACATTTGGATAAGAAGCAATCAGGTCCATAAACTCTTGACAAGCCACTCCATTTCTCGTCCAATCCTGCTGAGAGATGTGGATGAATACATAGACCTGCTCCAGCTTTTCGAAAGAAGTCATTACTTCTTTCAGGTAATCCAAATCTGCACAGAGGTAATCGCCCGCTAGATTGGAAGAATCCAATAAAATCACCCCGAACCGATCCTTCAATACAAAGGAATGATTGGTCGGATGCCCCATGATTCGAAGAAAAGTAGCTGCATCCACCCGATCGTGATTGCCTCTGGTGGCAAAATTAGGCACCTGCAATTGATCATACACCACCTTTACCTCTGGAAGAAATCCAGGCGTATCGTGGATCAAATCCCCATTGAAGACCACAAAGTCCACTCCTTTTTCTTGCTGAATGGCTTGGATCAATTGGCGATGTGACCCTGCAAAATCCGTATTTGCTTGTCCCCAATGCCCGTCTGAAGCGGTGATAAACTTGAGGCGCGTTGCTCTCGGAAGGTTCACCTGTCCGTAAGTGGCAAAAGGCAGGGTAAGGATTCCTGTGCTGATCAAACTGAGTTTCTGGAGAAAAGGGCGTCTATGCATGGCTTGAAAATACAACAATGATTGCACTTTTCGAAGTACTCAACTCTCCTGCATAAAATCTTCATAAATCGGATTTTCCAAAGGAATGAATTGTGGGCGTACCATTTCCTTGGCTGAATTGCTGAAGCCATCCCTTTTGCTTACTTTTCGAAAAACCACTCCCCCTATGCGAAGTTTCCTGTTCACTTCCCTTTTCCTTTTGATTGGCATCAGCCTATCCGCTCAAACCATCGATCAAGCTCGATTAGAAGCACTCACTGAAAAACACTGGCAATCCGGCCTTAGTCTGTTGAACGAACTGGTTTCCATGCCCAATGATGCGGTTTTTCCGGATCAAATTGCAGTAAACATTGCCTGGTGTGAGGCTGCCTTTTCGCAGCGAAACTGGTCCGTGGAGCGATTGGAAACTGGTGGGATTCCCTTGCTACTCGTAGAAAAGAAACAGCCAAATGCTAAAAAAACAGCTCTCTTCTACTTTCACGTAGATGGACAAGCGGTGGATATCAGCAAGTGGGATCAGAAGAATGCCTACCAGCCGGTATTGAAAGCACAGACGGCTGCGGGAACTTGGGAGGCCCTCCCCATGGAAAGGCTACAAATCGAATACAATGCGGATTGGCGAATTTTTGGACGGTCTACTTCAGACGACAAGGGCCCCTTAGCCATGTTCCTAACTGCCTGGGATGCGCTTACAGCAGCGGGCATATCCCCTGATTATTCAGTAAAAATCATTCTAGACTTTGAGGAAGAACAAGGCTCGCCTCGACTCCCTGCAGCTGTAGTCAAATACAAGGAAAAACTCGCTGCAGACTTGATGCTCATCATGGATGGACCGCGTCACACTTCCAACCTGCCTACGCTTAGTTATGGGGCTCGAGGCATCTCCGAACTCTTTTTGATCACCTACGGGCCCAAACTCCCCCAGCACAGTGGGCACTATGGAAACTATGCCCCCAACCCTGCACTGCTCATGTCTCAGTTGCTTTCTTCCATGAAAGATGAAACTGGCCGCGTGGTAATTCCAGGATTTTACGATGGCATTACCTTTACCGAGGCGGAGCGCAACATCTTCGCTGCTGTACCGGACAACGAGCCTGCAGTCAAAAAACGACTAGGGCTTGGCCGAACCGATCAAGTGGGGCAGAGCTACCAAGAAAGCATCAACTACCCATCTTTGAATATCAAAGGGCTATCGGCAGGCTATACTGGAGCTCAGGCTACCACCATTATTCCAGCCATTGCAGTAGCCGAACTCGACATGCGATTGGTACCCGAGTCGGACCCCGTACGCTTGTTTGAACTGATCAAAGACCATATCCGCAAACAAGGATTTTTCATCACTGAAAAAGACCCAACCGATACCGAGCGAATGACACATCCCAAAATTGTCAAAGTAGGCACTTCCATCTCCTACCAGGCTTTTCGTACCCCGATGGACTCTCCTGTGGGCGCTTGGCTAAGAAAAGCTATGAATCGTTCCTTTGGGACCGATCCGGTACAGATTCGAATTTCTGGAGGTTCCATACCCATTTCTCCATTTGTGGATGCCTTAGGTATCCCGGCAGTTACCATCCCCACTGTGAATGCAGACAACAACCAGCATAGTCCGAACGAAAACCTCCGCCTAGGAAATTACAAGGAGGGGATTCGTACGATATTGAGTGTGTTGACAGAGAAGATGTATTGAGCCAAGATCTCAAAATAATCTTCTTCCAAGTCCATTTCTTGGTTCTTTTCGAATGGTATCAAAATCGATACGCAAGGGAACTAATTAGGAAAAAATTGGTGGCAGTGAGTGACTCGGGATATAAAAATACTTGATCTCTACTCCGGTAATTACTAGCTTCGACTCTCCAAACCAATCCTTCCCAAAGCACATAATCTAGGTTGGCCGAGAATCCTCCAGTAGAAAAACCAGAAGG
>VGMU01000100.1 GCA_016866385.1 Bacteroidota bacterium
CGAGACACTTTCTCGTAAGCTGGGTCAAAGCGTAAGGACAAGTCCGTGGTCAACATAAATGGCTTGTGGAACTTGCCTGGAATGTGTGCATCTGGAATGATGGCTTCCGCATCTACTGCCTCCCACTGCTGTGCTCCAGCTGGGCTGTGTACCAGTTTCCACTCGTATTCAAACAAGAACTTGAAGTAGTCGTGACCCCACTTGGCAGGGGTAGTAGTCCATGCACCTTCCAAACCAGAAGTGATGGTATCCGCACCATGACCTGTACCATAGGTACTGTTCCATCCAGTGCTCATCTCTTGAATGGAAGCACCTGCAGGCTCAGGGCCTACGTATTTGCCGGGGTCGGCAGCACCGTGCGTTTTACCGAAGGTGTGTCCACCAGCGATCAAGGCAACGGTTTCCTCATCGTTCATCGCCATACGGCCGAAGGTCTCACGGATGGCTTTGGCAGCCAAAAGCGGATCTGCCACCTTGTCTGGACCCTCTGGATTGACATAGATCAATCCCATTTCGGTTGCTCCTAGCGGATGGGCTAGTGCCTCTGGGTTGCGGTGGGAAACCCACTCATTTTCATTGCCCCAGAAAATATCCTGCTCAGGCTCCCAGATGTCTGGGCGACCTCCACCAAATCCGAAGGTTTTGAAACCCATGGACTCCATGGCCACATTGCCTGCAAGGACCAAAAGATCTGCCCAAGACAATTTTTGTCCGTATTTCTGTTTGATTGGCCAAAGGAGCAAACGCGCCTTGTCCAGGTTGGTATTGTCCGGCCAGGAGTTGAGCGGAGCAAAGCGCTGTGCGCCTGTTCCTGCACCCCCACGACCATCCTGAACGCGGTAGGTACCTGCAGCGTGCCAAGACATACGCACCATAAAGGGTCCATAGTGTCCGTAATCTGCTGGCCACCAGTCCTGAGAGGTAGTCATAACCTTTTCCAAGTCCGCCTTTACCTCAGCGAGGTTGAGACTTTCAAATTCTTTGGCATAGTCAAAGCCTTCTTCCAAAGGATTGGAAAGGGAAGAATGCTGACGCAAAATGTTTAATTTCAATTGGTTGGGCCACCAATCTTGGTTTTGCATGCCCTTGCCTGCTGCTGCAGTCGTAGAGCCATTGTGGAAGGGACACTTGCTGATGTCGCCTCCGTTTTTGCCGTGTGTATCCATTGTTATGAGTTAGTTTTTCGTTGGGAACGCAAAAATAATAAAAGCGTAGGTTTTGAAAATTTTTTTCGAGGGTTTAAAGAATGATTGTTATCAAAAATGAAGGAAAAAAAGGCCTTGAATCTTTCGAAGCGAGAGAAGGAAAAAAGGTTATCATAAATAACTCCAAAACAGGCGCAAGGTTTTGAAAAAAATAGGTAGCCTGTCTTAGAAAACCTTCGCGGTCGGGAAGACCGCAAAGGTTATAGTTAATGGAAAAAAATTGATTTTAAATCCCCCTTGCTCCCTTGTTAAGGGGGAGTCGCATGAATTGAACCTCAAATAGGTACTAGTAATTCAAAAATCTTATTCTATAAATAATTCTTGAAAGGCGAGAAAAAAATCCCACCTACCCCTTCTGGGTTAATAAATCCCCCTTGCTCCCTTATTAAGAGCCTGTCCCGATGTAGATCGGGAGGGAGTCGCATGAATTGAACCTCAAATAGGTACTAGTAATTCAAAAATCTTATTCTATAAATAATTCTTGAAAGGCGAAAAAAAGAAAATCCCCCTTGCCCCCTTGTCAAGGGGGAGTCGCACCAGCTGGGCCGCAAACAGATAATAATAATTTGAAAATCTTATTTTCCAAAAAGTAGTTGGAGAGCGCCAAGATGTGATTCCCCCTTTAAAGGGGTAAGGAGCCTGCCCCGAAGTATTTCGGGGGGATTTGTTAATTTTTTACTTCTTCCTCTTCTGCGCAGCGGTCCACTCCATTATAGTGACGGGGCGATCGTTCAGCAGCACCGGAGAGCCGTCCTTATCGGTGCGCGCTACGTTGGCGTGGGAATACACCCAAGACCAGTGCCCATTGTAATGGAAGTCTTTCCCCCCATAAAAGCCCGTCAAATCGGTCACGTTATCGTAAAGGGACAAATACACGTTCTTTGCACCTGCTTTCTTCATGCGATCGTAAAGGGGGAGCACCGTTTCGGCAGCCTTGGTGGTGCTATCGTCTTTGGCATGCACAAACCAGATGGGCGTCTGCTTGAGGGATTGCACCTGGGCATCGCTGATAAACTCATTGTTGTAAGCGAGCGCAGAGATGTAACCCGCCGCAAAGAAACTTGGGTGTTCCAAAATCAATTTCAAGGACATGTATCCTCCATTGGAACAGCCCCCTACATACACGCGAGTAGGATCTACCATGGGATTTTTAGTGATAAAGTCTTGAATCAAAGCAATCACTGCCGCATTGTAAATGTCATTTACCTGTCCTCGGGTCATGCCTTCCCCTGCATTCATCCAAAAAGTAGGGGTCTGTGGAGCAAGTACAAAAGCTCCCTCCCCAAATAAGGTTTGAATCTCAGGTGAGGCATAGTTGAAGGCTTTATTCCCCATCAAGGCAATGGTCGGATCGGTTCCCCCTTCACCTCCCCCATGCAACCAGATGATCAAGGGTGCTTTGGTGGTTATTTTTTTCGGAGAAAAGGCCCCATACGTCAAGGTGGTGCCTTGGTGCGTGAATGTTCCATTTAGATCAAACTCATCCACAATGGGACGTATCCTAGCCGTTTCTTGGTTCCAAGTTGAACCCGTTTTGGTATGTACCACGGTGACCCCGTAGTCTATCCATACGTTGGACGCGCGATTGCCCATGCGGAGGTATTGTATGCCTGATCCCAAGGGATTTACGGGACTTACAGCCAATACCAAGGTCAAATGGGGTCCATTTTCCACCCGATTTCCTTTTTCATCCGAGGCATAGGTGTACACCACAGTCCGCTTGCCAGCCGCTTGTGCAGCGGGGATCTCCCCCAAGGAAGTCGATCGGGTGACAAAAACTTCAAAATCCAAGGGACTTGAATCTTTCCCGAGCTGAGCCTGATGTAAGACTACACGACTCGCAGCAGGCCCCCAATCAAATCCCTCCATCACGAGGGTATAGGAACCTGGATTTACGGGAGGTGTACTTGCCCACAAAGTGGCACAAGACAAGAAGAAAAGAATGGCAAGCGACAGGAGCTTTTTCATAGGAGTTTGGGTCAAGAGTTAACGAGTAGAAATATTCAAAAAAAAGCGGACAATCCCAGCAAAAATTATCCAGTCGGTGAAAATCACCAGCAAGGGATCAAATCCCTTGGTTGGAGCGTTCTCCTTGCAAAAACAAACCGGCTGACTTCAGGTGAAATCAGCCGGCTTGGGTAAGAACTGAAGTGAACGGACTCCTTACAAAATGCAGTGCTTATTCGTAACGTAAGGATTCGATCGGATCCAGCTTACTCGCCTTGAAAGCGGGGATATACCCTGCCAACAAGCCTACGATGATGCATATCACAAAAGATACAATCATCCAAAGCCAAGGAACCAAGAATCCTCCTGGACCAATAAAGTTGGCAATCACATTGCCAATCAAAATTCCGAGAATCATGCCAAATATCCCACCAATGACACAAATCGTGATTGCTTCAATCAAGAACTGCTGCCGAATGCGGAGTGGTGTCGCACCCAATGCCTTACGAATCCCAATTTCGCGAGTCCGCTCGGTGACGGAAACCAGCATGATGTTCATCAAACCAATAGACGCACCCAAAAGGGTGATAAATCCAATGCCAAAGCCTCCAATGCGCAAGTAACCCGCCACTTCCTCCAAACTCTCGGCTACCGACTCACTCTTGGATAACTCAAAGGAGTCCGGTTGGGCTACCCGATCCTGACGAATCTTGCGCATGATGCCGGTGGCTTGTCCCATTTCATAGTCAATTTTTCCTGGATCGGAGGCTACTCCTGTGATGCGGTAATTGAAGGTACCTTTAAAATCAAGGCGTGCCGCATTTTCAATGGGAATCAAAATCTGACGGTCTGCACCCTGATCCTGCCCCACTCCTCCTTGCTTGTCCAATACCCCGATTACCGTGTAAGGCTTTCCAAAAATGGTGATGGATTGGTTAAGGGCCTCTTCACCTTCGGTAAATAAGGTTTCTTCCAACTCCTTTCCGATGATGGCCACATTGTTGCCGTAGCGAACCTCCACTTGAGAAAAATTACGCCCCTTCAGCAATTTCATCGCCTTGATCGTCAAGTAATTTTCGTCACCACCACGAACGCGAATGTTGGGATTGGTTTTTTTAGAACCCCGTTTGATCTCTGCGATGCCTGAAGCGGTAGCAAAAACGGTAGAAATCCCGATGGAAGCATAGTCCTCCTTGAATTGCTGGGCTTCACGAAACGTGATGGGCGGATAGGTCTTTTCAGTTATCCCCTCTTGAACGACCCTTCCTCCATTGGAACCGCTACTGACCAAATCAAATGAGTTGGCCCCAAGTCCTGCAAAACTTTCTGCAATCTGGGCTTTGATGCCGTCAATCGCGGTGAGCATGCCTACCAAGGAGGATATTCCGATGGCTATGATGGCCCCAGTGAGTACCGTTCTGAGGAGATGAACCTTCACGGAGTTTAAGGCTTCCCGGACATTTTCGATCAAATTCATGGTATGTTCGTTTTGGAACAGCTTTTCTAGTTGGTTCTACTTCTTTCTCTGAAGTTTAGGTAAAAAAAAGATTTATTCGCAAGTTAC
>VGMU01000101.1 GCA_016866385.1 Bacteroidota bacterium
TTGGAAAAAAATGCACAGGTTTCCGTAATTCTAGCACATGATTTTGATAAGGATGGCTTAGAAGATTTGATGGTTGGAGGAAGGAGTGTTGCTGGAAAATATGGGCAAATTCCTCGAAGCTATTTGTTGAAAAACTTGGGTGCAAATCGATACCAAGACATTACCAATCAAATTGCCCCAGAATTGGCAAACATAGGCTTGGTCAAAGATGCTGCTTGGACAGATATCGACGTAGATGGCAAGCTCGATTTAATCGTAGTTGGAGAATGGATGCCACTCACCGTATTCTTGAATAAAAATGGGAAGCTAGTTAATGAAACGGCAAGTTTTGGATTGGAAAACACACATGGATGGTGGAATTCACTTGCTGTAGAAGATTTTAATCAAGACGGTTTCCCAGATGTAGTGGTTGGCAATTTAGGATTAAACCATAGAATGAAACCTACCAAAGAGTTTCCCATAAAAATGATGCTGGCCGATTTTGATAAAAATGGAAGTGTCGAACAAATCGTCTCCTATCCTGTCGAGGGGAAGTATTTTACGGTAGCAAGCAAAGATGAACTAGTCAAGCAAATTCCTGCATTAAAAAAAGAATTTGTCCGCTACAATGATTTTGCGGGTAAAACAGTCGATGAAATATTCGCCAAATTCCAAATTAAGGAGCTTCCGTATTTGGAATCAAATCAATTTGAATCTTTGGTTCTTTACAACCAGAAAGGCAAAAATTTCATTTCTCAGGTGCTACCCATTGAAGCGCAATTTTCTCCAATAGCAGACATTGCTATTGAAGATATCGACCAAGATGGATACTTAGATCTTATTTTAGGGGGGAACACCACTGCTGTTGCTTCTTATTTTGGCTCCTATCAGGGGAATTGGGGTCTTATTCTAAAAGGAGATGCAACTGGATCCTTCAAGTCGTTTAAGGAAAGTCCTTTAAAAATAAATGGGGATGTGAAGAAAATTAAAGAAGTGATCGTAGGATCTGAAAAATGGTTTGTTTTTGCAATAAATAATTCAAGGTTAGAAGTATTTCGTATTTCGAAAATTAACTAGGGTTATACTTTTTACTTATCCAAGTTTTAAAAATTCAAATCATTAAAAATTTAATTTTAGGGGCATTAATCCTAATTTTTTAACTAACTAATTTTGTTTTTGATCTTATCTTACTCTTAAATCAAAGAAATCTTAATAGTCATCTATTTCTTGGCTATAGGAAGAGAAGAAAGATACTCGTCAATTTTTTTCACGAGACAAGTGTAAAAAAAAGGAAGTGTACTTGCGCACACTTCCTTTAATATTTATTTCAGAAGAAATTAATAACCTGGATTCTGCTTCAAAGCAGGGTTAGCATTCAACTGGTTTTGAGGGATAGGAAATAGACTTCTAACTGTGGCGTTGGAAGCTGATTTTTCCCACCAAGGCTGACCCCACTTGCCAAAACGAATGGCGTCTGTTCTTCTGCTTGCTTCTGCAAACATTTCTCTACCTCTTTCATTGTACAATTCATCCAAAGTAAGTGTAGTAGAAGTATATGCAGGCATACCCGCTCTAGTTCTCACTTGGTTTACAGCAGCCAAGGCTACTGAAGTCTTTCCTTGACGAAGTGCAGCTTCTCCTTTGGTAAGGATGATTTCACCCAATCGGAATAGAGGATAGTCGTTGCTTAAGCTTGGTCCTGCTCCAGAAGCAAACTCAAACTTACCTACACGAACACCTGCTTGTCTGAAGGCATTAGGAGCCAACATATTAATCGCAGGTGTAAAGGTGAGGGCTTGTCCATCAGGATCTCCTGCTTCAGCAGAGATATCTTTCAAGCGAGTTCCGTCTGCAGCGAATTGAGGGCCAACCAAGAAGGACTTCTTTCTAGCATCCGCATTGTCAAAGGTGTTATAAAATTCCTCTAAGGAAGCATATCCATTCCACGGCTGTGCTTGCAAGTTGTAAGTAGCCTGAGAAGAATAATGCAAAGTCATTTGAGGAAGGTTAAATCCACCTGCATTGTTTTCATCGTAAGGAAGTGTCAAAATGTTTTCTGTAGATCCTCCGTTTCTCTCAGAGAAGTTGGAGAAGAAGTTAGAGGAAAGAGAATACTTACCGCTGTTGATGATTACGTCTGCAGCTGCTTCAGCGTCTGCCCAGCGAGCAGTACCTGTATACACTTGTGCATTCAAGTACAATTTGGCTAGAATCGCGTGTGCGCTGTAATAGTTTAAGGTAGACTTAGAAGCATCCTTAGAAAGTAGGTTTGCATTATCTTTTATTGACTTTTCGATAAATGCAAATACTTCAGCTCTTGACTTGTTGGTTGGGCTAGCTCCAGTAGAAGTCTCATCAATGATGGGTACATTACCGAAGGAGTCAATCAACCACAAATACACCAAGGCTCTCAATACCTTCAATTCGGCATTCAAAGCAGGTACGTTAGGATACTGAACCAGCAAGTTGTTGATCTCACCCACTGCAGAGTAGCAATACGCCCAAGAGTTATTGAATGATTCTTCGGAAGCATTCCAAGTGTGTCTGTGCATTCTTAGCCACTGTCCACCGTCTTCCCAGTCAGCACCCTTTTGAGGGATAGCCATTTCGTCAGACGATACCTCTTGGATAGACCAAATGCTGTTGTGTCCACCCCAAGAACCTACGATTCTAGCATAAGCAGAAGCCTTAAGGACGTTAATCAAATTCGGGTTAGTGCTTTTGGCAATATCCTCCGCGGTCACCCCATCCAAAACGTCCTGCTCTAGCTCTTGACATGCGCCCATGGCAAAAACCAACGGGAGCATTAAACAGATTTTACTAATTGATTTAAACATATCTGTAGAATTTGATTGGTTATTTAAAGTTTACGGTAATGCCCAAAGTGAAAGAACGAGTTTGGAAATAAGTATTTCTACGCTCGATACCTGGAGATAGAGAGGTAGTAAAGGAATCTCCATTCTCAGAATCATTCACGCGTACTTCAGGGTCAACACCAGTATAATTGGTAAGTGTAAACAAGTTTTGACCTGCAAAATACACTCTTAATGACGAGAAGTTTTGTGAATTTGTTTTCACGTTATAACCCAATTCCATGTTGTCCAAGCGAATGAAAGAAGCATCTTCGATCACGGAGCTGTTAAACGTAGGAGTAGAAGTTACAAGGGGGCTGGTTGGGGTCTTGTCTGTAATTACAGAGTTCCAAGTATTGGAAGCGGTATCGCCGTTTTCGTAGAAACCTCTGTAAGAGTTGTACAAGTCATGTCCCCATGCTCCTCTAAGGAACATATTTAAGGTCCACTGTCCATACATAAAGGTGTTGGCAAAACCAAATTCACCCTTAGGTAGACCGTTACCTAGTTTTTCATATTGGTTAGGATCTGTAGTTGAAAGGATATATTCCCCTCTTTCAGTCAATCCAGTTAATCTTGGACCATAGAAATCACCCAAAGTTTGACCTACTCGGTTGTAAACGATAGGGTTATTGTTTTGTCCTGGAGCTCCTGGAGTAGCAAAACGCAACTCTTGGAACCCTAACTCACCAGCAGATAAGCTTTCGATAGTAGTCTTGTCGTAAATGGTGAAGTTGAACGCTGGAGTCCATTTGAAAGCTCCTTTACCGATTTGGTTTACGGAAGCAGCAAATTCAAAACCAGCAGCTCTCAAATCTGCCAAGTTCACCCAAGTAGAAGATGCCGTGTTGAATCTTCCTGGATCAAATGGGTTAGGAGCACCTGTTGCTACAGGAACGTTGAACAAAAGGTCAGAAATATTTCTAGTGTAGTAGTCAATGCTACCGGTTACTTTTCCATCCCAGATACCGAAGTCCACACCCACGTTAAATTCTTGCTTGGTTTCCCACTTCAAGTCTTTGTTGGGGTTGGAGAATTGGTTGATTCCTACGAAAATATCGTTTTGAGTCAATGGATCTCCATCTAGGTCAATACGGTTTCCGTTGCCATACACACCCAAAGCCAAGGTAGCAGAAGGAGGCAGGTTACCGGTGATACCGTAAGAAACTCTAGGCTTAAATTGGTTGAAGATACCCATGTCAAACAACTGGGTTAAATCAGCTCCTAAAGAAACAGCGGGGAACAAACCGGTTTGGTTGTTGGCTCCAAATCCCGAGTAGGTTTCAGCTCTCGTGGTGACAGAGAAGAAGAAGGTATTGTCGTAGTTGAAGTTTGCTCTTCCGAATAGGGAGTTCAACTGATCCTCATTTGCATAAGAATAAATGTTGGTGCTGTTACCCACACGAATCGCACCAGCGCCAAGGTTGTTCCAGCCTAAATCAAATAGGTATTGACGGACTCTAGCATTGAAACCTTGGTTGGTGGTGTATTGTACACCCGCTCCTCCCAAAAGAGTCATATTTAATTTGTCAGTCAAGTTGGTTTCGTAACGAAGCGTAGTTTCCAAAATTCTTTGGCTTCTATCGTAGGTATTTCTTTCAGCAGAACCTTGAGCTCCAAATCCTACTTGATAGTCTTGGATAGACCAGAAACCACCAGAAAGGGTGTTTCTTCTATCTTGAGAATACTGAGCAGAAAGAGTCAGATTAGGAAGAATGTCAAACTCAGCTCTGTAAGAAAGAAGAGCAGTTTTAGTTTCGCCAACAAATTTTTGCTGTCTTGCTAAGGCTACAGGATTGTAGAAATCAAAAAGGTCTCTTTGGAAATAACCACCAAATTTCTGGTTAGCTGCTGGAGTATCTTCGAAG
>VGMU01000102.1 GCA_016866385.1 Bacteroidota bacterium
GCATTCCTCTTTGGGATGGGAAGGCTGCAAGTCGCATTGTAGAAGTGTTGCTGGATCAATATTTGTAGTTTACTTTTTTATAGAAATCAAGCAAAGAAAAAAGCCATCCCGGAAAAGGATGGCTTTTTTCTGATACGTGCTTTTTCCTTAGAAGGAAAATCCTACACTAAAGTTGACCCGAGTGCCAGGGGCAAGCTGCGTGAAGAATTGGTCTTGAGCCCCATAAGAGCTAAAGATAAACTCACGCTTGTCATTCAATAGGTTTTGTACCCCCAAGCTGGTTCGGATGCGTTCGTCTGCACCAAAGGTTTTATTGATATTCAAGTTCAAGGAATTGAAAGGTACGGCGTAGGTATCGGTACGGTTACCGAAACCAACCATGTTTAAGGTTGGTCCCTGCACGTTGTAGTAGATCCCTGCTTCCCAACCTGTGCTGAAGTCAGAATAGGCAATTCCAGTATTTACAATGTAGGGAGCTTGCCCAGCCATATCGCGGGTAGTTCCGATTTTCTGGCCTTCTCTTGCAGTCAGCTGACGGGATCTTTTTTCAGTGGCCGACATCGTGATTTGAGACTCGGTTAGGGTCACATTGCTGGTCCAAAGGAATTTTTCTAGGCTAGGGCTGATGAACTTCAAAGACTTTCGGAATTCCAATTCCAGGCCTAGTACGGTACCGTTTCCTACGTTTCTTGGCTGGAAAGATCCAGGATCGGAAAGAAATTGAATGATTTCGATTGGGTTTTCAAAAGTCTTGTAGAATGCTCCTACAGACCACATCTCTCCCTTGGGTTGGAACATTTCCCAACGCACATCAAAATTGTTGATATGAGTAGACTTTAGATTTCCATCCCACAGAATATCCTTTCCTCCGTTTGCTGTTTCTTGAAACAGCCCTCCAATAAACGTTCTTCCAGTGATAGGATCTAAGATTTCAGCAAAAGAAAGTTCTTTGAAAGAAGGTCTAGCAATAGTTCTTGTTGCAGAAAAGCGCAAGTTTTGAGCTTCTTTGATTTTCCAAACCAAGTTCACGGTAGGAAAAAAATTGAGGTCGTCTAGCATTTCTACCAAATCGTAATTTAAGGTACCTGTTTGGTTGGTGCCTGTGTAGAACTGATTATACTGCTCTACTCGTAGTCCCAAAATTGCTTTTAGGTTTTGGGCTGGGCTGGATTCGAAGGATCCATAACCTGCAAAATTAGTCACGTACCCTTCGTATTTATTGGGATTGTTGGGAATAAAATCTGGATTGTAGCGCACCCCATTTCTATTGGTTGCAGAAAACAAATTGCTTTCCTTCAATACCGAATTAGGATTTCCGTCTAATGCAATGGTGCCTGTAGGGAACTGGAAGGATTGAATTTCAAAGTCTCGGTATTTGAAGGTATAGGATCCTCCCATTTTGATTTTAGCCTCCCGTGAAAACGCACTTAGGTTTTTGATCACATCGATTTTTCCAGCCACGTTGTACTCTTCCAAGTTTCTCCAAATTCTTGCTGGCAAACCCACTTCCGAAGAAATGGTATTGGTGGGAAGCCTAAATCGGGTAAAGCGAATGTCTGGATCTTCTATGGTAGAGCGAGTAGGAGCTAACTTCCAATTCACTTCCCAAGATCCTCCTTTGATAAAATGGCTCCCTGAAAGCAGAATACTCGAAAGTCCACGCTGGCTATATTCTAGGTTATATTGAGTAGCTTCAAAATTTGCTCCTAGATTGGTGTTTTCAAAAGAAAAGATACCAGCTTTGGATTCTCCATTTTGAAGGTGGAGTAAATTGAGCTTGTACTTTGAAGTATTGGTTTTGAGTGCTATACCGGCCAAGCCTCCCAAAAGGACGCTATTGACTCCATAATTTCCTACCTGCCTTTCTAAGGATTCCAATTCGGTTTCGTTGGCCTCTATGGGTTTTGCAAAAAGATTGAATTGTGCCCCTTGGTAAAATTCAGTCTCATTTTTATAGGTTAAGGCCGCATTATAACCCCAAGTAGCTTTAGGACGTACAATTTGGTTGCCCAAAGAAAGTCCAAAGCCAAAGTCCATCAATGAAGTCTGCGTGCTTGCACCTAAGGTTTTGTTGAAGCCTCTCAGCAACTGCTGAAACTCCTGTCCTTTTGCCCCCCCAGGATTACCTACTACTTCTCCATATTGAGGAATAGCAGTGCTTCCTCCGGTGGGATTGGCGCGAGTCCCGTCGTCAAAGCCCAACCAGTCGGTCTTACCCCCTTGGTAGGTCAAGTAATTTTTATTGAAATGCATGGAAGGATTCACCCCTCCTGATATGCTCAATCTGAAAGTCTTCTCTTCCGGAAAATCTTTGGTTTCAATGTCTACTACCCCACCTGTAAAATCAGCTGGAAGCTCCGCAGTAAAGGACTTGGATACCACGATGTTGTCAATCACGTTGGTAGGGAAAATATCCATTTGGATGGTATTTCGGTCTGGATCCAAACCAGGAATATCCACTCCATTGAGTACAGTCTTGGTGTAGCGATCACCCAAACCTCGAACATACACGTATTTACCTCCTTCGATGGATACCCCTGTGACACGCTTCACAGCAGAGGCAGCATCTCCGTCTCCGATTTGACGAAAGGTACTAGCAGAGATGCCGTCCAGTAAGTTGGGAGCGTTTCTCTTGACTGCCATCAAGGCAGACTCGGTGGTGCGAATCGCTGCGGCAGAGACTGTCACCGTTTCCAATTCAGCTTCTTCCTCTTTCAACAGAATATCGGGCAGCACGGTCACTTGACCAGCTTCCACCTTTACTTCGGTGAGAATGATGGTGGAAAAGGAAATGTAGGACACCTGCAGGGTGTAAGATCCAGGGGCCAATTGAAGTTCGAATTTACCATCAAAATCAGCGATGGCACCCGTGGAGGTTTCCTTTACCAAAATGGAGACCCCGTACAGAGGCTCTCCGGTTTTTTCATCAAAAATGGCGCCACGGATGGTGCCATTCTGGGCAAATACAAAGCCCGTAATCAATTGAAATGCAATGATAAGGAGTAGAACAACCAGAGGTTTAATGGGTAGTTCTTGTTTTTTCTTGTTCATACAGCGTTTATTATTCATCAATTTTTACTTGAAAATGAAAAGAGAAGGATCCTTGCAAGACCTTCTCTTCCTCATTTATTTTTATTTGAAATCGGTTAAAGCGTTTGAAGCATCGGCCCAAGTCCAGCCGGTAAAGGCAGCCTTGGAAGCACCTACCGTATTGGCCTTCAAGGCTACTGCAGTGGCATGTGCACTAGTACCATTACGGAAAGCTGTAGTCAAGGTCACTCCATCCTTTAGGGTAGCCTCCAACTTGGAAAACTTCAGGATACCTCCAGTAAAGTTTGCTATGGTAAGATCACCACTTAAGGAAAGATCTCCTCGCCCTGCATTGTTATCGTCCGTAGGGGCAGGGAAGTTAAAGAAGTAGATATTTTCAAACGAACCTCTAGCTCCTGCTCTGTAATCTCCGAATTCTGATTTTGGGTGACCCTTTACCGATCCATTGGTTACCGCATGGGCAGCATTGTAAGTTCCCTCTGGACCGTCTATTTCTAGAGCATGGTCTGTGTTGGTGCCGCAAATCACAATAAAGTTATCCAAGGTACCTGCCCAGGCTTGATCCGTATCTACTGCGTCGTCTCCTGAATTCCAAACCAAGGCATTCTTAACAGAAACGGTTCCACCAAACCACTCGATGCCATCATCCTGGTTGGCCACTACTTCTACATTTTCAATGACCGTACCAGATCCAACAGCGCCCAAGGTCAAACCATTAATTTCATTTCCTTCACCGATGTTGGCTCCCCCGTGACGGATAGAGATGTATTTCAACACTCCCGAATTGTCTGCGTCGTTATTTCCACCATACAATCCATTCGTATCAGAAGCAGGAATCCCTTCAATTTGAATCTCAGTTACCCCTCCAGCAAAGGATCCTTTGGCATTTCCCAAAATCAAAATTCCTCCCCAAAGTCCTTCAAGAGTAGGATCCATGTTTGGCGAGGCAATTTGACCTGGTTTGATTTCGTCAGCAACAGAAGTAAAAATGATGGGCTGGGTAGGTGTACCTACAGCATTGATTTTTGCTCCTCTAGCAATTACTAGTGCGGAAGCATTCGCTCCAGTACCTACTTCTCCCTTTACAATCACCCCAGGCTGAATGATTAATGTAGCCCCTGCTGTCACGGTAATTCTTCCAGACAATACATAAACTTTACCTGTGGTCCATGTGGTGTTGGCAGTAATATTGCCATTGACGAAAACATTAGAACCGGCATTTCCGCCATTTTCTGTTTCAGGCTTTTCATTACCTTGGATACATCCTGTAAAAGCAATGCATCCTAATAGGAAGAAAGCAATTAAGTGGATACTTTTTTTCATGGGTATAAAATTATAGTTGGGTTGTTGTGGCATATTTCTGATACAAAAGTGTACCCTTAATATTTCCTAGCTGCGAAAAATGAATTATCCTTTTTTTAAAAAAATAAGCCTCAATTAACCTTGAATTAACAGCAGACACAAAAAAAAGGGCTTCCCCTTCGAGAAGCCCTTTTCAAATGCGGATTCGTGTTACTTTAATGTTACCGACTTATTAATCGGCACTTTTTCAAGTAAGGTTTTTACCATGCTTCTTGTG
>VGMU01000103.1 GCA_016866385.1 Bacteroidota bacterium
AGTACTCATATTGCTACTTACAATTTAGGCGGCCTAGCGCAGGGGTCCCACCTCTTCCCATCCCGAACAGAGAAGTTAAGCCCTGCAGCGCCGATGGTACTGGGGTTACACCCGGGAGAGTAGGTCGTCGCCACATTATTCAAGCCCTTTGATTCACTTCGAAGGGCTTTTTTGTTGTATGAAGTACTATGTACCAAGTACGAAGTACAAAGTAGGGATTCGTGTGATGACACAAATCTTTCTTCTGAAGGTACATGCCTGCCTGCCGAGGCATGGTACATTGTACATGGTACTTCGTACAACTTTTAGCGTCTTGCTACTTGATACTAGTTACTTGATACTAAATATCTCGGCTCTTGTTTCTTGTCTCTCGCCTGCCTGTCGTTGGTAGGGTACATTGTACTTGGTACTTAGTACTTTTTACAAATTCCTACTACTTGATACTAGCTACTTGATACTTTTTTTAATGTCGAATGTCCAACGCTGAGTGATGAAGGAAGAAGAGGGGGACTGTACCAGGTACCAGGTACGAAGTACAACGTAGGGGATTTATGTTATTACCTGGATGGTGCTGGTGAAGGATACCTTGTACTTGGTACTTTGTACTTCGTACAATCTACTACTTTCCTAAAACTCCATTTTTCTTTTCCCCGAATAAATTGCAGTTTTGCACCAAACCTTCTTGGTATGTCTGTTCTCTTTCAACACCTCAAACTCCTGCACCAGGGAAAGTTTTCCAAATCCCAGTCTTACACCCTTTCCA
Organism: Bacteroidota bacterium; assembly: GCA_016866385.1. Lineage (GTDB taxonomy): Bacteria > Bacteroidota > Bacteroidia > Cytophagales > Cyclobacteriaceae > Algoriphagus. The sequence continues at coordinate 764 of VGMU01000103.1, forward strand.
AAGGCGAACTCGTTCCGGTCGATGCTGCGGTAGATCTCAGCACTTTTTCCCAGGTGATCGACTGTAGCAAGTGGCTAGGATCCAAAGGATGGATAGACCTACGATGTGGATTAGGAGAACCAGGCCAAGAATATAGGGAAACAGTAGCCTCCCTATGCGCTTCTCTTGCCCAAAGTGGATTTTCCAAGGCAGTTATCCTCCCTAATACCGACCCTGTTATTCAATCTAAAACAGAGGTTACTTTTTTGATGAGTAAGGCAGAGAAATTTGCTCAAGAACTTGTGCTCACTGGCGCTGTGACCAAAAATACCTCTGGAGAAGACCTTACCGAGATGCTAGACATGCATTTCCAATCGGGTATTCAAATTTTTGGCGATGGCACCAAGCCCCTCTCCCATACCGATCGCTACCTGAAAGTGTTGCAATACTTGCAAAAAATAGATGGATTGCTTTTTGACCATGCCTACGATCCCTTATTGGCTATTTTTGGTCAGATGCACGAAGGAGAAGTCTCCACTAAGTTGGGGATGAGGGGGATTCCTAACCTCGCCGAAGAGGTGGCCATCCAAAGAAATTTAGAACTGATCCGCTATACCGGTGGAAGGGTACATTTTCAAACCTTAAGCACTGCAAAGGGGGTAGACCTCATTCGTAAAGCCAAAGCAGAGGGCTTGCGCGTCACTGCTGACATTTCCGTTTACCAATTAATTTTTTCGGATCAAGACCTAACTACCTTTGATACCCGACTCAAAGTAAAGCCTCCCTTCAGAGGAAAAGAAGATCGAGAAGCTCTTGTGGAAGGATTGAAGGATGGCACCATCGATGCTCTAGTTTCCAACCACCAACCTCAAGAAGTAGATGCCAAATTCTGTGAATTTGACCTGGCTTCTTTTGGAATGACTGGATTACAAACCTTTCTGCCGGCCATGGGCATATTGGCAGAGGAGTTGGGCTGGGAGCTACTTCTAGAAAAAATAACATCAGGTCCAGAGAAGATTCTGGGGAAGTCCAAGCCTTCTTGGACCTTGTTTGATCCCCATGGCCTTTGGGTATACGACGAGAGAAGCAATGCTTCCCTATCCTCTAATCACCCTTGGTTTGGAAAGCAACTCAAAGGCAAGGTGACTTATTGCCTACAAAATGGCCAACTCCTTCAGGTGAATGGGTAAATACTTTAAGACTGCCTATCAATTTGGTATGCTAGGAGGAATTCTGAGTGGTCTTTCTTTTTTTCTACTTTCTTGGCTGAACCCTGATCCTACCAATCTCAATTTGATTTTTGGGTATGTCATTACCCCTATCTCCATCTACCTTGCCATTACCTATTTTAAACTTTACCTCAATGGAGGCTTCCTTTCTTTTGCTGAAGGGATGACCGTAGGGGCAGTAACCTATTTTCTGCTTGCGACCTTGTCTACCATTGGAATTTGGGTAGTATTAAGCAATTCCCCAGAACTATTTTCCGCTATTTACCAGTCCAAAACGCAGGTTTTGATTCAAAATAAAGACACCATAATTAGTCAAGTGGGCTTGGAGTCCTTCCAAATCGCAGAAGCTGAACTCAAAAACATGAGCCCCTGGGACCTTGCCCTCAACGATGGGTTATGGAAAATCATCCCAGGAATGTTTTTTAGCATCCTAATTTCCATTATTTTAAGAAAAAATAAACTTGAAACATGAACGAGCAAGCACCTTCTCCCATCTCATCGTCCGTCAAACCTGGAATTATCATTGGTTTAGTCTCCATGGTGATTACTTATGTTGCGTATTTTATAGACGTTGCCCTTCTAGCTTCACTTGTTTTTTTTATTTCTATTTTAGTACTCTTTTTTGGATTAATTATATTTTTTGGAATCGACTTTAGAAAAGAATCTGGTGGCTTTTTGGCTTTCGGTCAAGCCTTTACTTTTAGTTATTTTACTATGCTTATTTCTGGATTCGTTTCTATTTTGGGGAACATTATTTTATTTCAGCTTGTAGACCCTGATTTGCCCAAAGTATTGGGTGAAATTACATTTGAAAGTCAGTTAAAAGCAATGGAAAGATTCGGTTTAGAAGTAGATTCTATTCCTCCTGACCAGCTTAAAGAAATGGAGAAAAATTCAAGCTTTGGATTTACCCTATTGGGACAATTGATAAGTTTTGGGGTTTCATTTTTTTACTATGCTGTCCTTGCCCTAATTTTGGGTGCTATTCTCAAAAAGCGTGACAAGTCTTTAGATTTCTAACATGATTTCAATAACCGTTGTTGTTCCAGTATTTAACGAAGAAGAGTCACTCCCCGAGCTGACCCAGTGGATCCATCGAGTGATGGAGAAGCAGGGCTTTGGCTATGAGGTACTCTTGATCAATGACGGCAGTACGGATCGTTCTTGGGAGGTAATTCAATCCTTGGCCTCCAAAAATGAAGCCTTGAAGGGAATCAATTTTACCCGCAACTATGGGAAATCTGCCGCCTTAGACGCTGGCTTCAAACGCGCTTCTGGAGAGGTGGTGATCACCATGGATGCGGATCTGCAGGATAGCCCTGATGAAATCCCTGGTCTCTATGCGATGATTAAGGGCGGCTTGGACGTGGTTTCGGGTTGGAAAAAGAAGCGTCACGACCCCTTGTCCAAAACTATCCCCTCCAAATTTTTCAATGGGGTGACCCGTTGGATTTCGGGAATTCAATTGAACGATTTCAACTGTGGATTGAAAGCCTACCGCAATAAGGTGGTGAAAAACATCCACATCTATGGGGAAATGCACCGCTACATCCCCCTGCTAGCCAAATGGAATGGCTTCCCAAAAATCGGGGAGAAGGTGGTAGAGCATAGGGCTCGGAAGTACGGGTACTCCAAGTTTGGCTTGGAGCGTTTCCTAAACGGATTTCTGGATTTGATTTCCGTTTCCTTTGTGCACCGCTACAAGAAAAAGCCCATGCACTTTTTTGGTTTGCTCGGCACGCTTTCTTTCTTTACGGGTTTTGTCATTACCGCCTGGTTGATCGCTCAAAAAATTTATGGACTTAGCCAAGGTGTCAAAGTGCGTGAGGTAGTAGATCAGCCGATATTTTTCCTGGCACTGGTGGCTTTAGTCATCGGCGCTCAACTATTTTTAACAGGATTCATTGCCGAACTGATGACTTCCAACCAAGCCAAAGAGCCGGAGTACAAAATAGACGAAGAAATCAATCTCGATTTTTAATGTTCTTTTCCTGCATCATTCCAGTTTACAATCGACCGGGTGAATTACAGGACTTGCTAAGCAGCCTGCTTACCCAAACCTATACCCAGTTTGAGGTAGTGGTGGTGGAAGACGGTTCTACATTACGGTGTGACGAAATAGTTGCTTCCTATAGCCAAAGCCTTTCCATACGCTATTTCTACCAGGAAAATACAGGACAAGGTTTTGCACGTAATTTTGGAATGCAGCAAGCCAAGGGGGATTTCTTCGTGATCTTAGATTCCGATGTGCTGCTACCTCCTGCCTATTTTGAACAATTAAGGCTAGCCGTCCAAACACGCTCCTTGGATGCCTTCGGAGGACCGGATGCAGCAGCCGCTGACTTTTCTCCACTCCAAAAAGCGATGGACTTTGCGATGACTTCCTTTTGGACTACGGGAGGGATTCGAGGTAAACTCAAAAATCCTGCTGCTTACCAAGCGCGTGGATTCAATATGGGGGTATCAAGGGAGGTATTTGACCGTTTGGGCGGTTTTGTGGACCCCAATCGGGGAGAGGATATCGAATGGAGCATCCGCATCAAGAAGGCGGGATTTCGCTTGGAACTGGTGT
>VGMU01000104.1 GCA_016866385.1 Bacteroidota bacterium
TACAATATTTTTCGAGAATTGTATTGACTAATAGACCTTTGAGGTTTTCAAAACCTCGAAGGTCTTGGTTTTAGTTTTCAAAACCTCGAAGGTCTTGACTCTAAAAACCTCAAAGGTTTGAAAAAAACCTTCGAGGTTATTAATGTTTGAAGTGGCGAACACCTGTCAGTACCATACTCATGCCCTGGGCATTGCAATAATCAATACTGTCCTGATCCTTGATGGAGCCACCAGGTTGGACCACCGCGCTGATGCCTGCTTCATGGGCGATGGCTACGCAGTCAGGGAATGGGAAGAAGGCATCGGAAGCCATGACGGCACCTTTCAAGTTGAAGCCAAATTCCTTGGCTTTGGTAATAGCTTGTCTCAAAGCATCCACTCGGGAGGTTTGTCCCACTCCAGAGGCGAATAGCTGGGAATCATTGCTCAACACGATCGTATTGGACTTGGTATGCTTACACACTTTCGCGGCGAAGACCAAGGCGTCTAGTTCCTTTTCGCTAGGGGATGGGGTAGTAGCTACGGTGAAATCTCCTTTGCCTTCAGTTGCGAGATCCTTGTCTTGTTCGATGACCCCATTCAAGAGGGTTTTGATCATTTTCGTTCCTGGTACGGCCATTTTCTGGAGCAACAGGATTCGATTCTTTTTGGTGGTCAATACAGCCAAAGCCTCAGGACTGAATGCCGGAGCAATCAACACTTCAAAAAAGAGGGAATTCATCTCCTCTGCAGCGGCTAGGTCTACCGGTCTATTGGTGACCAGCACGCCTCCAAAGGCGGAGGTAGTATCTGCCGCGAAAGCCTTTTGGTAGGCTTCTTTTACAGTTGCCGCAGTGGCGCAACCGCAGGCATTCGTATGCTTGAGGATGGCAAAAGCTGTTTGATCTGGAAACTCAGCAATCAGGTTTACTGCTGCGTCCACATCGACCAGGTTGTTGTAAGAAAGTTCCTTCCCGTGAAGTTGCTCAAATAGCTCGTTCAAATTCCCATAGAAATGAGCCGCTTGGTGTGGGTTTTCTCCGTAGCGAAGCGCCTTGGCGGTGTTTTCGGATACTTTGAGTGCAGGGATTCCTTCCTGCTGATTGAAGTAGTTGAAGATATGCGTATCGTAGTTGGAGGACACCTGGAAGGCCTGGGCAGCAAAGTAGCGTCTGTCTTCTAGCGTAGTGGCTCCGTCTTGAGCGGAAAGTCTGGCTTCCAATTCCGCGTACTGGTTTTTGGAAGCGATGATGGTCACGTCTTTGAAATTTTTGGCTGCAGCACGAATGAGTGAGATGCCGCCAATGTCAATTTTCTCGATGATGTCTGCTTCCGATGCGCCGGAGGCTACTGTTTCTTCGAAGGGATACAAATCCACAATCACCAAATCAATGGCTGGAATGTCGTAGGTAGCCGCTTGCGCCACATCGCCTTCGTGGTCTCTGCGGTGGAGGATACCTCCAAAAATCTTCGGGTGGAGGGTTTTTACCCGTCCTCCAAAAATGGAAGGGTAACTGGTGAGTTCTTCTACCGGCACCACCTTGGCTCCTTGGGCTTCAATAAATTCTTGGGTGCCGCCCGTGGAATAGACGATCACCCCCTGCTGCTTGAGCAAGGCGATGATGGGTTCTAAGTGGTCCTTGTAGTAAACGGAGATGAGGGCAGACTGAATTTTTTTAAGCGCCATGGAAGGTGTGTATGAGATGATTTTCAGGAAGGCACAAAGGTAGAAAAAATGTAGCGAAGCCCGTAGCTTCCAAAGGTTGGATTTTGGGGTAAATAAAAAAAGAGGGACCAAATTGCCTCTTCTTTAGTGATTAAAAAAAGCAAACACTTAACCACTCAGAATTTTAGACCAATTCTCCCTTTTCCTTGTGGTGTAAATTGACCCTAGTGAACTTGGGAAGCAGGTAGTCCTTGTTTACCTAAATGTGCAAGTAGTCTACCCTGATTCAGATGGGAATGGCTGGAGTTCTTATGAGGGAAACTCAAGGACATTCTTAAGGATAGCAATCATTTTATCGTTGGTTTCTTTGTCTTTGATGGCGATTCTGAGTGTATGTTTATTAAAATTTTTTCCCATGGAGGAGACGTCCCTGATAAAGAGTCCTTTTTCTTTACATCTAGCTACTACCGTAGCCGCATCAGGACCATGTTCAGGAAGGAAGCAGAGTACAAAATTGACTTTACTTTGGATTACCTCTAAAGACTTAATTTCCAATAATTTCTTTGTAAATTCTTCTCTTAGCACATGGGTAAGTGTATAGCATTTCTCGTAATAGGTTTGTTCTTTTAAAGCCAATAAAGCGCCCATTTGAGCGGGAAGGCTAACAGCCCAAGGGGGAGCAATGGATCTTAATTTTTCGAGTTGAATCGCAGAGGCGCACAAATAGGCAGCTCTAAGTCCACTCAAGGCATAGACCTTTGACATGGATTTACAGACGACGATATTCGTGGTAGAGGTGGCAAATTTTTCTAATGACTGATCTTTCCCGCAGTACTCCACGTAGGTTTCATCCACCCAAATCCTCGTGTTTGAAGGGATTTGTCTCAAGGCGTCAATTAAACTGCTAGCAGGAACGTGTTGCCCTGTGGGACTATTAGGATTGACAAGTACAATCAGATCGTAGTTTGATTTTGCTCGGGCTACAAGTTCCTCTAAGTCTAGGGTATAATTGGATTCTCTTTGCAAATGGATACGATCCACTCGGCAACCAATAAGATTTTCAAGCACATGATTGTATTCACCATAGGTAGGATCAAGAATCAATACCCTAGAAGAGGCAGACAACCATTCCCTAAAGGCCAGGAAAATCAAATCTGAAGAACCTGAACCTGTTAAAATCTGTTCTGGCTTGAGTCCCCGGATCTTGGCTATTCCCTTTGCCATACCAGCACAATCCGTTGGAGGAGAGGTTTTGCAAATCCAAGAAAAATGCTTTTCTATTCCTCTAGTAACTTCTGGAGCGGGATCAAACCACGCATCCAGTACGTCTGCATTGATGATTTGTAGCCGCTTATTCAGGTCATCGAACTCTGTTCCTATAGCTTCAAAGAATGCTCCTCCATGATAGCAAGCAGAGGGTTTGAAAAAATCAATCCCTAACTTCCAGGTGCACTGATGCTTTATTTTTTGAAATAAACTTTTGAAATGTGTTTCTATGAACCCATTCAATTCCTCAACTTCCCCATGGATTAAGGTAAAGGATACTTCACCGGAATTTACTTTTTTTTCCGAAGCAGTAAAGCCCAGTTTTACATACAAGTCCAATACCTCTGCTCTGCCAATGGCTAGAATCTTTTTTCCTCCTAGGGCTTGAATCCATCGAAATGCGGCCCACATGAGTGCCACCGCGATGGGCTTTCCTCGATAGGAGGGGAGCACGGTCAAAATCCTCATCTCGTAGGTATTTTCGTCTACTTGAAAAGGAAGATCCTTTCGAGAAAAGTATTTGTCAAGGGAGTACAGGTTTTTTTCCGGGGGAGTGACGCTGATAAATCCAACGATTTCCGCATTAATTTTTGCAACAAGGTAGGTATTGAATTCGTCCAAGGCGTCATGAAGAATCTCTGCCTCCTGGGTAGGGTGTTGCCTCAATTCCCTGGCATAGACTTCGTAACGAAGCTTAAAAATTTGGATTCGATCCGCAGCGCTAGCCAGTGAAATTTCCATTTGATCAGGTGTAATTCTTTAGGTTTACCTCGTCCTAAAGAATATTTTTTTGCTTTCTAACCTGCTCTAGTTAGCAAATTTTATGCGCCTAACCGAAGGTTTGGTTCATATTATTTTGAGAACCTAAGGTTTAGTCTACTAGTGATTGCTCCAAAGAATGTGCGGAAGGGAGTGGTAGAAGTGGGAAAATAGTTGGAAAACCCTAAAGCAAACTCGCAATCACCTCAGCGAAATACCGGTGCTCCAAAGCAAGCACCTTGGCGGCGATGGTTTCCGCGCTGTCTTCAGGAAGGAGGGAAGTGGCTGCTTGAAAAATAATCTTGCCTTCGTCGTAGTGCTCGTTGACTAGGTGGATGGTAATCCCTGACTCGGTCTCCCCAGCAGCCTTCACGGCTTCATGCACATGATGCCCATACATGCCCTTACCTCCATACTTGGGGAGCAAGGCTGGATGGATATTCACCATGCGATTGGGAAAGGCTCGGATCAATGCGTCGGGAACCTTTAGTAAGAAACCAGCCAATATCACCCAGTCTACCTGGGCCTCACGCAACTTTTCCAAGAGTAGACCTTCCTCTAACTCCTGTCGAGTGAAGGTAAACGTAGGCACTCCAAATTTTTGCGCTCGCGCCAAAACCCCAGCTGTAGTATTGTTTGCCGCTACCAGCACCACCTTCCCCTTGGAGGAATGTGCAAAGTGCTCCATGATTTTTTCGGCATTGCTGCCAGAGCCAGAGGCGAGAATTGCAAGACGCTTCATGTTAAATCAAAATTAATGCTGCAAGATAGATGAATGGGGTCACTTTTATGCTTTTCATCATTCGGTAGCCTTCTAATTGCTTTTATTTTTGG
>VGMU01000105.1 GCA_016866385.1 Bacteroidota bacterium
TGGAAGGCTTTACCGGCATTAGCTCGGGGGTTTGGGAGCGAGCAAATCTTCGGATCATTCCAGGGGAATTCTACCAAGAACTGCTCCGTGAGGAGGGGATGACCGTGGGTCGATTGGATTCTAGGTACAAGGGGATCAACTTGGATCCCATGGCCATGTCGGCCTTTACCGATCCGCAGAGCGATGCCATTTCACCGGCTTATACCATGGGCTTCTTGGATTACTATCACGGAAGCTTGGGCGTAAGCAAGGACTTGAGCTATGCGACTTCTGCCTATGCTAAAGAAGGATTTAAGTGGGATTGGAAGCACCAAGGAAACAATTTTTGGGGGGCAGATGCTGCCGTCACCACGCTGCCTGACATGGCGGAAGCCTTGAGTAAGGATCCCCATGTGCAGGTTTTGATCGTGAATGGCTACTACGACTTGGCGACCGTATTTCATGGGGTGGAGCATTCTATTTCCCGTTTGGATTTACCAAAAAGTGCTACCGATAGAATCAAAATGACTTATTACGAAGCCGGTCATATGATGTACACGCACTTGCCATCAGCAGCGCAATTCCGTCAGGATTTGAAATCCTTTATACAGAGTACGGTAAGTAAATAAAATCACATAGTAAAGCCGAAACGATTTTATCGCTTATTTCTTTATGATGAAGCAATAAGCGATAATAAGTAGCGGATATAAGAGAGTTACCAGCCATTATAAAAGACGACACAGCTAAAAGCGAAAAATAGAAAATGTGATTTTACGCAATCAAACCAGAAGTTTAAAAATCTAGTTGAATTAGTGCGGATCATCTTGGACCTACGACAGCCTACAGATTACAGCTTATCTAAATATACTTCAAACCTTGGTTTTCTTTGATTACTGGTGACAAAGCGGGTAATCAAAATAGAAAATATGAATTATACAGACAGGATATTTCCGACAAACAAAGGACTAACAACTTACCTGGATGAGTTGATAGCAAAGAATTATCAAATCCCGACATTTCAGCGTGAGGTTGTTTGGGAACAGGAAAACGTAAAAAAGCTATGGGACAGCATTTATAAGTTTTATCCTTTGGGTAGTATCCTGATTTGGAAAACAGATTTAAAACTTCAAAATCATAGACAAATAGGCGGACACCAAATAACAGACGCCAACTTCAATCGGACAGAATATCAGTACATACTTGACGGACAGCAAAGAACGACTTCGCTTTTGACTTCATTGTACGGAGGTAGTATTGAAGGACGACCAGGATTTAATCCATTGCTTTACGTTGACCTAACTGTTCCATTTGACAGCGATACAGATGATGAAAGCTATCGAAACCGGTTTTTGTTCTGGACAGAAATTGACGACCGTAATGGAGAAATTCGCCCTAACATTGGTAAGAAAAAAAGATTTGATGAAGGATTGATTGTGAAATTGATTGATATAAAAAACAATTTTACAACTGTTCAGACGAGTGTATTTAACTGCGATACTGTTAACAAGGATTTTAACCACCCAATTTTAGCAGAACTGTCAAAAATTAAAGGTGTTCTTGACAACTATCGTATTTCATTTATAGAAGTTAAAGGCATTCAAGTTTCAGAAGTTTGCCAAATCTTTGAAAGGATAAATCAAGCAGGTAAACCACTTAATATTTTTGATATTGTAGTTGCGAAGACATTCAAACCTGCACCGCATCAGACGGCAACCACGCCGACCGACAATGGATTTTATCTTCGTGACTTGATGGATGATTTTAGAAGTCACAATAACAGTGAGTTTTTAAAAATTAGCGACCTTGACTATCTGCAAATTTTAGCAGTAATTATCAATTACAATGTTCCAAATAGCGGAGTAAGAAACATTACAGACCGTTATCTAAATGAAATAAAAACCGAACACATACTGGCGGTATGGGAAGAAACCAAAAAAGCAATGCTTAAAACATTCGACTTTTTTGAAAATCACTTGCTAATTAAAACACCTTACTTAATTCCCTTCCGCTACTTTTATTTCACGATTACCACATATTTTTATAAAAACAGTTCGCCTGACTATGGCTTTCTAAAACAGTATTTCTGGTTTAACAGCTTTCATAATGACGACTTGTTGAGTAACACAACTCAATTAGGACAACACATTGAGTTCTTGAATAAAGGAAAAGCTAACGAGCCAGTTGTGTTTGACAGGTTCTTAATTGACAAGCAAAATCTTCGCACAGCAACTTACAGCTCAAAAGGTAGAATGAGTAGAGCAGTTTTGGCATTGTATTCAAGTGCAAAACCAAAAGATTGGGAGCATTGTGACAGAGAAGTATTAGTTCAGAACTTTTTCTTCTCGACAGACAAACCAAACTTGCACCACATTTTCCCGACTAACTCAGAATATGTGCTAAATAATCAACACAAAAACAAAATTACAAGTGACAGTTTGATGAACATTGCATATCTAACTCAAATAACAAACCTTGATATTACAAACAGAAATCCGCTTGAGTATATGAAGGACTATGACAAGCCGGAATTTGAAGCAATAATGCCTTCACACTTACTTTCAAGAGAAATTTTAGATTGGGCAAGAAATGGAACATTGCCTGACAATGCAATTGACCAATTTATAGAAAGTCGGATAAACAACATTTTGACTGACTTAAAGACAAAATTATACGGTGTGACATTTGACGAAATGGATACAATGGGAATTAAAGAAGCTGTGACGACAGAGCATGAATAACGGCTGGTAACAGAGGATTGGCGTAATGGAGGGTGCAGTGCTTCGCATGACAGTTTTGAGTTAGGTTCAAGAGCAGTTCTTCGATTTAACCATCGTGCTAAAAAACCGCCACTTCGCCAAGCTTCGAACCGTTAGTGGGACTGTAAGTACCCCATTTTTCAGACAGTCAAAACTGTAGACATTGGGTTATTAATCATTTTTTCTTTCCATTCGATGGGAGTTAAATTTCCTAAAGTTTCATGTGGTCTATTTTAATTTATTCTTCAATCCATTCGATAGTAAACGAAAAAAGGAGATCCAACTGGATCTCCTTTTTGTTTTTGTAAGAAGTGGAGGATGATTACATCATGCCACCCATTCCTCCTCCTCCTCCCATAGGTGGCATAGCAGGAGCGTCTTCTTTCACGTCGGCTACCACACATTCGGTAGTCAACAATAGGGCTGCAATAGAGGCTGCATTTTCAAGCGCCAAGCGGGTCACCTTGGTAGGGTCAATCACACCCACCTTAAAGAGGTCCTCGTACTTGTCTGTACGAGCATTGTAGCCATAATTTCCTTTGTTCTCACGGATTTTATTGACTACTACAGAAGGTTCTCCACCGGCGTTGCTCACGATGGTTCTCAATGGAGATTCAATGGCTACGCGTACGATGTTGATACCGGTATCTTGGTCTTCGTTGCTTCCCTTTAGGCTATCAAGGGATGAAGCTGCTCTTACCAAAGCTACTCCACCACCTACGACTACCCCTTCTTGTACGGCAGCTCGAGTCGCATGCAAGGCATCGTCTACGCGATCCTTTTTCTCTTTCATCTCTACTTCAGTAGCCGCACCAATGTAAAGGATGGCTACACCGCCAGAAAGTTTAGCAAGTCTTTCTTGCAATTTCTCACGATCGTAATCCGAAGTAGTTTTTTCGATTTGCGCTTTGATTTCAGCGATTCTACCTTTGATCGCCTTTGCATCTCCAGCACCATTGACTACTGTAGTATTGTCCTTGTCGATATTGATTTTCTCAGCTCTTCCAAGCATGTCAGGAGTTGCATTTTCGAGCTTAAATCCACGTTCTTCAGAGATTACTGTACCTCCAGTGAGGATAGCAATATCTTCCAACATGGCTTTTCTTCTATCTCCGAAGCCAGGAGCTTTCACTGCAGCTACTTTCAAGGCGCCTCTGATTTTGTTTACTACTAGGGTAGCAAGGGCTTCCCCATCCACATCTTCAGCGATGATCAAAAGTGGCTTTCCAGACTGAGCTACAGGCTCAAGTACAGGAAGCAATTCCTTCATGGAAGAAATTTTCTTGTCGTAAATCAGAATGTAAGGATGATCTAATTCCACTTCCATTTTCTCGGTGTTGGTCACGAAGTAAGGGGAGAGGTATCCTCTGTCAAACTGCATCCCTTCTACCGTTTTTACTTCGGTTTCGGTGCCTTTGGCTTCCTCTACGGTGATTACTCCGTCTTTACCTACCTTGTCCATGGCATCTGCAATCATTTTTCCGATTTCTTCGTCGTTGTTTGCAGATACGGTAGCTACTTGGGCAATTTCTTTTGAGGTGGAAATAGGTTTAGAATTTGACTTCAAATCGGCCACTACCGCAGCTACTGCCTTATCAATACCTCTTTTAAGGTCCATTGGATTAGCACCTGCCGCTACGTTTTTAATTCCTACATTGAAGATGGCTTGAGCCAATACGGTTGCAGTGGTAGTTCCATCTCCTGCTTGGTCTGCAGTTTTAGAAGCTACTTCCTTCACCAATTGT
>VGMU01000106.1 GCA_016866385.1 Bacteroidota bacterium
AGCGATGGTTTTTCCGTCTGGACTTACGTCCAAACTCATCCAAGTGCCTTCAGAGGTAGTGAAATTGACCTCTCGCTCGGGGACTAAGGGGAGGTCTTTAAACTTGGGATATTTTTTAAAGGCATCGGTTTTTACGCTATCGCCAAAGAGGGTCTCTGGGGTGATTTTGGAAAAAAGAGTGCCTGCAGATTTTGGCATCCAGGCAGCCATGCTTACACTAGCACCAAGAGCCAGTAATAGGGCAGGATGGGTGATTTTTTTCATGTGGCTAAGTTTCAAGCAAGTAATCTACGGGGAAGAATTTAAAAATTTAAATCTGATGATCTGCTATTTTACTTTTGGAGTGAAATAAAGCAGTCAAATGAGCGGAATTTTCCAAAGAGGAATGCCTTGATTTCATTCCTCGTGCTTTAAAACTTTTGTTCTTGGTTTTGAAAGTACGGGTGAGTGTCCAAAATTTAGCCTTTCAAAAAATTAAAAGAGCCATTTTTTGTCAACACTCCGACAATCTTCTGTCCAAAAAACGTATCTTAACTGAACAAAGAGTAACTAATTTTTAGAAGATTCTTACTAAACTTTTAAAATCGAAGGATTGGATAATGGAATCAAAACACCACTGGGCATGAACAATTTAAAATTATTTGAAGGCAAGCAAATTCGTTCTTACTGGAATGAAAAAGAGGAACAATGGTATTTTTCGGTTGTCGATATTATTAAAGCGCTTACTGATTCTATAAATCCAACCGACTATTTGAAAAAGCTAAGAAAGCGAGATTCGGAGTTGGGGAGCTACCTAGGGACAAATTGTCCCCAGGTAGAAATGCTTACCAATGGAAAAAGAAGGAAAACCTTAGCCGGAACAGTTAAAGATATATTCCGAATCATCCAGTCCATCCCTTCTCCTAAAGCCGAGCCTTTTAAACAATGGCTTGCTAAAGTAGGCTATGAACGAATCCAAGAAATCAACGACCCCGGCCAAAGCCTAGATAGAGCCAGAGAAAATTGGCAAAAACTGGGCAGAAGCGATAAGTGGATTCAGCAGCGAATGACAGGTCAAGAAACCCGAAACAAACTGACTGATTATTGGCAAGAAAGTGGGGGTAAAAAAGGGGGAAGAGTTCGCGGCATTAACCAATATCATTCACCAAGAATGGACGGGTTTAACCGTCAAGAAACATAAAGAATTGAAAGGCTTGCAATCTCAAAATCTAAGAGATCACATGAGTGAAGCTGAACTGATTTTTACAGCGTTGGCGGAACTTTCTACTCGACAAATAGCCGAAAAAACCAATGCAATAGGACTCAATGAAAATGCAATAGCCAGTAAAGCAGGAGGCTCTATCGCCAAAAATGCCAGAAAAGAGTTGGAAGACAAAACGGGTAAAAGCGTGGTTACGGGGGAGAATTTTTTACCACCTGCTAAGGATAAAAATAAATTGAAGTAAAATATTTGTCTTATCCGAAATCTTACCAAGGGCTTAAAATCTGTTTGAATTACTTCGCATAAGCATATTTTTTCCCTGGCCTTTGCATACAAAAAAATCCCCTGGAAAAACCTTTCCAGGGGATCTGCAATACCAGTTGGAGAAATGCGCTTACTGCCCTACCAAGAAAATGGCGTTGCTCAATACCAGCTTTCCACTTTCCCAGAAGCCTCTGAAGACGGGGTTGTCTACAAAATAGACGATTTGTCCTCTTCCTTGAGACTCAGCGCCAATCACTAGGGATTGCCCCATTTGGGATTTGATTTTGTAACCAATATATCCTGTTCTGTAGGCCTCATTGGAAGCAATAATCCCTGCATTGGCACCTCCGTTGAGGAAGGCAAATCGGCTGGAGTTATTCTTCAGGGTGTAGTATTTACCTCCGGTGCCGTATCCCAGCGGATGGGTTTCGTCCATCTTGATTTCATAGATGGCTCCCGCAGTGCCCCCTGCAATTTCCAAGCGCTCTCCCTCAGTGTAAGGTTCTAGGCGCTCTTTCTTAGCGAGTTCCTGGCTGGCTTTTTCGGCAGCTTTTTTCTCATCTTCTGTGTCAAAGGTTTTCAACTTGAAACCTTCCTTGTTGGCAAACAGGTTCACCGAGCCATCGATGGCAATCACCTTTCCTCCTGCCTTCACCCAGTCGCTCAACTTGGTTTGGGCAGCAGCAGACAAAGCAGAACCGAAAACGGATGGAAGAATGATCACATCATAGGTACTCAAGTCCGCATTGCCCATGGAAGCCCCATCGATGCTGCTAAGTGGATACTTCAAGTCTTTTTCGAAGAAGTGCCATACTTCACCAAAATTCAAGGAGGAAGTACCGTTACCCCCCACCAAGGCGACCTTTGGTGCTTGGATGACGCGTACGGTAGGGGAACCAAAGTCCTTGCCCTGTTCCACGTAGCCGGTTTGGGTAGTGCTCAAGGTAATGCCCAATGCTGCGGCAGTTTCCTGCACGGTTTGATCAAAATTAGCCACCCACTCGTTGCCCCCTTTGGTGATCATCAGCGTTCCTGCTGGGTAGGATTTCCCTTCCACGGTGAAAGCATATTCGGCGTAACGCACGCGGATTTTTTTGTTGAGCAGGGCTGCAAGGAAGGCTGCGTCTCGCGTACCCTGCCAAGGGGCTAGGTAGGCTACTGGTGTCCCAGTGACTTTTGTCGTGGCAGCCGCAGGCTTCTCGTAGGTTCCGCTTGGATCCAATCGGGTATCTATTGCAAAGGCCTTTACTCCATAGGCATAAGGCATGGCCCAACTCGTGATGTCGTAGGTAATCGAATCGTGTAGCGCAGGGTTGGGTTCAAAGAGCACTTGGGCCAGGACAGATTTCGGCTGGTAGGCGGAGATGACGATGTCCTTGTCGCTCGTTGCAAAAGGAACGCCCGTCTTTCCACTTTGGTACTCGTAGCCTTTCAAGCCTGTTTTGGCAGCAGCTTTCCCGTACTGGATTCCGTTTTTGTCCAGTAGTTCGAGCAATTTGGCGACCTGGGCAGGGTTGCTTTCGCCCTTGATTACAAAGCTTTTGTAGGGACCTTTTGGAGTAGTGGAGTTGGTTTTGAAGTAGCGCTCAAACTCGCTCAGGAGTCGAGCTGAATACTGGCTGGTCATTTCCACCGCGGAAAGTGCAGCGGTGTAGTGACCGGCAATTCGGCTACTCAAAGTAACCGTATCACCGATGGCATTGTAGCCACCGATACCGGCACGCCCGCCACCACCCTGCTCGATGGTCATGCCAATCGCCCCATTGTACATGGGGTAGCTATCTCCATAGGAGGGATACAAGAGGTCAAAGCGCTCCTTGGTAAAGTAAAAGCGGCCCATTTGATCGAAGTACTTCGCGGTATTTTTTCCAAAAATGTCTTGAAACTCGTGCTGGAACGGAGTCAACTGCTCGTGCAAGGGCTCTGCGGCAGGAGCCATGTAAAATGGATTGTCGATGCCCTGCTCGTGGAAGTCCAAGTGAAGTTGAGGCATCCACTGCTGGTACATTTTGAGGCGTTGCTGGGATTCAACTTGGACTTGCCAAGCCCAGTCGCGGTTCAGGTCAAAGAGGTAGTGGTTGGCACGTCCACCTGGCCAAGGTTCGTTGTGTTCCATGGACTGCATGTCAGGCTGCAAATGGGTGTGCATTTTTTGGTTGTACCAGTTGGAATAGCGATCTCTTCCGTCAGGGTTGATGCAGGGATCGAGGATGATGACTTGATTTTTCAACCATTCTTGCACCTTGGCATTGTTGGGATCGGCCAAAGTATGGAAGGTAGAAATGGCAGCTTCCATCCCTACAGATTCGTTGCCATGCACGTTGAAAGACATCCAGTTGATCGGAACTTGGGTGCTGGGTGTTCCGGGAAGGAGGCCTGCTCGCTTCAAGTTGTCCGTACGGATCTGCTCAAGTCGAGCCATATTTTCTGGACTCGCTAGGATGGCGAGAATGAGGGGTCTTTTCTCGTTGGTTTCCCCATACTGGATGAGCTTGATGTTTGGATTTTGAGCAGCCACGTACTCAAAATAGTCCACCATGAGGTGGTGAGGGGTAAATCGGTCTCCGGGTTTGTAACCGAGAAACTGCTCTGGGGTCTTGAGTTGGGCCAGCGTGCTTCCCACAGAAAGCAGGGCCAATACGAGCGAAAAGAGTATTTTTTTCATTTGGAAAAAGGGTTTCGAGGAGAAAGTTAACCGCTTTTGTCCATTGTAGTGTCACCGAATGCTGGAAAAGTGACGAGTGGAAAGCAGTTATTTGCAATCCATGGTGGAGGGAAACCACAAAAAAAGGCAGGTCCATTTTGGTCCTGCCTTAGGAGTAAATTAAGAAAATGCTTAGGCGACTGCGGTGGCAGTGACCTCAATATTGCCTCGAGTAGCCTTGGAGTAGGGGCAAACTTGATGC
>VGMU01000107.1 GCA_016866385.1 Bacteroidota bacterium
CGGGAGTATTTTTCATGGCCTTTACCTTGGTCCTTGTATCCTTCTCTTGCACGGGACCCATTGTCGGTTCGATTCTGATTTCCTCCGCAGGGGGAGAACTGGTAAAGCCCGTCTTGGGCATGTTCTCATTTGGACTCGCCTTCGCTATTCCCTTTACACTCTTCGCCATTTTCCCAGAGTGGATGCAGCGCCTTCCCAAATCTGGAGGCTGGCTAAATACCGTGAAGGTAGTCTTGGGCTTCCTGGAATTGGCCTTGGCTTTCAAATTCCTCTCCGTTGCCGATTTGGTGTATCACTGGGGAATCTTAGACCGAGATGTGTTCTTAGCCATTTGGATTGTGATTTTCTCTGCCTTAGGACTCTACCTGCTTGGAAAAATCAGGCTTCCACACGACTCCAAAATAGAACAACTGGGCGTGCCTCGCTTGCTGCTGGCCTTAATTACCTTTGCCTTCGTGGTGTACATGATTCCAGGCCTTTGGGGAGCTCCGCTCAAGGCACTAAGTGGGTATTTGCCTCCACTGACGACCCAACAGTTTAGCCTCACTGGAAACTCTAGTAACGATGAAGTAAGCCCCTCCACAGAAGTGGTACTGTATGGGGATCTACTCAAAATTCCGCATGGCATCCCGGGCTATTTTGACTACGACCAAGCCCTAGCTGCTGCAAAAAGGGAAGGCAAGCCCCTGCTTATTGATTTTACAGGACATGGCTGTGTCAATTGCCGCAAGATGGAGGAAAATGTATGGGTGGATCCTCAGGTACTCCGAAGGTTAAAGGAAGATTTTGTCATGGTGGCCTTGTACATCGACGAGCGACTGGAACTCCCCGAGAGCAAGTGGTACACCTCCAGCTACGACGGGAAAGTAAAAAAGACCCTCGGCAAGCAAAATGCAGATTTTCAGATCACCCGATTCAACAACAACGCCCAGCCTTACTATGTCATCCTGGACCACCAGGAACAGTTGCTTGCCACTCCTAGAGGCTACAACACGGACATTGCTGCATTTGTGGAATTTTTAGATGGGGCGAAAGCCAAGTTTCAGGCCACACAAAAGTAATCAGATCCCAAAAAACCGCGGATCAAAGGGAAAATCTACCCTACTTTTGAATTGAACCTGAGCGAAATCTCGATGCATGGGATTTAGCAAAAAATTCAAATCCCCAGGCACAACTGCCGAAGGTACTTGCAGCACGCAACTTTTCTCCGCTGCTACAAATTCATCCCCGAACCGCTGGGTCTTAAGCAGGTGGGGAAAGCTATTCCAGCCTTCAGGTAAGGTCTCCAGGGGAAGCTTCTTGATACTCACCTTGCTCGAAATTTCCAGTTCGACCATCTCGTAATCCTTGGGCAAAAGCCCCAAGGAAAGGTGAACCACTACCTCAGCCATGGCCAAAGCGCGACTTGCCGCACAGTAAATGAGTGCCGTGCCTTTGGAGTTCCATCGGTTGCCCGATCGAGAAGCCCCTTCCCCAGATAAGGGATTGGCATACTTTTTCCGCACTAAGCGATAGACAAGCATCAGACAAAGATTCCTTGATCGATGCGGTGTAGCTCCTGGATAACCAGCTCCTGGCCGTAGGAATCCTTCAACAATTCCAGTGGCCTCTTGCCTCCAAGAGCAAGACTGGGCGCATGGAGCCAGGCTCCAAAATCGGCAGCGGTATCAAACACCTCCAGGCCCATCACCGTCACTTCAGCCAGCTCGATGATTTTTTCGGAATGGATGGATTTGAACAGGTATTCTGGCTCTTTTTGGTAGCGCTGCAAAGACTTCAGGGAAATGTCCAAAAAATCAGACCACTCCTCGTCTGAAAAAGGAGCCAAATCTTTGATCGTCAAAAACAGGGTAGTGGGAATCCCCTTGCGAATCAGCTCCACCAACAACATCCGGTCCGAAAAAAACTGGGCCGAGCGAAGGCCCTTGCCTAGCGTGGATTTGTGAGCCTGACGTCCATACCGAGGTAGACTGGTCGCGTAGGACTCCATTTCATTGATAACCGAAATGAGATTTGAGGATGGGGCGATGGGATACATTGAGAGAAATTTGTCTCTGAATTTAAGACAATTTTCTCAAAAATAAAAATCTATTCCCTTTTATTACGGATAAATCTCCTCCAACACCTGGGCGAGACGCACGCTAGCGGCAATCAAACGTTCCTCTACGATAGAAAAATTCTGGTACATGTAGAGGTAACTTACTTTATTGTTTTCTGGCAGATTATACATGTTGGCTCGGTAACTTACCGCCTCCTTGAGCCAATCTTCCATACTCCCTGCCCGGTACTTGGCCTGTAGCTGAGGGCTCATCCGCCGGTATAATTCATCTCCTAATTCGGTGTAGCTCATTCCTTGCCGATCGATCATGCCACTATCCCAGAGCGCATGCAGGTTGGTGGGCTGTCCAAAAAACTCGATTTTGATATCATTACCTCCCTTATCCGTACCTTTTCCTACATGCAGGGGCTGGTGGATATCCTCGATCATGTGGATGAGCATCTTCAGCTTTTCTGCCTCAGTTTTGGAATCCAGGCCTCCTTTTTTCAACTCTGCCTTGATTCGCTGAATGGCCTCGAAAGCGTCACCCGTTTTCTCCTGATTGTTAGGATCATACTCTCCATGATGGCTATTGAGGTAATGCCAAGTGGTGGCATAATCGTAGCTTTTATCCGAACGGATGTCATCCATCCAGGTTCCACTTTTTGAAAGAGAGGTAGGCTGTAAAAGAGCCTCTACCTTTTTACGTGTAGATTTTTTCATTTGCCTTTCTGCCATGTACCCGATTAAATAATGCCCCAGTTGGCCCCAGGCCATGGCTTGGGAAGTAGCAAGACTTAAAATAAGGGTAAGGAAAACGATTTGAAACTTCTTCATAAGGCCTACAATAAAGTAATATGGGAAATGGATTAATCTGCTGCTAATTCCGAAACGGCCAGCCAAGCCATCAGACCGGCCCCTATTTCCAAAGCATCTTCATCTATATCAAAGGTGGGGGTATGTACTCCAGACACAATCCCTCGAGATTCGTTGCGTGTACCTAGTCTGTAAAAACAGCCGTCGATTTCTTGCGAAAAAAAGGCAAAATCTTCGGCAGCCATCCAAATGTCCAGGTCAAGTACATTTTCTTCCCCCAAATACGTTTTTGCTGCCTGTAATGAACGGTCCGTCAGGGCAGGATTGTTTTTTAAACTTGGATAGCCCTTACAAATTTCAAAATCAAGACTTCCTCCCATACCCTCTACTAGGCCTTGGGCAATATTCTTCATCTTTTCGTGCGCTTGGGCCCTCCAGTTCTCATCGAAGGTGCGGAAGGTGCCTTGGATCTTTACTTCGTTGGGAATGATGTTGGTCGCTCCCAAGGCCTCTACTCGTCCGAAAGAAAGCACGGTAGGCATCTTGGGGTTGGCCACACGGCTGACAACCTGCTGCAGGGCTACAATGAGGTGTGCAGAAATCAAAACAGGATCAATGAAGGTCTCCGGCATGGCTCCATGCCCTCCCTTTCCGGTGATGGTCAAGTACAGCTCATCGGTACTCGCCATGTAAAGACCGGAGCGAAATCCCACCTTTCCGGCAGGAATCATAGGCATGACATGCTGCCCAATGATGGCTTGGGGGCGAGGATTTTCCAACACCTTGTCCTGAATCATCAGGGAAGCCCCACCAGGAATACGCTCCTCACCTGGTTGAAAAATTAATTTTACGGTTCCCTCAAATTCTCCCTTGAGTTCGTTTAATATTTTCGCCGCTCCAAGCAAAGAGGCGGTGTGGGCATCGTGACCGCAAGCGTGCATTACTCCCAGGTTTTGGGACTTGTACGGCACATCGTTGGCTTCCACAATAGGCAAAGCATCCATATCGGCGCGAAGGGCAACTACCCTTTTTTCCGGATTTTTGCCCTTGATCAGTGCTGTCCATCCTGTGCTTGCCTTGGACTCTAGTTCCGTAATCCCCATCTCCTTCAATCTTTCGGCTACAAAGGCAGCCGTAGCATACTCCTCAAAGGAAAGCTCGGGGTGGGCATGCAGGTGCCTTCTACAGGCGACCACTTCCTGCTTGTACCGTTGAGCAAGGGATTTAATTTGTTCTTTCAGCATTGGAGTCTGTGCTTGGGGGGCTATATTCCTTCCGCTGGAACCTGTCTTGAAGGATTCTAGCGGTAGGAAATTGTGTCTTTAGCAGAGAAAAAATCCTCTGTGCCTCTATTTTGTAGGCAAATTGACCCACTTTCACCA
>VGMU01000108.1 GCA_016866385.1 Bacteroidota bacterium
TTGATGTGTTGTTCGTTCTACATTCTTTTTTCCGCTTCAAGGAACGCGTTTTACGTTGGGCATACCTGCGATGATTTATCTGAACGATTGAGAAAGCACAATTCCAATCACAAAGGATTTACTGGGTGTAATGTGGATTGGGAAGTGGTGTATTTTGAATCTTTTCCGGATAAATGAACAGCCTACAAAAGGGAAAGAGAAGTCAAATCCTGGAAATCCAGAAAAAAATTAATTGAGTTGATTGGGAGAAAGGTTTAGTTCAGCTGGTTCAGCGCATCCCGATGCAATCGGGAGGGTCGGGGGTTCGAATCCCTCAACTCCCACATCAAGTCCCGAAGAAATTCGGGACTTTTTTTTGTCTAAAAAACCGTAAGAATTATCCAGCAAAATTGAAAGTATCCCGTTTTTCGAACCACTTACAGTTTGGAAGTTAAGGTTGGGTATTTGCTTTTTAATAGTCAGTAGGACTTTGGTTATTCAATGGTTAGCTCACGGTTCAAAAAATCCTCAATTGAATAGTTTTTCCACTGGTGTTAAAATGGCCAAGGATCCTTAATTTTTGTGCCTTTATTCACCAATTCTAGTTCCTTATCGGTCATTAGACATGCTTTCAACTCAAACGTAATTTTTTCTTTTTGAGGATATTGGCCAATTAACACCAGCTCATTTAGCCGGTCTCCATAGCGTTTATCCCATCTCGATTCAATCCACTTCTGATTGTCTAAATAGGAAGCATATCGGATTCGTTCCTGAAAAGGCATTGATGCCCACCAAACTCCAGCAGGTTCGGCCTTAAGACTTCCTCCTGCCTGCGACCAAGAAATAGCCTCATTCATTCGTGACCCAATATAAAACAATCCTTTGCTCCGGAGAATGGAAGCAGGCCAGTTGGATTGAATATAGTTCCAAAATCGAACCGGATGAAAAGGTCTTTTCTCCCGAAACACAAAACTGCTAATCCCATATTCTTCGGTTTCTGGGACATGTTTGTTTTCCAATTCTTCTATCCAAGCCGATGAAGAGGCTTCAAAAGCCTCATTGTATAATCCCGTATTGAGGATATGGTTTAATTCCAGCTTGCTTTCAGTAGTTTGGATGACGCGGGCTCGAGGATTAAGTTTTCGGATTATCGCTTCGAGTTCCTTGGCTTGCTCCTTCGATACCAAATCACATTTGTTCAGTAGAATCACATTGGCAAACTCGATTTGATCGGTGAGCAAGTTGACAATCGATCGGGTATCCTCAGGATCATCATTCATATTTCGGGTTAACACCGTCTCACAGCTTCCATAATCCTTAGGAAAATTGTATGCGTCCACTACTGTCACCAAGGTGTCTAGCCTACTTAGATCGCCCAAAATGGCCTTCCCATCTTCATCAATAAAAGTGAAAGTCTGAGCTACTGGCAAAGGCTCAGAGATTCCAGAACTTTCAATTAGCAAATAGTCGAATCTGCCCTCACGAGCCAATTTTCCTACCTCTTCAATCAAATCCTCTCTTAGTGTGCAGCAAATGCAACCGTTACTCATTTCCACAAGCCTTTCTTCTGTCTTTGAAAGCGCATTACCCTTTTGAATTAATTGAGCATCGATTTTGATTTCTCCCATATCATTGACAATCACTGCTACTCTCATTCCCTCTTTGTTGTGTAGAATATGGTTCAGTAGTGTTGTTTTTCCTGATCCCAAAAAGCCGCTTAACACTGTTACAGGTAGTTTTTTCATGATTTAGTTAGATTATGGTTGCATTTCGTATGATAAAACTCATCTCTTCCACGTCACTACCATTCAGATCGAGAATTCCTTTGATCTCTAAAATTTGATCCATTTTCAATCGCGGTGGTTTGGCCTTGAGGTACACCACTGCCACAGACTCAGGTCCTGCGCCCCCACAAAAGAAGCATTCAGCCATAGGGTACTTAGAGATAATGAGGGTTTGACTGGGTTGAGCATCAAGAGGAATGTAGAAGCCTTTAATGACAACCTCTTTTCCTTTGAGTGCTTTCAATTCTTGAGTAAACTCCGGATAGAAAAAATACAGGTTGAAATTTTGGTTTAATTTTTCTTTGAAAGGAACCCGCTTGAACATTGCCCAAAGGTCCTGTTGTTGTTGGCCTTGTGCCGTCCAGACAAGGAAGAAAAAGGAGGAACAAAATAAAAGCGTTCTTAAGGCCATGCAAATATAATTTGCAACAAAGTTGCGATAATTTTTCTGAGTTGAATTATTTTATGCTTCTTTATTGCATTAATATTTCTTTACTCTTCATTTATGCTTGAAATTCAGGGAATAACTAAAAAATTCAAACAGCATACTGCTGTGGATGGGCTGTCTCTTACCGTTTCGGAAGGAGAAGTTTTTGCCTTATTAGGCCCAAATGGTGCCGGAAAAACTACCACTTTGAATCTGATTTTGGGCTTTGAAAAAGCCGATCAGGGAACCATCAAAGTCGATGGATTTGATGTAGTTAAGGATCTTTCAGAGGTAAGGAAGCGACTTGCTTTTATTCCGGAAAATGTTCAGCTCTACCCTCACCTTTCAGGAAAGGAAAATCTGGCCTACTTTTCTCAGTTAGCTGGTATCCACTACAGCCAGGATCAACTGAAGGATCTTCTTCTAGAGGCGGGCCTTCAGGAAAAAGCTCATGCCTCTCCTATATCCACCTATTCGAAAGGCATGCGTCAAAAAGTTGGCATTGCCATCGCCTACTCCAAAAAGGCCAAGCTACTCCTTTTGGATGAACCAGCAAGTGGCTTGGACCCACTTTCCAGTGCGGAGTTGTCCCAACTCGTCCGAAAAGTGGCCGCGCAAGGAGCCACTGTTTTGATGGTGTCTCACGACCTCTTTCGGGTCAAAGAAACGGCAGATCGGGTGGGGATTTTTAAGAATGGAGAATTGAAAAAAATCGTTCATGCCAAAGATGTCACCGCCAATGATCTGGAACTTATCTATCAAGGAATTGTCGAATAGCTATGAAATCAATTCTATTTAATGAATGGAAAAATCTGCTCATCACTCCGGGAATGCAGATAGCGGCATTTGTATTGATGGCAGCTCTTGGTTTTACTGCTTGGGCAGGCCTTGAGGAATACCGGGTAGTAGCCCAAATGGAAGGGGAAGCAAAGACCCATCTTCGACAGCAGTGGGAATCCATGGGTCCCAGTAATCCTCACTCTGCAGCACATTTTGGTACCTATGTTTTCAAAAAAAATCATGCACTGACAGCCTTTGACGAAGGAGCAAATAGTTACGTGGGGAGAACGCTCTATCTCGAGGGCCATAGACAAAACGAACTGGTCCAAAGCGACGCAGCTCAGGGAGACGTGCTGTCTCGTTTTGGGAAGCTTCGGCCTGCTTTGATTCTTCAAATTATCCTCCCGCTTTTGCTGCTTCTTTTTGCGTTTCAATCGGTACGATCTGAGCGAGATGCTGACCGATTACGGCTTTTGCTTGTGCAGGGAGTATCCTATTCTAAGCTGCTTTATGGGAAACTTTGGAGCCTTTGGATACCGGGAATGGGCTTTGTTTTGCTCACTTTGGGAATTCAAATGGGCTTATTGGGATTCTCAGGTCCACTGGTAAGTAGGGCTTTGCTGTTGGCTTTTGGCTATGGCCTTTTTTATTGGATTGTGATTGCCCTGGCTCTTTGGTTGAGTTCGAAAACAGTCAAATCCTATACCGCGCTCTCTTGGCTTCTGGGCATCTGGATTGTATGGGTGATTTTTTACCCTAAGGTTACCTATTCCGTAGCAGGAATTCTTTATCCTTTGCCGGACCGTGTGGAGTTTTCGGCCAGCATGAAGGAAGATCGAAGTGCACTTTTGGATGGCCACAACCCTGAAGAAGAGGCGCTAAAAGTGCTAGAGGACAGCGTCCTACATGCTTACGGAGTTACTTCCAAGGAAGAATTGCCGATTAATTTTGATGGATTGTTGATGCAGGCCGATGAGGAGTTTGGCAATCGAGTATGGGACAAGCACTTTGGTGAGCTCTATGATCAGATGCAAAAGCAAAAGAGTTTAGTGCAGTGGGCTTCCCTTCCCAACCCCTTTGGAAATCTGCAAAGCCTGAGTATGGGCGCAGCAGGTACTGACAATTTTCATCAGGTAGATTTTCTTCGGGAAGCGGAGGATTATCGGCGGGTGTTCATTCGAACCCTAAACGAGCGACATGCCTATGGGGGTTCCAAGAC
>VGMU01000109.1 GCA_016866385.1 Bacteroidota bacterium
ATTTCTTCCATGCATGGGGATGGAAGAAGTGTTTCCTAAAATGGTAAGTTCAAACGCCGGAATCAATCTTCCTCCTCTTCTCCACCGTCAATTTCATGCATAAACACGGCCTCACCTGCCTCTTCTAGGGTAGCTACCAGATTCAGCTTTTTGTCCAGCATGGAGATCTTTATGAGCTTCATTACGTGTTCTCTTGCGCCAGCGATCACGAAGATGCCTCCATGGTTGCCAAATTCTCTATCTCCTACCAGCAAGGCACTCAAGCCACTGGAATCCACATACTGCACCTGACTCATATCCAGTACCATGTTGGCATAGCCTTCGGCGTGGATGGTAAGTAATTCGGATTTCAACTTGGGGGCCAACAAGGAATCAATTTTCTCCTCTAGGGGAGTTAGGATGACGTACTGTTCTTTTTTATCTATGGTGTATTTCATATGCTTGGAAGTTAGTTCTTCAGGTGGGAAGCAATGGCTTTTTCTATTCGGGAAGCCATGTCTTGGGTGTCCGCTTTTACAAAGGTCTTTCCTGTGATTTGCTCGTAAAGTTCGATGTACCGATCGGAAATACTTTCCACGAGTGCATCGCTCATTTCAGGCACCACTTGCCCTTCTTTTCCTTGAAATCCGTGAGCAATCAACCATTGTCTTACAAATTCTTTGGAGAGTTGCTTCTGCGGCAGCCCCTTCGCTTGATTTTCTTGGTAGCCCTCTGCGTGGAAATAGCGGGAAGAATCTGGGGTATGTATTTCGTCTATGAGAAAGATCTTTCCCTCTGCTTTCCCAAATTCATACTTGGTATCCACTAAGATTAACCCCTTTTCCTTGGCCATTTCCTGCCCGCGTTGAAACAAGGCACGGGTATATTTCTCCAGAATCAGGTAATCCTCCTGGGAAACAATACCCTGGGCTAAAATGGCTTCCCTAGAAATATCTTCGTCATGCCCTTCGGCTGCCTTGGTGGTCGGGGTAATGATCGGAGTGGGAAAAGCCTCGTTTTCCTTCATTCCCTCGGGCATGGATACGCCACAAAGTACCCGCTTCCCAGCGGCATACTCTCGCGCGGCATGACCGGCCAAGTAGCCACGAATCACCATTTCTACCTTGAATGGTTCGCAGCGCTTGCCTATCGTCACGTTGGGATCAGGCACGGCACTTACCCAGTTGGGTACGAGATCGGCCGTAGCTTGTAAAAAATGTGCAGCAATTTGATTGAGCACCTGCCCTTTGAAAGGAATGGGACGGGGCAATACCACATCGAATGCGGAAATGCGATCCGAGGCGACGACCACTAGGTCTTTTTCAAAAATATACACATCCCTTACTTTCCCTTTGTAAAATACAATCTGACCAGGAAAGGAAAAGGAAGTTTCTTTGATGGCCTTACGCATGGGTGAATTGTTTGAGCAAAAATAGAAAAACCTAATGGGTAACGAATAGCTTGGGCCCTATTTATTGACTTTATTTCCAAATTCATAATATTCCGTCTGAATCAGCTGGCCCGTAGGATCAAAATATTCTCTTTTTCCATGCAATTTTCCTTTATTATATTTTTTGATTTCCAATGGTTTACCATTTTCATAATAAAGTATTGCTTCTCCTTCCTCTAGGTTATTTTCAAAAAACACCCGGTAGGAGACCTGGCCCGAAGCATGGAAGTGTTCTTCTTTTATTTTATCGCCTTTGGAGGAAAAAATTTCCTGGGTCAGTAAGGCTCCCGATTCGGCATAGGTGAGCAAGGGGGTGGTGGGAATTCCCTTGGAAAATTTGGCTTTTCTTTTGAGTTGACCGCTTGAATAATAGTCCCACAGTTCTCCCTCAGGGTTACCATTTTTATATATTCCTTTGCTAGCTACTTGTCCATTGGGGTGGTACAACACATAGTTTCCGTCCAAAACCCCATTCGAAAAATGTATCCTTGACCTGAGGATTCCATCGGGAAAATAGCTCTCTTCTTTTCCATCCCGCTGTCCTAGGATATAACTGGCTTGGTATAGAAGTCTACCTTGGTCATCAAACTCCTCCCAAAGGCCATGGTATTGACCTCCTAGGTATTGGATTTTGGTTTGCACTTGTCCATTTTCAAAATAAAGGGTGGAGGTCCCTTCGGGTAGGTTGTTTTGGAAGGAGGTTTGCTCCTGAATTTTTCCATCTTCAAAGTAGCTAATTACCTCACCCTCTAGATTATTGCCTAGGAAGGTGGATTCTTGCCTAATCTTTCCGCTGGGGTAATAGCTCCAAGTTTTACCTTCTCTGAGATTATTTCGGTACTGCGTTAAGCGAAGGGTATCTCCCGTGGAGGGGTCCAAATCGTAAAATGCTCCGTTTTTTTGGTTATTTTTTAGCTGTCCTACCTGGATCAACCTTCCCTGCAGGTCGTAGCGCCGTACTGTTCCCTCGGCTTTTCCTTGGACCAGGGGGACTAGCTCCTTGATGCGCAGGGTGTCCTCTGGATGGTAGGTACGCAGGGTGTCTTGACCATAAGTCAAAAAACAAATAAAAGAGAAAAAAAAGGTGAATAAAACAGGTTTTAGCATGGGACTCGGCTTGGGGCAGCTCCCAGATCAGGGTCGAAATCCTGGAGCTTTTACACAGGAAAAATACAAAGAAGCAAATTCAACTCCACCTTCCTTACCAAATTTAGTTTTGATGGGCTAACTTTGGTGTTCTCATCTCTAATCGGTATGCTTTACTTGCGCTTACTTGCTGTTTCTGCCCTTATTTTTCTTGCCTCTTGTGCCTCCAAGCCAGAACTCACTTTTAAAACCTATGAGGGGGAGATTTTTGGGACCTATTACCGCATTCAGGTGGGCGATGCCTCTAGGGATTACCAAGCCCAGATCGATTCGGTGTTTGCCTTGATCAATACCGCTTCCAATTCCTATATCCAAGAATCCGAGGTTTCCGAATTCAATGCCAAGGGCAAACTCACTCAGCCTTCTGCTACCTTCCTTGAAATGCTGGATTCGTGTCGCAAATTTCATAGGCAAAGTGAGGGATATTTTGAGCCTACCCTGTACCCCCTGATTAAGGCTTGGGGCTTTTCTTTTGAAGAGCGGGAACTAATGGATTCGGCCAAGGTATCGGAATTGATGGGTTACTTAGGTTTTGAGTCCAAACTCTTGGTTTCGGACAGTGGGTATGTGGCTGCTCAGCCTGGAGTGCAATTGGACATCACGGGTTTGGGGGAGGGTTATGCCATAGACAAGTTGGCAGAAGTACTGGATAGGGCAGGGGTGGAACACTACCTGGTGGAACTGGGTGGGGAAATGAAGGGGAAAGGAAAAAATCCCCAAGGGGAGCCCTGGAAAGTAGGGATAGAGGATCCCGAACAAGTGAGTCTTGGCATCAGCAATTCCCTACTCACCACTGTGGTCTTGGATAAACTGGCCTTGAGTAGTTCTGGAAACTACCGCAAATTCTATGTAGACGAACAGGGGCAGCGTAGACCTCATATTTTAGACCCTAGGACGGGTTATCCTGTCACCCATTCCCTAGTTTCGGTTTCCGTTTTGGCTCCCTCAGCCACCCAGGCGGATGCCTTGGCCACCGCCTTTATGGCCATGGGCCCTGAGCAGGCCAAGGTCTTGGCAGAATCCCTTCCGGGTGTGGATGCCCTTTTTGTATTGGCTGAAAAAGATAGCTTGCGCATGGAGTTTACCTCGGGATTTCCAAGAGCGCAAAGGTAAGAAGCAAGAGGTAAGAGACAAGAAGCACGATTGTACAAAGTACCAAGTACCTTCAAAACCAGGATTGCGGTAGATAGGCAAGAGCCGAGATTCCTTTGCGGCTCGGCGTCTTTGCGAGAGAAAATCAGAAAATCCTCCTGGCCCCCTTGTCAAGGGGGAGTTGCCCCTATTCCGACTTGGCGCCCTGTCTGTCCGCCGCGGCGGATAGGTCTGCCGATAGGCAGGCAAGAAACAAGAGAGTGCTGCTCCAAGACAGCAGTATTAATTTAGCGGCAGATTAAAAAGTC
>VGMU01000110.1 GCA_016866385.1 Bacteroidota bacterium
TGAAAGCCTCTTCTAATGGAGCAGCATCTTTTTTTCTAGGGTTGTGTTGCGGAGGTGTCATAGGCATCTAGGAAAAGTTCGGCAGCAATGCTGTCTGCCAGTAACTTCCCCTTTCGGGTCAAAGTTAAGCTCTTGCCCTTGATTTCAATCATCTCTAAAGCAGCTAATTTTTGCAAGGACACTTTCTTTTCATGCAGGATATCCACGTCAAATTTTTTAGCCAAAGCTTCAGTATCTACTCCCCAAATCGTTCGGAGCCCAATCATTATTGCCTCATTGATATGCTCTTGTGAGGAAAGGGCTTCTTCCTGAAAAGGCAGTTTATTAGCTTGTAATGCTCGTAGGTAGAGAGAATTTGAGGCAGGGTTGTGTCCTCTACTTTTACCGTCGAAAGAATGGGCACTAGGACCTACGCCTAAATAGGGGATTCCTTTCCAATAATTGCTGTTATGCAAGGCCATCTGGGTAGGAATGCTAAAGTTTGAAATTTCATAGGAAAGGTATCCTGCTTGATCGCAGCGTTCTTGCAGGTACTCGTATTGCTGGGCTATAAATTCCTCTGAGGCAGGTAGAAATTTTCCTTTTTTAGTCCATGAACCAAAGGCTGTTTTTGGTTCAATGGTAAGGGCATATGCGGAAAGGTGACCAGGATCCAACTCAAAAGCGATGCTTACATCCTCTTTCCATAAGCTGTGGTCCTGGTGGGGATAGCCATAGATCAGGTCAATGGAGAATTTTTCAAAGCCAGCTTTCCTACTCAATATTATAGCCTTTTTTGCTTGCTCAGAGGTATGTGCTCTATGATATCTTTTTAAAATTTGGTCTTGAAAACTCTGTACCCCTAGGCTTAGCCTATCAATGCCCAAGGACTTCCAGGCTAACAAGGCTGAAGGATGTAGGTCATCTGGATTGACTTCTAGGGTAATTTCAGATTTTTTACCTGGGAAAAGGAGGTTAATTGTTTCTAAGAGCTTATCTAAGAGCCTTTCAGGAAGTAGGGAAGGTGTTCCGCCTCCAAAATATACGGTATCTACTTCTTGCCCTTGGAGGTATTGCTGTCGAAGTTCCATTTCCCGAACTAGTGCCTCCATCATGGCTTCCATGTTGTCTTGGTTTGTGGAAAAATGAAAGTCACAATAATGGCAGGCTTGCTTGCAAAAGGGAATATGAATGTAAATGCCTGCCATAAACAAGTAATGAGCTTCAAAGATACGCCTTGCTCTTTCACAACCATATAGCTGCTCAAAAATCCTTTTTTCTGAGTACCCCTGAGGATTCAGTTTCCTTCTCAAAAGAAAAAATCAATCAGTTCCGAGTAGAAAATTCATTTGGAAGCAGGCTTGAGAATGTTGAATTTTGTAGAATAAGGTTTTTGCAATTCTAAATATTCTTCGAATTAAATAGATATTCCATACTCTAAATGGGCAGTGCATGAAAGTAAAGCTGGGAAATAGGAGTAGACTAATTTTAGGGATACTCTTTTTTGGAATTTCACACCTGGGGTTTTCTCAGGTGCTGGAAAACTATGACGGCTTTTGGATCAGCAAAACTTCTAGCTCTTGGTTTGGCCCCAGTACAGAAAAGGAAGTCAAGATTCCTATTTCTACTTTCCCGGAATCATTCGTTTACTTTCAAGTACCAAAAAATTCTACCCTTTTTATCGAGGGGAAACTATGGGGACTTTTTTTGCAGGACTCCTTATTTTACTTGCCTTTGGGCACGCTTAGAAAAGAGTTTGAAAAGGATACCTTGACGGTCACGTTTGTTTCGGAAGCCAAAAATCAACAAAATTCCGCACCTAGTATTACAAAGATTGCCTCACCACCTGTGCCGAAGATCCAGGAGAGCAAAGGGGTCCTAGCGCTATGGCAAGAACGATTGCTGACTCAGCCCATAAAGGATTTTTTTGTCATTTCTTTAGTGGTGGTATTGAGCTTGATAGCTGTTTATAGGATCGCATATCCTTATTTGTTAGGAGTATTGCTACGGCCCTTAGCAGTAATTAAGGCAGAAGATTTCTCTGAGAGCGGAGGATTGCAAAAAGTATTTTCCTTAGACATCCTGTTTTTTTTGTTTATCGTGTCCCTCATGCTGTCCCAATGTTTGATTACGGGCAGCTTAATTTTTAATCCAGAATGGGTTCAGGGTAGGATAGAACCTCATTTTACCTCCTTGGTGGGGGCATGGCTTTTAGGAGCAGGTATCATTTTACTATTGACGGTAGTAAAATTCGTAATTCTCAGAGTCATGAGCTATCTCTTTGAGTTGGGAAAAGCAGAATTTGCTCATTTTTTTTATTTACTCCGGCTGATTTCCTTTGGGTGTGCAGTTCTAATGGCCGTGTCTTCATTTTTTGTTTTAAATGATTTCACAGCCTTAAAATCCATTTTTACCCTGCTTGTATTGGGGTTTTTCTGGGTATATATGTTGGGTGTTTTAGGACTGTTCCTACTTATGATGAATCGATTGGATGTAAAGAATTATCATTTATTTACTTACCTTTGTATCGCTGAAATTGTACCATTTTTGATCCTTTCAAAATGGATTTTGGTGCTTGGACAGTGACGAGTTGAACGCTAAATGGAACTACTGGCATGAGTGCAGCTTCAAAAGATCGCTTTACCCCTGTAAAAAGTATTTTAGTTTCCCAACCCAAACCTACTGAAGCCAATTCCCCTTATTTGTTGCTTGCAGAGAAGTACAAATTGAAAATTGACTTTAGGCAATTTATCAAGGTGGAGCCTGTTCCACCAAAGGAATTTAGGAAGCAAAAAATCGAAATTTTAAAGCATACTGCCATCATTTTTACGAGCAGGAATGCCATAGATCATTTCTTTGCTATTTGTAAAGAATTTAAGATAGAAATGCCTGCGGAGATGAAGTATTTCTGTATTTCTGATCAAACAGCGCATTACCTTCAAAAATACATAGTCATTCGGAAGAGAAAGCTTTTTGTTGGCCTAAAGACTGCAGAGGACCTATTTGATTATTTTAAAAAGCATAAAACTGAAAAATACCTTTTTCCTTGTTCGGATATCCGAAAAGACGATATTCCAAGTTTTATGGAAAAGCACGGTATTTCCTTTACTGAAGCCATTATTTACCATACGGTAGCGGCTGATTTATCCGATTTGGCCGATGTGAAGTACGATATTCTGGCATTTTTTAGTCCTTCAGGGATTAAATCTCTGCGCCAAAACTTTCCAGATTTTGTTCAAGGTAAAACCAGAATTGCGGCTTTTGGACCCACCACGGCTCAAGCGGTACGGGACATGGGACTTATTTTGGACATTGAGGCACCCATGCCCAATGCACCAAGTATGACAGGGGCCTTGGAATTATTCATCAAAAAAGCGAATAATTTGTAATTATTAAGAATCATTTTTTGTGGTTTATCAGTTTAAATTCCTAGACAAAGGATTAACTTAGGAAATCAAAGCCAAATGACCACAGTAATATCCCTGCATACATTTTTTAGAGTGATGGCTTCATGCGTATTGCTCCTAGCCTCTGTGCCTGTTTTTTCTCAACAAGATCCTCAAGTTACCCAATACATGTTTTCAGGTACCTTCTTCAATCCCGCCTTTGCAGGGAAAGAAGAAGGATACAGATTTTCTGCACTTCATCGGTCTCAATGGCAATCCTACACCAGTAGCTCGGGAACTGGGGGGGCTCCTATTACCCAAGTAATTACTGCCCAAGGAAGAGGGAAGTCTTCTCCTGTAGGCTATGGACTTACGGTAATCAATGACCAGATCGGAGTAAGTAATTCCTTAGAAATTAATTTTTT
>VGMU01000111.1 GCA_016866385.1 Bacteroidota bacterium
GTTTTTGCCCATGGTATAGTAGGTGACTTTGGGAAGCTTGGCGATGACTTCTGATTTCTCTCCTTTGAGCCATTGATCAAACCAAGCGGTGATCACTTCGTCGTAGTTCCAGCGCGCATCTCCCACACTTCGTTGTCCAATCACGGTGTTTTCGGTAGCTCGGGTAAAGGAGCAATGCAGGACTGGGGCAATAACCAAATATTGATTGTTCCGAGCCATTTGGCTGATGGCATTGCTACGGGCGTGGTTGTATAGCGCAATGTTGGGTGAGGAGGATACATCGTACCAGGATACAAACCACATGCTCGGGGTGTCAAAAGGCATGGAATCATGGTACAGTCCACCCTGGTACCAGCGTGGATCGTTGGGCTTTCGGGTGATCATCTCTTCATAGATTCCCTTTGGGCCATTTACATTTTTCAAGATGTCTTGAACAGGGAGGTGAGATAAAGCGGATTTCCAATCTACTTTTGGGTACTCTGGAGCCATGTCGTAAAAGCGTTGCAAGCGAAGCAAATCTTCTTGGCCAATCCCCGCTTGCAGTCTCGGGGCTAGGGGATCGTGTTGGGTGCCGTACAGCCAAGAGGTGAAAAGCATCTGTCCAGCACCACCTCGGTACCAGTTGCCCTGCTCCATAAACTTCCCGATTTGTCCTACTCCTGCACCATAGGCTTGGGGTACCAAGGCAGCAAGGGAAGGGTGTTGTAGGGAAGCGGCTGCCATTTGCCATTCGGCAGTGGAGGAGCATCCGAGCAAACCAATTTTGCCATTGCTCCAAGGCTGTGCAGCCATCCAGTCGAAGGCGTCGTAACTGTCCGTAAGGGGCAAGCCTAAAATATCCCAGTTACCCTCAGAGAAAAATCTACCTCGCTCGTTTTGCACTACATAAGCATATCCTTTCTTGACCCACTCCAAGGCCGTCTGTAGGGTGCGGGAATTGAGTTCCCCATTGCCGTAGGTATTGAAGTTGTAAGGGGTCCGGGAAAATACGATGGGTACAGGCTGATCCCCCTTTGGACGGTAGATGTCTGTGGCGAGTCGGGTTCCATCTCGCATGGGCATCATCACTTTTTGGTCTATGATGGCGACTTCATCCAGTTGAAGGAGGACTGGATTTTCTTGGGTAAATCCTTGAAAAGGGTTTCCCGCAATAAGTAGGAAGACAAGTAGGTAAAGAATCTTTTTCATAAAGCTGTTGCAGAGTTGGTTCTAGGTAACTTATATTTTCCCTTATTCTTAAAAAAGAATCAAGGAATTGGAAGTAATGCTTGAAGAAAGATAAGGGAAAGGAAAAGTAAAAATGTTACGGAATACAATTTTTTACAGCAACAAAACCAAATTATTCTAGTTTAAATCAGGTAGTTGGTAAGTAATATTTTTGATTTCAGGGGATATGTCTACCTTTCATCGCTTTATTTGTATACCATGAACACCAGTCCAATTCCACAGTTTACTACTTGGGTGGAAGTACCAAAAAATACTGATTTTTCTATTTATAACCTTCCTTTTGGGGTCTTCACCAGTAAAAAATTAAGCCCAAGGATTGGCATAGCTATTGGGGATCAGGTGATTGATTTAAGTATCTTAGACCAGGAGGGTTTTTTTTCCAACCTGTTTCTTCCGGAGGGTATTTTTCTCCAATATAGTCTCAATGAATTGATAGGTTTAGGAAAGGTAAAAACAAAAAAAATTCGCGAGCGGGTGCAGCAACTTTTGCTTCAAGAAAACGAAGAGCTTCGAACCCATTCCATTCGAGGTAAGGTTTTGATTAAGATCCAAGAAGTGGAGATGCTTTTACCGGTTAAGATTGGGGATTACACGGATTTTTACAGTAGCATGGAGCATGCGACCAATGTAGGTAAGATGTTTCGTGACCCAGAAAATGCGCTTTTACCCAATTGGAAGCATTTGCCGGTAGGGTACCATGGCAGGGCTTCCTCCATTGTGGTCTCTGGCACCCCAATTCGCCGACCCAAGGGGCAGTTTAAGGACGCATCCATGGAAAAACCCTCCTTTGGCCCTAGTCGCAGCATGGACTTCGAATTGGAGCTGGCTTTTATCACAGGAAAGTCTACTCGACTTGGAGAATCGGTATCTACCAAAGAAGCAGAGGACTATATTTTCGGAATGGTTTTGTTTAATGACTGGTCGGCAAGAGATATTCAAGCCTGGGAATATGTACCATTAGGTCCATTTTTAGGAAAGAATTTTGCTTCTTCCATTTCTCCCTGGGTGGTACCCTTGGAAGCTTTGGAGCCTTTCCGGGTACCAGGACCGGTACAAGAACCAGAAGTACTGCCTTATCTGAGTTGCAGTAAGGATCACAATTTTGATATTCAGTTGGAGGTAGGACTACAACCGGAGGGCCTGAAAGAAACAAAAATATGCTCGTCCAACTTTAAGTACATGTATTGGAACATGGCCCAGCAACTGGCTCATCATACCGTGAATGGATGCAATATTCAGGTAGGGGATGTGATGGCTTCCGGTACGATCTCAGGACCTACTCCGGATTCCTTTGGATCCATGCTTGAATTAAGCTGGCGAGGAACAAAGCCCTTGGTACTTGAATCAGGGCAGGAGCGCAGCTTCTTGCAGGATGGGGACACCGTGGTGATGCGGGGTTATGCGGAGAAGGAAGGAATTCGGGTGGGCTTTGGCGAGGTTCGAGGCAAGCTTTTGCCAGCCAATTAATCTAAAAATGGTTTTTGGAAAGATACCTTTTTATCCTCACTTATTTTTTGGATTGAATCAGGGAAAGTAATTTTTCGGGTTCGTCGGTAGTAATAAAATCTATCCCTTGCTCAAGTAGCCAAAGCATATCTTCTTCCAGATTTATCGTCCAGGAGTTGGTAGTTAGGCCAAGGTCTTTTGCTTCAGCAATCCATTGGGGCATACGGCGAAGTAGTGAGATGTGGTAGTCAAAACCATAAAATCCTGCTTCTTTCAGTTGCTGAGGAGATTTGTCTCCATTCAGATAGGCAACTTTGGTCTTGGGATCGGTTGCTATGGCTTTGAGGCCTCCCTCGTAGCTAAAGGTAATGTACTCTACCCAGGACTGGGCTCCAAGTTCCTGTACCGTTTTCACAGCCAATTCCCCCACTCGCTCACTTCGAGCAACGCTGATTTGAGAGGGTTTAAATTCAAGGATCAATTTGGTGCTTTTTTGGGTCTTTCCTTCTGTCAGATAGGCCTTGAGTGTGGGTATTTTTTCTCCATTGGAAAGGGTCTTGGTGAGTAGTTGCTCGTAGGTGGAGGTTTCGATATCCATGCCTTGCAATTCGTGGTCGTGGTTGACTACCAAGACCTCGTCGGCGGTCATCCATACGTCAAACTCACTTCCTTCGGTACCCAATCGGATGGCTTCTCGAAGTGAGGCGATAGAATTTTGAGGTAAGCCTTGCGCTTTCCAAGCCCCGCGATGGGCGATCACCTTATTTTGAATAAATGAAGACTGAGCCAGGCTTGTTTGGGTAAAAATGGTCATCAATAAAAAAAAGAAGATGATATTTTGCATGGGAGGGAATAACTAAATTCTGAAATTAAATGTAATAAAATTCTTGAGAGGACAGTGAAGGAGTAGGTAAACTTCATCAAAACTTAATCCCAAAGTATTTTCTTGATTTTGGTCAAAAAAAAACGTCCCGAATTTTCGGGACGCTTGGTCTAGTCTTGGGGATAGGATCATTTAAAGCCTATATCCACTAAGCC
>VGMU01000112.1 GCA_016866385.1 Bacteroidota bacterium
CCCCTTTATCCACGGGGGTGCTCAGGAGCGCAACATGAGGGGAGGTACGGAAAACGTGATTGGTATCATCGGTCTAGCCAAAGCGCTGGAGATCTCTCTTGAAGACCTATACCATCACCGAGTGCATATTGAAAAAATTAAAGCCTATTTCATTGACCGGCTACGGGAGGAAATCCCTGGAGTAGCTTTTAATGGTTGCTCGGCAGATTTGGATAAAAGTTTGTATACAGTACTCAACGTGAGCTTGCCCCCCTCCGAAGCCAACCGCGGCATGCTGTTGTTTCACCTAGACTTGGAAGGCATCTCCGCCTCTGGGGGGTCTGCCTGTAGCTCTGGGGCAACCGTAGGCTCCCATGTATTGCGGGCCCTAAACCATCCTGCCGAGCGGGATGCGGTACGCTTTTCCTTTAGTCGATTTACGACAATGGAGGAGGTGGATTACACCCTAGAGAAATTGAAGGGATTGTATTCGGCTTAAGTCTACGTTGGGATCCTAAGTCGAGAAAATTATTTTTAATCAAGCGCTAGTACCATTTCGCTCCCTTGGAGCTCTGGAGGATTTTTTTGGATTTCTATTCTATTAACATATTGCTCCTCCGGAGCAAATAAAAAATTAGTCATCCGCTAATTACATAGTGCTCCTCCAAAACATGTATCCTCTACCTTTTCGAAATTTGTTATTCTTGTATTTTCATGGCACTTCTAGGCAAAAAATTGCCCCAGAGGAGCCTGCCCCGCTTTATTGCGGGGGCAAAATGTTACTAGAGAAATCCGCCAACTTATTTTCTCAGAGCCCCAGAGGGGCGAAATATAAAAATGTAGGGGGAAATTATTTGGCAGGTTTATACCCCATTGCGTAAGGTGTCCAGATTTCATAGATGGGCTGGCCTTGGGAGCTCAAGCCACTGTGGTGCCATTCCCCATCGATAATCCCATAGTCAAAGCCAAGACTTGCTCCTACACGAGAATTATCTCTAGAAAAAAAGGTAATGGTCTCCACATATTTTCCTCCTTGAGCCGTGTACGTTCCTCCGCCTGTTCCTGAAAACTCCCGCGTCTCGGAATTAAAAGCCACCCATTGAAATCTACCTCCACTCAAAATTTTAATAGTCCTTCTTGCACCGGGTGTAGATCGCTGCACCTGATCGTCTCGTTTTCTGCCCGTAATTACCCAGTTGCCAGTCAAGTCATCATTGGCAGCAGAAATTTGCTCCCATACCTCCACTAGAGGCCCTTTGGGGGTGGCGGCCGAGAGGGTCAGACGATTCCCTGTCCTACTTACCTCAAAAGAGGTGACCATGCCTACCAAATCTGGGTTCATGGTGAAAAAATCCAGGGTCTCCTGCAGTTTGCCTGACTCTAGTGAAAAAGGGCCTCCTCCTGCTCCTACAAAAGAATTATCTGCCAGGTTTTTGACGCCAAAAGAAAAGTAATTGTCTTGGTAGATCTTGATAAACTCCTGATCGGAGACAGGGACTTGATTTTGACTCACTAATTTCCAGGCCCCTTCCAGCTGCTGGGCTACAAGGGAGCAAGCAAAAAACAACAGGGGAATCGCAAGGAATTTTTTCATGAGGAGTTAGGGAATTGATGTAAGATGACGGAAATTGAAAAAGTTTCCACGAAAAACCAAGCGCTCTTTATTTACCTAAGCCCCAATTCCCTACACCCTATGCAACCTTTCCATTTTGGCAGCAGCAAAGAAGAGGTCCTACAGGCCATCCCCGAAAGGAAAATCAAAAAACTAGTGGCTGGGGAGAAACTACTTGCCGTGTTGCGCAGCGGCGAACTCATCCATGTATTTGATGCCCAATGTCCTCATCGTGGGGCTGACTTGACGCAAGCCAATATCAACGGAGCTGGAGAAATCATCTGTCCCCTGCACCAGTATCGCTTTGAAATTACTACAGGGGATGTCCGATCGGGCTATTGTCCTCCCTTGGCTGTATACCGAAGTGAACTCAAGGACAACGGGCTTCACATCTACTTGCCTTAATGCAACAAGGCTCCATTGGGTACTACCCTTTCGCAGCTGGCCAATACAATTCCGCCTGTACTTGAAGAAAACCCAGTAATTAACACTTCCGACATAAAATCTGCTACTTGCCTAGGAGGAAGGTTACAAACGCAGAGGACTTGCCTACCTACCAAGTCTTCTGGACGATAGAAAGCGGTAAGTTGGGCGGAGGATTTTTTGACTCCCAACTCCTCTCCTAAGTCTACCCACACCTTGTAGGTAGGTTTTTTTGCTTTTTCAAACCCCTCTACCTTGAGCACGGCACCTATCCTCAACTCAATTTTTTTGAAATCTTCCAGGTCAATCGTTTGCATAGTCAATTTATTTTCCTTTTTTTAACCACGTTTTTTCTCAATCTTTCTTCAAGTTGAAAAAATAAGCGCTATGGAAACGCAACTCTTTGGTAAGAATCTAGTACTGGGCCTGATGGCTAGTGTATTATTTTTGTTAGCTGCTCCAGCCCTAGCCCAAGAAGAGCATTCCCCAAAAGTAATAGAAAAACATGTAGTGGAAGATCCCGCCACCCATGTGGATCCTGCTTCCCTAGGCACTCCAAAATCTACTACGGTAAAGCCTGGTTTCCTCTTGACCCCAACAAAAAAAGAGGCTACTGCCCCTCATCACTTGCAAGAAAAAGAATCAAAAAAGAACGAATCTCCTTCTACCTTATCGTTCAACATTTTTCTCTACATCGTAGACAAGTTTAAGCAAGATTTTCACTGAGGAGCTTAGCCTTTGCTTACAAATCCTTCTAAATCAGCCAAACTGATTTTTCCCTCGTAATACGCTCTTCCAAATACGGCGGCACGTAGGCCCAAATCTCTCAGCTTTTTAAAATCATCTATGCCTCGTACCCCTCCAGATGCGGCTAGGTTGAGGTTGGGAAAACGGCGTAAAATTTCTTCATATAAAGTAAAGTTGGGGCCTTCCATGACGCCGTCACGAGTGACATCGGAGCATTTGAGGTACTTCAACCCCCTCTCATGAAAAAATTCAATGTGATCAAAAAGGTCAATTTCCGTATTTTTCAACCACCCCCTAATCTTTATCTTGTAATCGTTGGGATCCGTATCCGCAGCCATGTGAATTTTTTCTCTGCCATAGGATAGGATAAACTGTCCAAAGCGCTCCGGAAATTTGGCTGCTGCTGAAGCAATAGTCACCGATTTGGCCCCAAATTCAAAGCATTTGATCACGTCTCCGTCCGTGGTAACTCCACCAGTAAAATCTACCTGAAGCTCCGTATAACCGGCTATAGCTTCTAAAATTGGGTAATTTTTTGGCTCCCCCCTTCGGGCTCCATCCAAGTCTACCAAATGCACCCGCTTGATGCCAATACCTTCGAAGGCGTGCGCTATCTCCAAAGGATTGTTTGAAATGACTTCCTCCGTGGCAAAGTCGCCCCGCTTCAGCCGCACGCACTTGCCATTGATGAGCCAAATGGAAGGAATGATTTCAAACATAGCGGATAAACTAGAGAATAGATGTAGAAAAAAGAATTACTTCAATAAATATACTATCCTTCCTCTTTTTAGAAAGCAGAAATGGATAAAATATTGCAATTTTTTTTGAAAAAAGGCTCAAAAAATACCGCAGTATTAAAAAAACTTATCATTACTGATCAATACACTAATTTTCCAAGCCTGCCCTGACTTCCTGAAGCCCAAAGTGCCTTCCCACTGGAACTGG
>VGMU01000113.1 GCA_016866385.1 Bacteroidota bacterium
GTACTGAAATCGAGAAATAAATTTCAAATTGGTACGCTCCAAGGCCTCCTCTGGATTGATATCGATAAAACGGGCATAGTTGATCAAAGAAAATAGCAAGTCCCCAAATTCCCCCATGGCCTTTTGTGGATCGATCTCCTTTTCCGAGGTCACATGGAATTCTGCATGAAACTCCTGCATTTCTTCCTCCACCTTTTCCCAGACTTGTTCGGGCTTTTCCCAATCAAATCCTACCCCTCTCGCCTTCTCTTGGATGCGCATGGCCTTGATTAAAGCAGGTAGACTTTTGGGTACCCCTCCAAGGACGGACTGGTTACCCTTTTCCTGAAGTTTGATTTTTTCCCAGTTCTGCTTGACTACCTCCTCGTCGGCAGCTACCGTATCTCCATAAATATGAGGATGGCGACGGATCAATTTTTCGCAGAGCCCGTGTATCACAGAAGTGATGTCGTAGCTACCCTGCTCAGACCCGATCTTGGCATAAAAAATCAGGTGCAAGAGCAAATCTCCCAACTCCTTTTTGATTTCCTCCGAATTCCCTTCTAGGATGGCATCGGAGAGTTCAAAAGTCTCCTCTATGGTCAAGTGCCTCAAACTTTCCGTGGTTTGCTTTTTGTCCCAGGGGCACTGGGCCCGGAGCTCGTCCATGATGGTCAATAGCCGATCAAAGGCTGCCAATTGCTCGGCTCGAGTAGGTATGGTAGACATAGAAAAGGAAACTAGCGTAGGAGTGTAAACGGTTTCAAAGTAAAGCATTAAATTTGAGCAAATAATTCCGGTATGACAACTGTGTTGATTACACTGGGCGTCGTGGCCCTGTTCTTCGTTTTGATGTCCGTAAGGCTGATTTTTCTAAAAAATGGAGAATTCAAAGGTACCTGTGCTTCCCAAAGCCCCTTCCTCAACAAGGAGGGCATTACCTGCAATCTTTGTGGGAAGACGGTAGACGCCAACAGCAGTTGTGGCAATCCGGACAATGAGGTGGATAAAGTGATGGCAAAATTCAAGTAATCTATTTTCAAGCGTAGCCAACTATTTTTAACATACAAAACCAACATTCGTGTCATTAATTAAATCTATTTCTGGAATACGAGGCACCATCGGAGGCAAGCCGGGAGAAGGTCTTACCCCTATCGATGTAGTCAAATTTACCGCCGCCTATGGCACCTGGGTACTAGAGCAAACCCACATTCCCAAGGTAGTCATCGGAAGAGATGCCCGCCTATCTGGAGAGATGATCTCAAATTTGGTGTCTTCCACCCTACAAGGCCTAGGCATTGAGGTGGTGGACTTAGGACTGAGTACTACTCCCACGGTGGAATTTGCCGTGCCACGGGAAAAAGCTGGAGGAGGCATTATCCTGACTGCAAGTCACAATCCTGCACAATGGAATGCCCTCAAGCTACTCAATGCTCAAGGGGAGTTCATATCGGATGTAGATGGGCAATCCATCCTGTCCATGGCGGAGGCAGAGAGTTTCTCTTTTGCAGAGGTACGTAAACTTGGAAAATATACCTCGATTTCGGATTACATGGACCGACACATTCAACACGTGCTGGACTTGGACTTAGTAGATGTGGATGCCATCAAAGCTAGAAATTTTAAAGTAGTGGTAGATGCGGTCAATTCCACAGGAGGTATCGTCGTTCCCAAACTTTTGCGCGCCTTGGGCGTCAGTGAGGTGGAGGAAATGTATTGTGCCCCGGATGGTAATTTTCCCCATAACCCAGAGCCTTTGCCCGAAAACTTGAGAGACATCTCTAAAAAATTGGAGAAAGGGAATTTTGATCTGGGGATTGTAGTGGATCCAGACGTGGATCGCTTGGCCTTGGTCAATGAGGACGGCTCCATGTTTGGGGAAGAATACACCTTGGTCGCGGTAGCAGATTACGTGCTCTCTAAAACCCCAGGCAATACGGTATCCAATCTGTCCTCCACCCGAGCCCTACGAGATGTCACCGAAAAAAGAGGAGGAAATTACACCGCAGCAGCGGTTGGCGAGGTCAACGTGGTCAACCAAATGAAGGCGGCAGGAGCGGTAATTGGTGGCGAAGGTAATGGAGGCATCATCTATCCTGCCTCTCATTATGGACGAGATGCTTTGGTGGGCATAGGATTGTTTCTCACCCATTTGGCCAAATTTGGAAAGTCTATCTCCATGTTGAGAGCCACCTACCCCAATTACTTTATATCCAAAAATAAACTGGAGCTCACGCCAAATCTTGACGTGGACAATATCCTATTGAAAATCAAGGAAAAATACCATAAGCACCCCATCAACGATATTGATGGAATAAAAATTGAATTTGAAAAAGAATGGGTGCATCTTCGGAAGTCAAATACAGAACCCATCATCCGGATATATTCGGAGTCAGATTCTGAAGCCAAAGCAGAGCACCTAGCAAAGAAAATAATTCAAGATATCAAAGAGGTAGTCACCACACCACTGCCCTAACTCACTGCTGTCTTGAGCGCCCTATCGTATGAAGAACGTGTACTTGGACAATGCGGCCACAACCCCCATGGACGATCGGGTGATCGAAGCCATGCTTCCTTACATGCGCGCGCATTATGGCAATCCCTCCTCCCTACATAGTCATGGAAGAGAAGTCCGCACGGCCATAGAAAAGGCGAGAAAAAAGGTGGCGGAGTTGATTCAAGCGAGTCCCTCCGAAATATTTTTTACCTCCGGTGGCACAGAGGCGGACAATACCGCTTTGGTCTCTGGGATGGAAAGTCATGAGATTTCACATGCCATCACTTCCCCTCTGGAGCACCATGCCGTCTTGCATACCTTAGAGGTACTTGCCCAAAAAAGAGGAATTACCCTGAGCTTATTACAAATCAATGAGAAAGGAGAAATCGATCTGGATCATCTCGAATCTTTGCTGAAGAGCCATCCAAAAAGTTTGGTTTCTCTGATGCATGGCAATAATGAAATTGGAAATCTGAATGACCTCAGCCGCATCGGAGAATTGTCCCGAGCCTATGGAGCATTTTTTCACTCCGATACGGTGCAGACCATGGGGCATTATTCCCATGATGTGAGCACCCTGCCTGTAGATGCCTTAGTAGCAGGCGCACACAAGTTTCATGGCCCCAAAGGAGTAGGATTCCTTTACGTACGAAAAGACAAGAAAATCCACCCCTTTATCCACGGGGGTGCTCAGGAGCGCAACATGAGGGGAGGTACGGAAAACGTGATTGGTATCATCGGTCTAGCCAAAGCGCTGGAGATCTCTCTTGAAGACCTAGACCATCACCGAGCACATATTGAAAAAATTAAAGCCTATTTCATTGACCGGCTACGGGAGGAAATCCCTGGAGTAGCTTTTAATGGTAATTCTGCAGACTTGGGACGCAGTTTGTACACTGTACTCAATGTGAGCTTGCCCCCCTCCGAAGCCAACCGCGGCATGCTGTTGTTTCACCTAGACTTGGAAGGTATCTCCGCCTCTGGGGGGTCTGCCTGTAGCTCTGGGGCTACCGTAGGCTCCCATGTATTGCGGGCTCTAAACCATCCTGCCGAGCGGGATGCGGTACGCTTTTCCTTTAGCCGCTTTACGACAATGGAGGAGGTGGATTACACCCTAGAGAAATTGAAGGGTTTGTATTCGGCTTAAGTCTACGTTGGGATCCTAAGTCGAGAAAATTATTTTTAATCAAGCG
>VGMU01000114.1 GCA_016866385.1 Bacteroidota bacterium
TTATCGTTTTGATCTTTGTCTATGTAGTCCGCATGAACAAGCTGGACCGTGAGTTTAAGGTAAACGAAGAATAAGATGGATATATTGACCTGGACCTACCTGCTCGTTGGACTTAGCTTCGCCCTGTATATCGGTATCGCCATTTGGAGCCGTGCAGGAAGCACGGAAGAATTTTATGTAGCAGGAGGAGGTGTGTCTCCCCTAGCCAATGGCCTTGCTACGGCTGCAGATTGGATGTCGGCAGCGTCTTTCATGTCC
Organism: Bacteroidota bacterium; assembly: GCA_016866385.1. Taxonomy (GTDB): domain Bacteria; phylum Bacteroidota; class Bacteroidia; order Cytophagales; family Cyclobacteriaceae; genus Algoriphagus. The sequence goes on from VGMU01000114.1 coordinate 259, forward strand.
ATGGCAGGAATCATCGCTTTTTCAGGGTACGATGGATCTGTCTACTTGATGGGTTGGACTGGAGGCTATGTGTTGCTTGCCTTGCTACTGGCTCCTTACCTGAGAAAATTTGGAAAGTTCACCGTTCCCGATTTTGTAGGGGACCGCTATTATTCCAAAAAAGCTAGAGTGGTAGCAGTGGTATGTGCCTTATTCATCTCATTTACCTATGTAGCAGGCCAAATGCGTGGGGTAGGTATCGTTTTTTCCCGTTACCTAGAACTTCCCATAGAATGGGGGGTAGTCATAGGCATGGCGATTGTCTTTTTTTATGCCGTATTGGGCGGCATGAAAGGCATCACCTACACCCAGGTAGCCCAATACTGCGTCCTGATTTTCGCTTACATGGTGCCAGCTATTTTTATTTCCCTTCAACTTACTGATATGCCCATCCCCCAACTTGGACTCGGAGGTTCGGTAGCCGAAGGGAAACCTCTTTTAGATAAGCTTGACGGCATGCTGCTAGAGTTGGGATTTGGCGCTTATACCTCAGGGAAAAAGAGCATGATAGACATGCTTATGATCACCTTGGCCTTGATGGTAGGTACGGCAGGTCTACCTCATGTCATTGTCCGCTTTTTTACCGTACCAAAGGTAAAAGATGCCCGACTTTCTGCAGGATATGCCTTGGTATTTATTGCCATTCTCTACACTACTGCACCGGCTATGGCTGCATTTGGGATTTACAATACCCTTCAATCCACCTCTCAAAAATCCCTGACCGAGCTACCCGACTGGGTTCAAAACTGGGAAAAGACCAATTTGATTCAAATTGAAGACAAAAATGGAGACGGCAAGGTGCAATACCTCGCGGATCCCCAGGCCAATGAGCTCCGAATCGACAAAGACATCATGGTGCTGGCTAGCCCAGAGATTGCCCGTTTGCCCAATTGGGTCGTAGGACTGGTAGCCTCCGGTGCCATGGCTGCCGCCTTATCCACTGCGGCGGGGCTATTGCTAGTCATCTCTACCTCTGTATCGCGGGATCTTTTCAAAACATTTAACCCCAGCCTTTCGGAAAAGAAGGAGTTGAGGATTGCCAGGATCTCTGCGGCTGGAGCCGTACTCTTGGCTGGCTATTTTGGAATAAATCCTCCGGGTTTTGTGGCGGAAGTGGTAGCCTTTGCATTCGGCTTAGCTGCATCTTCTTTTTTTCCCGTCATCCTATTGGGGATCTTCTCCACCCGAGTCACCAAGGAGGGCGCCATTGCTGGCATGCTCACAGGACTCTTGTTTACCATTTCCTACATCACCTATTTCAAATTTGTGTATCCCGATCTCAATACTTCGGCCCATTGGTGGTGGGGAATCTCCCCCGAAGGCATTGGCACCTTGGGCATGATTCTAAATTTCTTAGTTTGCTTTGGCGTATCCTACCTAAGCCCTCCCCCTCCCAAGGAGGTACAGTCCCTCATTCAAAACATACGCATTCCTAAGGGAGCAGGAAAAGCCTACGAGCATTGATCATTTTCAAAAATTTCTCATCAAGTCATGAGCGACCGATTACATACCCTTAGCGGATACCTTTACGAATACCAAAAAAGTGTCACCCAACCCGAAGAATTCTGGGCACGAATCGCAGACTCTTTTTATTGGAGAAAACGATGGGACAAAGTCCTGCAATGGAATTTTGAAGAGCCAGACGTACGCTGGTTTTTGAACGGCAAACTCAACCTCACCGAAAATATTTTTGAAAAAAACCTTTACACCCTTGGAGAGAGACCTGCCATCATTTGGGAGCCCAACGAACCCACAGAGCCCTCAAGGACCCTCACGTACCGACAGCTTTTCGAAGAAGTATGCAGATTTGCACATGCCTTACAGTCCAAAGGTATTGGAAAAGGAGATCGGGTCATCATCTACATGCCCATGGTACCTGAGGCAGCCGTGGCCATGCTAGCCTGTGCGCGCATCGGAGCCATCCACTCGGTAGTCTTTGCGGGATTTTCTAGTACCTCCCTAGCCGATCGCATTTTGGATTGCAAAGCCAAGGCTATCGTGACCGCTGATGGGAATTACCGGGGCAACAAGCAAGTGCCCGTAAAATCAATTGTAGATGAAGCCTTAGAAAAAACCAGTGTAGAAACAGTCATTGTTTACCGACGTACCGGGCAAGAAGTCTCCATGGTGCCTGGAAGGGATTGTTGGTGGCATGACCTTATTCAAGGAAAACCTACGGCACACAAGGCCGAAGAAATGGATAGCGAAGACATGCTATTTATCCTATACACTTCAGGGTCCACAGGCAAACCCAAAGGGGTGGTCCATACCACTGGAGGCTACATGGTCTACACCAAGTATTCTTTCGAAAATGTATTTCAGTATACTCCAGGAGATGTATACTGGTGTACGGCTGACATTGGCTGGGTCACGGGACACTCCTACATGGTCTACGGACCTTTACTGGCAGGTGCAACCACCCTTCTTTTTGAAGGCATCCCTACCTATCCGGATGCGGGAAGATTTTGGGATATCATCGATAAGCACAAGGTCAATATTTTTTACACCGCACCTACGGCCATTCGGGCCTTGCAAGCCTTTGGCACAGGGCCCATAGAAGGGCATGACCTGAGTTCGCTCAAGGTACTAGGTTCGGTAGGAGAACCCATCAACGAGGAAGCTTGGCACTGGTACCATACCCACATTGGCAAGGGCAAGTGCCCCATCGTAGATACCTGGTGGCAAACCGAAACTGGAGGCATATTGATCTCTCCTTTAGCTGGAATCACGCCCACCAAACCGGCCTATGCCACCTTGCCTTTGCCTGGAATCCAACTTTGCATCGTAGATGCGGAAGGGAAAGAACTTACGGGCAATTCGGTGGAGGGCAATTTATGCATCACCTTTCCTTGGCCTTCCATGATCCGTACCACTTACGGGGATCACGAACGCTGCAGGCAAACATATTTTTCTACCTACAAAAACAAGTACTTCACTGGAGATGGAGTCAAGAGAGACCACGACGGCTACTACCGAATTTTAGGAAGGGTAGACGACGTGATCAATGTATCAGGCCATCGCATGGGTACTGCTGAGGTAGAAAATGCCATCAACGAACATCCCAGGGTCATCGAATCTGCCGTAGTCGGCTACCCGCACGACATCAAAGGGCAAGGTATCTACGCCTTTGTCATCTGTGATCAAAGTGCCCACCTAGAGCAAACCCTTGTCCAAGAAATCAAAGAAACGGTAGCTTCCATCATTGGACCTATCGCCAAACCAGACAAAATCCAATTGGTGCTAGGGCTTCCTAAAACCCGTTCAGGAAAAATCATGCGTAGGATTTTAAGGAAAATTGCAGAAGGAAGCTTAGATGCCATGGGGGACACCTCCACCTTACTCGATCCAGAGGTAGTAGGAAAAATTAT
>VGMU01000115.1 GCA_016866385.1 Bacteroidota bacterium
CAAACCTTGAAAACCCAGCAAGACAATGGCTACAAGCTCTATTGGATCGCCATAGGCAAAACCGACTTCCTTTACAAAGCAAATCAAGAATACCTCGCCAAATTGGACGGTATGAAAATGCCCTACACCTATGTAGAAAGCGAAGGTGGCCATACCTGGAGAAATTGGAGGGTATATCTAAGCCAGTTTGCACCTCAGCTATTCAACTAAATTTCAAATCATTTTAAAGAAGCTCCCACAGGAGCTTCTTTTTTTTAACCATTTTTTGCAAAGAATTCTTTGAGTATGCGCTTTTCAATTATTTACTTTGAATTTCAAAGTACTTTTAAAATGAAAACACCTGAAGAAGAATTAGCCGAAATCAAATCCATGATGGAGCGCAGTACCCGCTTCCTTTCCTTGAGCGGATTTTCCGGAATGCTAGCAGGTATGTATGCTCTCGCAGCTTCGGTAACGGCCTGGTATTGGATCTATTTTCCAAGCAGCAGTTGGGGCACAGGTTCTGACACCCTTTCTTTTCGTGAGTTAGTAAATCGACTGCTTTTGCTGGGATTGGCCACCCTAATCGCAGCGGTCGGTACTGCCTATTTTTTAAGCAAAAAGAAAGGGTCGGCTGTAACCCACCCCTTTTGGTCCCCAGCCAGCAAGCGCTTCTTACAGTCCTTATTTCTTCCCGTGGCCTTAGGAGGCTTCTTTTGCTTTGCCTTGCTGCACGAAAGTGCTTTCGAACTTATTCCTGCAGCCATGCTCCTTTTCTACGGCATAGGCTTGGTACAATCTGCTCAATTTACCCTAGGGAAGATCAAAAATTTAGGCTTTACTCAACTCCTCTTGGGCTTGATTGCTGCATTCTTTCCCGATTTTGGACTGCTTTGCTGGTCACTAGGTTTTGGCCTATTCCATGTAATCTATGGAACCCTGATGTACTTCCGATATGAGCGATGAAAGCCAAAAAGGCTACGACAAAGCCTTTGACAATGTATTGCGCCTACGCATCATGTCCATCCTGATGGTCAATGAACGCTACGACTTCAATTCCTTTAAGGCACTCCTACAGGTGACTGACGGAAACCTAGCCTCTCATCTCAAGCACTTGGAGCAAGCTGAATTTATCCGGGTAGAAAAGTCTTTCGCCAGCCGAAAACCCCTGACCACTTACGTTTCCACCGACAAGGGCAGAAAATCCTTTCAGGCCCATCTGGACTTTCTCGAACAATTAATTCGCCAAAACAAGGCCTCTTAACGCCTTCTTCTGGCCCACAAATTTTCCCAAACCACATCTTATGAATGAATCCCTTCTCTCCCTGATTGATCAACCAGCCGAACTGGAAAAACGCTACCGGAAAAATAAAAGCACTTTCACCAAAAGCTTCAATGAACTCTACCCCAGTATCCAGGGTAATCCGATTGCCGATGCCTGGCACGAACGACTAAATTACGAGTCGGATGGAGTCCAATGGGGATCCAAAGCGGATTGGCTTTTTATTCTGATCGCAGGCGCAATCGCAGGAACCCTTGCCAAACTGCCCGCTTTTTTTACACTTCAGGAAGATGAATTCTATGCCCGGAATTTAGGATTTGTGGTATTCCCCTTCCTTTGCGCCTATTTTTTCCGGAAAAGCAAACTTACGCTCAACGCCTTTCTAGTTCCAGTGGGTAGCCTGCTTCTATCCGCTGTCTACATCAACCTGCTTCCTACCCAGACGGGTAGCGATACGGTGGTCTTGGCTTGTATCCACCTTCCTTTATTTCTCTGGGGAATCCTCGGACTGGTCTTCTCCGGATCTGATCCCAAAAACCTGAGCAAGCGATTGTCCTACCTCCAATACAATGGGGAAACCATCATTGTAGGAGGGATTTTACTACTAGCCGGCGGACTCCTTACGGGCATTACCATCCCGCTTTTTGGACTTATTGGGATCAATATCGAAGACATCTATTTCCAGTACATCGCTGTTTACGGCTTAGCTGCAGCTCCCCTCTTAGCCACCCTGATTACTCAAAGTAATCCAGAATTGGTGAACAAAGTACCCCCCATCGTGGCCAAGATTTTCAGCCCCTTGGTGCTGATCATGCTCAGCTGTTACCTAGTTGCTATTGCCTATGCAGGAAAGGATCCCTACAGCGATCGAGATTTCTTGCTTTTGTTTAACCTACTGCTCCTTGGGGTCATGGCCCTGATCTTTTTCTCGGTAGTCGAATCCGTCGAAGAAAAGAAAGTGGGTTTGATGACCTGGGTGCTGGTTTCCCTTTCACTCATCACGCTGTTGGTCAATGGAATCGCACTATCTGCCATCGCCTTCCGAATATCCGAATGGGGCATCACCCCCAATCGACTCGCGGTCCTTGGGGTCAATCTCGTCATGCTGGTACACCTGGTGATGGTGTCACGGCAATTGATCCAAACCGTACGTGGAAAAAGCAAGCTGGAAGAAGTAGGTTTTACCCTAGTTCGCTACCTACCCATTTACTTGTTGTGGACGGCAATTGTAACTTTCCTTTTTCCGGTACTATTCGGATTTAACTAAGACCGAAATTTGGAGTTTCGCTCCGCTTCTGAAAAACCAAGGTTTATTTGATTTCGAAATCCGTATATTGATTTCGATTTAATGCCCATCCTATGAAAAAAGTAACCTATTCTCTCTCCCTCATCCTGGTCCTAGCTTTAGGATTGGTGTCCTGCGGACCAGCCAAAACCACCGAAGAAACCGTGGTGGAAACCACAAATCAAGTGGGCGGACTGGCCTTGTACACACTTCGCGATTCCATGGCCATCAACCCCAAAGCTACGCTCAAGGCAGTGGCAGATGCGGGCTATGCCTACGTAGAGGCTGCAGACTATGCCGAAGGCAAATTTTACGGAATGACTCCTGCCGAATTCAAAGCCACTCTTGACTCACTTGGTTTAAAAGCCATTTCTGCGCACATGGGTATGGTGACTTTGGAAAATGCAGACCAACTCATTGCTGATGTCAAAGCTGCAGGTATCACCTATTTTGTGATTCCTGTACCCCCTATAGGGATGTTTACTTTTGATCCCGCTACGAATAAGCTTGGCATGAAAGGGACTGCAGACGAACTGGTCACCATCATGAATGCAATTGGTGAAAAATGCCATAAAGCTGGTTTGAATTTATTGTACCATAACCATGATTTTGAGTTTATGCCCCTAGCTGACGGTACGGTGATTGAAGAGGTATTGCTGGAAAAGTGCAATCCAGAATGGGTAAATTTTCAAATGGATCTCTACTGGGTAAAAAAAGGAAATGCTGATGCCTTATCCTATTTTGAAAAGTACCCAGGAAGATTTAAGGCATGGCATGTGAAAGACATGGATACCGAAGGAAAATTTGCTCCAGTAGGTACAGGTACCATAGACTTTAAATCCATCCTTGCCCAGAAGGAAAAATCTGGTATGGAATTCTATTTGGTGGAGCAAGACCAAACCTTTGACCTCTCTCCTCTTGAAGCCATCAAAATCAGTCACAAAGGCTTAGTGGATATAGGCTTTAAATGATCCTATCCCCAAGACTAGACCAAGCGTCCCGAAAATTCGGGACGTTTTTTTTTGACCAAAATCAAGAAAATACTTTGGGATTAAGTTTTGATGAAGTTTA
>VGMU01000116.1 GCA_016866385.1 Bacteroidota bacterium
AATTTTCGATACCGAAAGGCGGAGATTGACCTGGTCATGGTTGACCAAGAGACCTTACTTTTTATTGAAGTAAAATTTAGATCCGGAATTGGGTTTGGATTCGCAGAAGAGTTTGTAGATCGGCCGAAAAAAAAACTGCTGATCCAAGCGGCTGATCACTTCATCCACTCAAGAAATTGGAAAAAAGATATCCGTTTCGATATTGTATCGGTGTACAAAGATCAAAGGGGAGTATTTCATTTTCGCCAGTTTAAAGATGCATTTTATTGAGTTGTTTGTGCTCTCTCCTTTTGCTCACTGGACTTTTTGATAGAGTAATTTTCCTTCTTTACTCCATTCCGCCTTGATGTAGGGCTTAAAATTGTCGGTATATGGCTTTTCTTGGTACTGAATTTCCCTTTTGCGAATCAGTGGGCTGGAAGAAGTGTCCCAGTATTCTGTCCATAACCCTACTTTTTGTCCGTACTTGTATTCTCCTGTCACTGCCAACTGACGATTTTCGTGAAAATGATAAAAATTTCCTTCTTCAAGTCCGTATTGAACGGGCGTAATCTTTTCAATGGCACCGGTGGAAGGGTTGAAGTACGAGATTTTTGATTCTTTGGGCCAGCCCTCTTGGAAATGTTCTTTGTCCTGAAGAATTCCCTGCCCATCAAAAATCATCCAAGTCTTGTGCTTGGTTCCAAAATAAAACATTCCGCTTTCTACAACAGCCCCATTGACCGTTCTTTGGTAGGGACCATGAAGCAAATAGCCCATTCCTTTTTCAAAGCCCTTGGCTTGGATGGACTTTTCTTTGGGATCGTACCAATACACATCTCGGATGTAGGGATTGATTTTTCGGTCAAGGTCCGTGTAGGAAAAAAGCTCAAGGTACTCTTGCCCTCGTAAACTTCTTCGCGTACTTCCCTTGGTGGTTTTGACTCCATACCAGGTGTTTTTCCTTAAATTTTTCTTCTTGGTTTTTCTTTCTTCTTTTTCTTTTTCTTCGTCGAAAAGAAGAAGAGGCGCTACCAAAGGCAATAAGCTGGAATTAACCACCCCGGAAGAATCTGACTCATTTTTTTTTGTCAGCTCAATTTCTTGACCCCAGAGGGTTTTAAGCCCAAAAAGAAAAAAGAAAAAGAAGAAAAGGCAGGATTTCATCTGTTTTACTAACGCCAAAGTAAAAAACTTAGTACATCCAAAATTAATATTTAGAGTTCAAATCCAGAGGGATGTTTCGAATTAATAATCTTCTGCCTACTTTTGAACTCTTGCTACCAAACCACCACTCACATGAATTCTATTTTATCGGATCGCGTACTTCAAATGGAAGAGTCGGCCACCCTGGCCATGGCAAAAAAAGCCAGAGAGCTTAAGGCTCAGGGAATTGACATCATTAGCCTAAGTTTGGGTGAACCGGACTTCAAAACGCCGAAGCACATTCAGCAAGCTGCCAAAGACGCGATTGATGAAGGAAAATACTTTGCCTATCCTCCTGTTTCGGGTTACCAGGATTTGCGGGAAGCGATCGCTGAAAAGCTCCGTGAGGAAAATAACATTCAGGAAGCCAAAGCAGAGCACATCGTCGTGTCTGTAGGAGCCAAGCATTCCATCGCCAATACCTTCATGTGTATCCTAAACGAGGGAGATGAGGTCATCATTTTTTCCCCGTATTGGGTGAGCTATGCCGAGATTATTAAGTTGTGTGGAGGCGTACCCGTTTTGATTGAAGGAACCCTAGAAAATAATTTTAAAGCATCCGCAGCACAACTGGAAGCGGCCATGACTTCCAAGACCAAGGCAGTCATCTATTCTTCCCCTTGCAATCCAACAGGTTCTGTATTCTCCCAACACGAACTGGAAGCCATCGCCAACGTGGTGAAGAAGCACGAGGGAGTGGTGGTCATTGCAGATGAGATTTATGAGCTGATCAATTTTACAGGCAAAAATTTCAGCATTGCCTCCCTGCCTGGCATGTTTGAGCGAACCGTTACCGTCAATGGATTTTCCAAAGGCTATGCCATGACAGGCTGGAGAGTGGGTTATATCTGTGCTCCTTTGGAAGTGTCCAAGGCAGTAGAAAAAATGCAGGGCCAGTTTACCTCAGGCAACACAGGCATCGCCCAGCGTGCGGCCTTGGCTGGTATTGCAGGAGATCAAGGTCCTTCTCAAGAAATGGCCGTTCAGTACTTGAAGCGTCGGGACTTGGTATTGGGCTTGCTTAGAGATATTCCCGGCATCAAAACTCACGTGCCCGAAGGAGCCTTCTATTTCTTCCCAGATGTCACCGCCTTCTTTGGCAAGTCTGCTCATGGGCACCAGGTGCGCAATGCCGATGACCTGTGCATGTATTTGCTCGCCATCGCCAATGTGTCCCTCGTAACTGGATCTGCTTTTGGAGCGGACAACTGTGTGCGCATTTCCTATGCAGCTTCTGAAGCCGACTTGATCGAGGCGATGAAGCGCATGAAAAAAGCCTTGGGAGAGCTGGCTTAAGCTTCCATACCTGGCCTGCTTCACTGGGTCAAAGCCAGTCAAGCAGGCATTTTTATTTTCTCCATCAGTCCAACCCGCTAGCCCATGGCTCAGGTACTTGTCATCACTCCCGTAAAAAATGCCATCGAGACCACCTTGGATACGGCGCGAGCAATCGCCGCTTCCTCGGTACAGGTGCAGCATGTCATTTTTAATGATTTCAGTACGGAGGAGACCAAGGCCAGCTTGGAAAAGCACCGAGCCGAACTGGGCTATGGTCTGATTCATATCGAGGATCTGACGGATCATCCTTCGCCCAACTACAAGTTGGTGCTGCAGCTAGCCCAACAGCAAGCCTTGGAGGCGGGAATTCCGCTATTAGTGGTGGAGTCGGATGTGGTAGTAACCCCGACTACCATCGAAACCCTTTTGAAGCAGTTGGATGCTGATTCCAATGCAGGCTTGATTGGATCGGTGACGGTCGATGAACAAGGGGTGGTTAATTTTCCCTACCTCAAATTCAAAGGCGTCAAAGAGCCGGTCATCGCTACCCAACGCAGCTTGAGTTTTTGCTGTACCCTATTTTCCCCAAATTTCCTGAAGGCTTACGATTTCAAAGGCTTGGATGAGGCCAAGGACTGGTACGATACCTTTATTTCCAAAAAAGCGTTGGAACTGGGTTTCCAAAATACCGTGCTCATGCATGCACCCGTTTGGCATCGTCCTCATGCCAGTCGACCTTGGAAGCAGCTGAAATACAGCAATCCGCTGAAGTACTATTTTTTAAAGTTCTGGAAGGGGCTGGATAAGATTTAGGTCAACAGACGACGGACCATGGTCTGCAGGCGGTCCACGGTCGACAGTATATTTTAGCCTGAGAAGGGCTTATAGTTTTCCCAAAAGTTTCAGGAGGGTATTGTAGGGTTTGGACCAGGTACGCTGGATGCGTAGGGGACCATTTAGTTCCCGCTCAA
>VGMU01000117.1 GCA_016866385.1 Bacteroidota bacterium
AGTTCAAATGCAGCCACCTCGTCGATGGGTGTCTGCAAAATCCCCCCAGAACGAAGGACAATATCGGTGAGCAACTTGGCATCGTAGTATTCCAAGCGGGAGTTGATTCCAAAGCGTGCCCGCAGTGGAGAAGTCAACAATCCAGAGCGGGTGGTGGCCCCGATGAGCGTAAAGGGATTGAGTGAGATTTGAACCGAACGCGCATTGGGACCGCTATCCAGCATGATATCTATGCGGTAATCCTCCATTGCCGAGTAGAGGTATTCTTCCACGATGGGATTGAGGCGGTGGATCTCATCGATAAATAGCACATCCCCCTCTTCCAAGTTGGTCAATAGACCAGCCAAATCAGAAGGCTTGTCGAGCACAGGTCCAGAAGTAATTTTTATTCCCGCTTGTAGTTCGTTGGCAATGATGTGGCTAAGGGTAGTCTTGCCCAAGCCGGGAGGTCCATGTAGGAGTACGTGGTCCAGGGGTTCATTTCTTTTCTTGGCTGCATGTACAAATACCCGCAGATTTTCGATGATCTTGGCTTGACCCGTAAAATCCTCGAAGCTCAAGGGACGTAAAGCCCGCTCAAATTCACGATCCTTAGGTCCTAGGTGGGAGTCACTTCCAGTTAGGTAATCTTCTCTCATGCGGTGCTCGGTCTGAACAAATATACACAATGGAAGCAGAAATAGGGACTTATCCTTTGCTTAAAAAAAATGGGATAAATTTGTAAGCAAATCTCCTGAGCATGACTACCCAAACGCGTAAAAATTTACTCTATTCCTTGATCTTGGTTCTACTGGTACTGGGGGTTTATCTTTTCCGATCCCTGATAAATCAAGAACCTACGCTTAGAGAAAGTAGGACTGCAGAGGGATTGGTGGTTTTGGAGGGAGATTTTCTTGGAGATTCTTTTTTGGTCTTGTACCCACCTCTGAGCAGCTCCCTATCTTCTAGCATAGATTCCATTTTTACCCACCATGCCCAGCAAGTATTGTTGGCCTCACCAAGGACAGAATTGTCCCAATTGAATGCGCAAGATTCCTTGATCAACCCCTCGTCGGAATTTGTAGCTTTATTGAGATCTGCTTTGAACCAAGCGCAGAAAGCCGAAATGGCCTGGGACCCCAGCAGCAAGGACTTGTATGGGGTATGGAGTTTTTCTTCCACCAAGGCCACCCTACAAGATAGTACCGATCTTCCAGGCATGCTTTCGAGGATGGCAATGAAGGGTTTGGTGGTCACCGATACCTTGATTTATAAAACCGACCCCAGATTAAAATTAGATCTCAGTGACTTTGGAAAAACCATAGCCCTAGATCAAGTTGCTCAGTATTTAGACTTGAAGGGGGTAGGGCACTATTTTATTCAGCTGGGGAGACATACCAAAGCCAAGGGGCTAAACGAAAAAAAAGAGTTGTGGAAACTTACATTTATCCACCCTGACTCAACGGAAAAAAAGCAGGAAGGACTGATCGCTTTGGACCATATGTCGGTAGCAACTTCTGGACTGTACACAGACTACTACCTTCAGGATTCCCTAAAAAAACCAAAACTCCTTGATCCCAGAACAGCCTATCCTGTCACACACGGCCTACTAAGTGCAAGTATTTTTGCTAAATCCTCCAAGGAAGCAGGCATCCTTTCTGAAATGCTTTGGGTGGAAGGATGGTACAAGGCCATGCAACTAGATTCAGCTCGTAGCGATGTCTCAATGATTTTAATTTTTAATAAAAAAGGAGAAAAGGTGTCCCTGTACGCTAGTCCAGAACTAAGAAAATACCTGTCCTTTCCAATTTACTGATCTCATAAATGCAACATTATTGAATTTTTATACCTTTGTAAAAAAATGAGTCATCCTTCCTGAAATGCTAGGAAAAGATGCACGGACTATGGCAATCTATTTTCTCCTACTTTTTTTTACAGCCTTAGGATCTGGGCTTTTGGTATTTGTGGCCCCCAATTTCAGGGACAAGCATTTCAAATTGTTTCTTGTATTTGCAGGTTCTTACCTTTTTTCCATTACCATTTTGCACATTATTCCCGAATTATTTTTTGGGAATTACGACCCCACTCGCATGGGGATTTATATTTTGTTGGGCTTCCTTTTGCAGCAAGTCCTTGAATTTTGGTCCGCAGGGATAGAACATGGGCATATTCACAAGCATCAAGCTGCCTCCTACAAAGGGGTGATTTCCCTCATGGTTGGTTTGTTTATTCATGCCTTTTTAGAAGGCACCCTCCTATCGCATGGATCGGTATCCCCTAGTAATCCCCTGGCTCACGCACACAGCGATAAAACCATTCTGATGGGAATTATCATGCACAAGGGTCCAGCCGCTTTTGCCCTAGCCGCGGTACTTTCTTCTTCCCTTTCCAAAAAATGGACCCTATTCTTGCTCATCATTTTCTCCTTATCTTCTCCATTTGGTATGCTTTCCAGCGCTTTTTTGATCGATCAGGGCTTACTTTCCCCAGAAGGAATTGGCATCTTGTACGGATTGGTTACGGGTGGATTTTTGCATATCTCCACAACCATATTTTTTGAAAGTAGTCCCCACCACAATTTTCAGCTCAACAAGCTTTTGATCACCTGCATTGCTGCTGCCCTGGCTATGGCGTCAGAGTTTATCATTTAAGTTACGCTGATAGGATTTACAGAGCTCTACCGATCAAATCCTAGTTTGGAATCAGCACTTCCATTTTTACTTACTATGTAGAAGTCGGATTAATTCTTTTTTTCAAGGTTTTCTTCCTTCAAAGAATAATATTCGCTTTTTTTGATTATTGCTCTAGGCCCTTAACCCCAGAATGCCCATGTCGCCCTCCTCTTCTCATATGAAATTGTATTGGAAAAAAAATCTCCAAACTCTCGCCATACTTCTTTTTTTCTGGGCTTTGGTATCTTTTGGATGTGGGATTGTTTGGGTAGAGGAACTCAATGCCTACCGATTGGGAGGATATAAACTAGGATTTTGGTTTGCGCAGCAGGGGTCTATCTATGCCTTTATCGTTTTGATCTTCATATACGTGATTCGAATGAACAAGCTGGACCGTGAGTTTAAGGTAAACGAAGAATAAGATGGATATATTGACCTGGACCTACCTGCTCGTTGGACTTAGCTTCGCCCTGTATATCGGTATCGCCATTTGGAGTCGTGCAGGAAGCACGGAAGAATTTTATGTAGCAGGAGGAGGTGTGTCTCCCCTAGCCAATGGCCTTGCTACGGCTGCAGATTGGATGTCGGCAGCGTCTTTCATGTCCATGGCAGGAATCATCGCCTTTTCAGGGTACGATGGATCTGTCTACTTGATGGGTTGGACTGGAGGCTATGTGTTGCTTGCCTTGCTTTTGGCTCCCTACCTGAGAAAATTTGGAAAGTTCACCGTTCCCGATTTTGTAGGAGACCGCTATTATTCCAAAAAAGCTAGA
>VGMU01000118.1 GCA_016866385.1 Bacteroidota bacterium
CATGGAGATATCAAAGCCATATTGTTTGATGATACTCCGGAGCACAAGGCCAACTTCCTAGATCTAGCAGAATCGGGACGTTTTGATTCTACCTTTTTCCATCGTGTTATCCAAGGATTTATGATTCAGGGAGGTGATGTCTACAGCAAGGAGGGACTCCCTGCTCAAGACTGGCCCACCCTTCCTGCTGAAATTCGAACCAACCATGTGCATACCAAGGGAATGCTTGCTGCAGCACGACAAGGGGATGCCATCAACCCTCAAAAACGCAGCAATGGGTCTCAATTTTATATTGTTCAAGGAAGAACGTATGAGGAACTCGAACTTACTACAGATTTTCCTGCTTTACAGAAAGCTGTGTTTCAGTTTATGCAGTTGGGTAGCCAACAAAAAATGAAGGAGGAATATACCAGGCTTTACCAAGAAGGTAAATTAGATAGCCTTAACCTACTTCTGCTCTCCAAGCGGGATGAAATAGCCAAAACACTATCCATTTCTCTGACTAAACCTTACACGAAAGAGCAAATCCAGGCCTATGCAGTACTGGGAGGAGCTCCCCACTTGGATTTTGAATATACGGTCTTTGGACAGGTGATCTCAGGGCTGGAGGTAGTAGATAAAATTGCAGCTGAACCGACTACTCGGGAGGTTCCCAACCAGGCAGTGATGATGAAAGTCACAGTAGAAAAAATGTCGCGGAAACAAATAGAAAAAGAGTTTGGCTATGTCTACCCACCTTCCCAATAAAGCTAAAGTCCTGATCACAGGAGCCAATGGATTGCTAGGACAAAAACTTGTACAGCAGCTATTGGCTTTAGGTACCATGCAGGTCATCGCTACGGGAAGAGGGCCGTGCCGATTGCAAGAAGCCGGGTTGGTGTATCGAAGTTTGGATATAGAAAATGAAGCCGAGGTGAGGAAGGTAGTTTTGTCTATGAAGCCTGATATCCTGATCCATGCAGCTGCCATGACTCATGTCGACGAATGTGAGTTAAATCAAGAAGCTTGTTATCGCGCAAATGTATTGGCTACTTCTTACCTGATTGCAGCGGCCGAGCAGCTTAAAGCCCATTTTATTTTAGTGTCTACTGATTTTATTTTTTCTGGAACAGACGGTCAAAATCCCTACGTAGAAGAAGCTCATCCTGATCCGGTAAATTACTACGGTCAAACCAAGCTTCAAGCCGAGCAACAGCTAAGGCAATCTTCCTTAAAGTGGGCCATTGCTCGTACGGTTTTGGTGTATGGATTAGCTCACGATCTCAGCCGATCAAATATAATTTTATGGGTCAAGTCTTCTCTAGAAGCTGGAAAACAGATTCAGGTAGTTGACGATCAGGTAAGGACTCCGACGCTTGCCGAAGACCTAGCGGCAGGCTGTATACTCCTAGCGCAAAAGGGAGCAACTGGAGTTTTTAATATCTCTGGCGAAGAATTATTGACTCCCTACCAAATAGCCATGGAGACAGCAGATTATTTTGGTTTAGACAAAAATCTGATTGTAAAGACAGATTCCAGCAGATTTACGCAACCTGCACGTAGACCCATGGAAACAGGATTTATCATCCAAAAGGCGAAACGTGAACTCGGGTATCGCCCCAAAACATTTAAAGAAGGAATAGGTATTTTGGCAAAACAACTTACCTTAACTCGCCAGTAATTTTCAATTTTTTCTTTTTTATAACCGTTTCCTGTTATGGCAGCAAGTTCAACACCTGAGGAGAGAGGTCAATTTGGATCCAGTTTAGGATTCATTATGGCTGCTGCGGGATCTGCCGTTGGACTGGGAAATATTTGGAGATTTCCTTACTTGACAGCAGAAAATGGGGGAGGGGCATTTGTATTTGTTTACGTCCTCTGTGTAGTCCTGGTTGGTTTACCTCTGTTGTTTAATGAAATAGCTCTAGGAAGAAATTCTGGTAAAAATCCTATTGGGGCCATCAGAGATACAGAGGGAAATTTCTTTTGGCAAATTGCTGGGATATTGTGTGTGTTGGTTTGTTTTTTTGTTTTTAGCTACTATTCTGTGATCGCGGGCTGGACCGTGGCCTATATTTTTACTGAATTAGTCAATATTCCTATAGATTTTGAAGAATTTATTCGAACTCCCCTCTACGTAATCCCTTTGACTTTTGTCTTTATTTTAGCCACGATTGGGATTGTTTTGGGTGGAGTTTCTGGAGGAATAGAAAAGGCAAGTATGTATTTGATGCCTTTATTGTTTATCATCATTTTATTTATTGCAGGAAGGTCAGTTACCTTGGAGGGTGCTGGAGAGGGGATAAAATATTACTTAAACCCAGATTTTTCAAAAATTTCTGCCTCAGTGGTCCTTCAAGCCGTGGGGCAGGCTTTCTTTTCCATGTCAGTAGGATGGGGCTTGATGATCACTTTTGGTTCTTATTTAGATAAAAAATCAAATATTCTAGGCGCAGCAAGTTGGATTGCTGGTATGGATACCGCTGTAGCATTGCTGGGAGGATTAATGGTATTCCCAGCCCTTTTTGCTTTGTTGGGTCCGGAGTACCTAGCCGAGGGACCAAGCTTGGTGTTTAAGGTTTTGCCCAAAGTTTTTGATGAAATGACTGGAGGAAATATCATCGGAGCCCTCTTTTTTGTTTTGCTGATGGTTGCCGCCTTGACTTCTACCATTTCTATGCTCGAGGTACCGGTAGCCTACCTCATTGACAACAGGAAGTGGAACCGAAAGAAAGCCTCCTGGACAGTGGGATTAGCAGCTATGCTTTTTTCTATTCCTTCTGCCTTATCATTCATCAAGGGAAATGTATTTTCGGAAATACGATTTACTTTTTTAGGAAATGAGCTCATAGGATTTTTCAATGCTGTGGATTTTATTTTTGGATCCTTTGCTGTGATTTTGATCAGCTTAATGCTTGCCCTTTATACCGGTTGGGCTAAAAAAATTGGCATTTTTGCAAACGAATTAGCTCTAGGAGCCCCTGGTTTTACGGGCTTGTATCGTTCTGGTTGGATTTTCTTTATCCGATGGATCTGCCCTATAGTTATTCTCCTTTTACTATTAAAGATGATTGGGGTTTTTGACACTGTATAACTCACCTCGCTTTCATTTTATAAAGTTTTGGGTAAGACATTTTTGATATTTTCTTTTTTAATCATTCTTTTTTAGATAAAGCCATACTTACGGCTTCCATCCTTTCGTTTTGGCAGAAGAATTGCATAGCATCAATGGTATTTATTTTCCAACTAAAATTGAACAAACA
>VGMU01000119.1 GCA_016866385.1 Bacteroidota bacterium
TAGAAGAGGCAGGTGAGGCCGTGTTTATGCATGAAATTGACGGTGGAGAAGAGGAGGAAGATTGATTCCGGCGTTTGAACTTACCATTTTAGGAAACACTTCTTCCATCCCCATGCATGGAAGAAATCACACTGCCCAAGTCCTTCGATTTGGGCAGGAGTTTTTTCTACTGGATTGTGGGGAGGGTACACAGCATCAACTTCAGCGTTTTAAAATCAAAACCTCCAAAATTTCCTCCATCTTCATTTCTCACCTCCATGGAGATCATTACCTGGGATTGATTGGGCTGCTTTCCAGCTTTCATTTATCCAAAAGGACACAGCCCCTAACCCTCTTTGGTCCCAAGGGCTTGGATGACATCCTGACCATCCATTTTCGGTGGAGTCATACCCAGCTTTGCTATCCCTTGACCTTTGTGCTCACCCAGGATCAAGAGAAGCGAATTCTTCTTGACCAGCCCGGGTATTCACTCAGTAGTTTTCCCCTATCCCACCGCATTCCCACCACAGGTTTTTTATTTCAGGAAAAAGCCGGACCTAGGTCCCTGATCAAAGAAAAGGTTATGGAAAACGCCCTCTCCGTAGAAGCCCTACAGCACTTACGACGGGGAGAGGATTACCAAGAGTCTTCTGGGAAGTGGTGCCGCGTAAAAGAATTCACCCATCCCCTCCCAAAGCTTAGGAGCTACGCTTTTTGTTCCGACACTGCCTTTGATGAGCGCTTGATTCCCTACCTTCAGGGGGTAGACTTGCTTTACCACGAAGCTACCTTTATGGACGCTGAAGCGAAAAGGGCCGTAGACACCTACCATAGTACGGCCAAGCAAGCAGCTACCCTAGCCTTGCGCGCCGAGGTGGGGACCTTACTTTTAGGACATTTTTCTTCTCGATATGCGGAATTGAGTAACTTACTTGCCGAAGCCCAGTCCGTTTTTTCCAATTCCCTACTTAGTGAAGAGGGAAAAACCTACGCCTTACCGCTGCACCATGAATGAACACCAGCATACCCGGAAAACCAACCTATTCCTAGGCTTGGGATTTATTTTTCTCACCAACGCCATCCTGGCAGAAATTATAGGAGTGAAAATTTTCTCCGCAGAAAAAACGCTAGGTTTTCCTCCCGTGCAATGGAACTTTTTTGGTGAATATGTGCTAGACTTCAACCTTACGGCGGGGGCAGTGATTTGGCCCATAGTCTTTATCACCACGGACTTGATCAATGAGTATTTCGGTAAAAAAGGGGTACGAAAAATAAGTTTCCTCACTGCTGGCTTGATTTCCTATGTATTTGTCATTATCAGCTTGGTGACGGCCTTGGCCCCCGCGGATTTTTGGTTGCAGGTCAATGCACAAATGCCTGATGGAAGCGCCTTTGACATCAACTATGCCTTCAATACCGTATTCAGACAGGGTTTGGGCATTATTGTGGGTTCGCTCACTGCCTTTTTACTTGGGCAATTGATTGACGTGTATGTGTTTCAAAAGCTGCGAGCAGTAACAGGTCCAAAAATGATTTGGCTACGCGCTACTGGATCTACCTTGGTGTCCCAATTTATAGACTCCTTTGTAGTGCTAGGCATCGCCTTTTATCTCTTCGGCAACTGGTCCCTTGATCAGATCGCTGCGGTGGGTTTGATCAACTACGTGTACAAGTTTACCGTGGCCTTGGCACTTACTCCCTTACTTTATGTGGCCCATGGCTTGATTGATCGCTACTTGGGCAAGGACCTCGCTGAAAAATTGACGGAAGAGGCAACGGAGGATAGGGCGTTTTTATAGTACAAAGTACAAAGTACAAGGTACAAAGTATTAGGTACCAAGATCTTTAGTATCAAGTATCTAGTAGCAAGTATCAAGACACTAAAAATTGTACCAAGTACCATGTACAACTTCATCATTCTACACTCGACGTTCGGCATTCGACATTAGAAAAATGTCGTATTTCTTACCTCGTACTTCGTACTTGGTACTTTGTACTTGGTACTTGGTACATGGTACTTTGTACAACCCTTCCCGCCAAATATATTTCGGGCCAAGCCCCTGATTTCTATAGATTATTCTAAATACTTCGAACCAACCCTTGGTTTACAAAATATTTCTACCTACTTTTGTGGCATCAATTTTGACAGAGCTTTTTTTCATGCCGTGAGTCCTTGCTGTTACTTGTCTGGGATTTAGGATACCATGGCAAGAAAAAGTAAGGACAACATACATGGAACAACACACCAAATTCTCAGACCTGGGGATTTCTGATGAAATCTTACGGGCAGTGGAAGAGATGGGCTATACCCAACCTTCCCCCATCCAACACCAAGCCATCCCTTTTGTATTGCAAGGCCGAGACGTCATCGGTCAAGCGCAGACAGGAACGGGTAAAACCGCCGCTTTTGCTATCCCCATCATCGATTTGGTGGATCCGGATTTCATCAAGCCTCAAGCCATCATCCTCTGCCCTACCCGTGAACTGGCGGTTCAGGTAGAAGGGGAAATCCAAAAATTAGCGAAGTACCACCGAAAAATTAGTTCTGTAGCCATCTACGGGGGCGAATCTATAGACAAGCAGATTCGTACCTTGAAAAAAGGCGTGCAGATCGTGGTAGGTACTCCCGGACGTGTACAAGACCACATCAATCGCGGCACCTTGCGACTAGAAGATGCGGGCATCATCGTTTTGGATGAAGCCGATGAAATGCTTGATATGGGCTTCCGAGACGATATCGAAGCCATCTTGCAGGAAATGCCCGAAGAGCGGCAAACCGTATTTTTCTCCGCCACCATGGCCAAGCCTATACTAGACTTGACCCGCAAGTACCAAAATGATCCGGAAATCATTAAGGTGGCAAAAAACGAGCTGACAGTAGCTAAAATCGACCAAGTGTATTATGAAGTAAAACCATCCCTAAAGATGGAATTGATGGTGCGGTTGATGAATATTCACAACTATGCCTTGAGCGTGGTATTTTGCAATACCAAGCGCATGACCGATGAGGTGACCGAGTCCCTAGGTGCTCGGGGCATCCTTGCAGAGGCCCTTCATGGAGACCTTTCCCAAGCGCAGCGCGACAAGGTCATGGGCAAGTTTAGAAAAGGCCTATGCACCGTATTGGTAGCTACCGACGTGGCAGCTAGAGGGATAGACGTGGACAACGTGGAAGCCGTATTCAACTTTGACATTCCCCTAGACGAAGAATATTACGTGCACCGCATCGGAAGAACGGGCCGTGCCGGCAAATC
>VGMU01000120.1 GCA_016866385.1 Bacteroidota bacterium
TCAAACCAGTACACCTGTGAATCGCCTTCAAAGGCGAGGATATGCGTACAGATTCTATCCAGGAACCAGCGGTCGTGGGAAATCACCACGGCACAGCCTCCAAAATTTTCCAAGGCCTCTTCCAAGGCACGAAGCGTATTCACGTCCAAATCGTTGGTCGGTTCATCCAACAAAAGCAAGTTGCCCCCTTCCTTCAAGGTGATGGCCAAGTGCACGCGATTGCGCTCTCCACCGGAAAGCACGCTTACTTTTTTCTCCTGATCCGACCCTGCGAAATTGAACTTGGACACGTAGGCCCGTGAGTTTACTTCCTTGTTGCCCAGCTTCATCAGCTCGTTGCCATCGGAGATCAACTGGTACACGGTCTTGTTGGGGTCCAAGGTGTCGTGCTCCTGGTCCACATAGGCCAACTTCACGGTCTCTCCCACCTCAAAGTTTCCTGAATCCGCTTTTTCCTGTCCAGTAATCAATTTAAAAAGGGTAGACTTACCCGCACCGTTGGGACCAATGATGCCCACAATACCTCCTTGTGGAAGGGAGAAACTGAGATTTTCAAAAAGTAACTTATTTCCATAGGCTTTGGACACGTTGTTGACCTCAATCACCTTGGCCCCCAAGCGTGGTCCGGGCGGGATAAAGAGTTCCAACTTGGCTTCCTTGTCCTTGGCTTCCTCCCCAATCAATTTGTCGTAGGCATTCAGACGGGCCTTGCCCTTGGATTGTCTGGCCTTGGGTGACATGCGAATCCACTCCAATTCCCGTTCCAAAGTTTTCTGACGCTTGGATTCGGTTTTCTCCTCTTGCTTGAGTCGGTTTTGCTTTTGATCGAGCCAAGAAGAATAGTTGCCCTTCCAAGGAATCCCCTCCCCACGATCTAGCTCGAGGATCCAGCCCGCCACATTGTCCAGGAAGTAACGGTCGTGGGTCACGGCAATAACCGTACCCTTATAATTTTGCAAATGCTGCTCCAGCCAATGCACGGATTCGGCATCCAGGTGGTTGGTCGGTTCGTCAAGGAGCAACACATCGGGTTCCTGCAAGAGCAGTCTGCAAAGCGCTACCCGTCTTTTCTCTCCACCAGATAAGTTGGCCACATGGGAATCTGCAGGTGGGAGACGCAAAGCATCCATGGCCTTGTCTAGCATTACGTCCAGTTCCCAGGCATTGACAGCATCTAATTTTTCTTGAACTTCTCCTTGGCGGGTGATCAACTTGTCCATGGCATCCGGATCGTCCATAAGGGCGGGATCCATGAATTTTTCGTTGATTTCTTCAAATTCTTTGAGCAAGGCAACTGTCCCAGAAACTGCTTCCTCTACCACTTCTTTGACGGTCTTGCTTGGATCCAGCTTGGGTTCTTGCTCCAACATCCCTACCGTGTAGCCTGGAGACCACACTACTTCCCCTAAAAATTCCTTATCTAATCCTGCAATGATGCGCAGCAAAGAAGACTTACCTGATCCGTTGAGACCCAAGACACCAATTTTAGCCCCATAAAAGAAGGAGAGGTAAATGTCTTTTAAGACTTTTTTCTGTGGTGGGTAGATTTTGGATACCCCTGCCATGGAAAATATGATTTTTTCTGTGCTCATGCCTTAGAGTGTTGGTGTTAGAAGAAACAATTCAGAGGGGCAAAAATATACCTTTCTTAGGATAAGTGAGGGCTAATTGATTATTTTGCATAAAATTGAGCTCTAGCACCTATAACCCAGTGAAGTACGATGACGCATTCCTTTGGATATATCAAAGACGGTAAGGTCTTTCTAAAGGGTTTTTTAGGGAGAGGTGACCGTGAAATCGGAGAGGTAAAAGGAGACGAAGCCTCAACGATCCGCTATTTTGAATCTCGATTTGAAGTCCTTCAGGAAAAGGTAGCTCAACTAAAAGCGGCCATAGAAGAAAATCAAAATAAAGGATCATTTCTAATGAGGTTAGTACACCTGAGGGAATCTCTTTGGGAAAGTGATGCTTTGGGTGATTTTGTTCCACTTATCGAAGACTTGGACAAGCAGGAAGCTGTACTCAATGCAATCATCCAAAGCAATAGGGCCAAAAATTTGGAAGTAAAAAAGGCCTTGATTCAAGAAGCCCAGGCTATAGAATTTAGCACAGATTGGAAGGAAAATTCTGAAAAATTTAAAGACTTAAAGCTTCGATGGATTAAAACAGGTCCAGTAGAAAAAGAAGTTCAAGACGATATTGAGGAACAATTCAATACCCTGGTTCAAAACTTTTTTGACAAAAGGCAACTTTATTTCGATGGGTTAGCTCTGCAAGCAGAGGAAAATTTGCGCGTCTATGAAGCTTTAGTCCTACAAGCCAGGGAAGCCCACGATCTTCCAGATGCCAAGCTGGCCTTTGAAATCAGCAAAAAAATTCAAAAAGAATGGAAGGAAGCTGGAAAAGTACCTGCAGAAAAACGGCAGCCTCTCTGGGATGAATTTTCTAGACTAAACAATAGAATATTTTCCCGTTACAAAAGAAGCCTAAACCCTGGTCCTGAAATGCATCCTAGGGAAGTGCTCAAAAAAGTAGAACAGTTGGTGGAAGAAGTAAAAAAATTGGCCCACCAAACCAGCAGTCCTGAGATAATCTCACGTGCCAAGGCCATACAAGAAGAATGGAAGAAGCTTCCTATGCGCAAACCCAAAGAAGCTACACTCCCTGCGAGATCCTACCAGTTTTTCTTAGACATCATTTTTGAAAAGGCTTTTTTAGAAAAATTGGCCTACAATAAATATGCTGATTTTGAAAGCAAGTCCGAAGAAGAGCAACTCCAAATCAAAGCATCAATTCTTAAAGATTTGCTGCACAGAGATCAAAGCGAATGGGAAACCATGCAGCACAATTCGGGCAATTTCAGAGTGGAAACTCCAGACTTTGAAATGATGATGAAGAAAAAATTGGCCAACATTAAAAGAAAGGTGGACGTAAAAAATTATTTACTTAGACAACTTTCTCCAAAAATTTGAGTTCAATCAACATATTGTAAAAAATTAGTATTCTTGCATTTAGAAAAATCCGGAACACTTACTAAATTAAACCTCATGTACTGGACCCTTGAATTAGCCTCCTACCTAGAAGATGCTCCCTGGCCAGCAACCAAGGACGAACTTATTGATTATGCCATTCGCTCAGGCGCTCCTCTTGAAGTGGTCGAAAACCTTCAAGAATTAGAAGACGATGGCGAACCCTACGAGACCATCGAAGAAATATGGCCGGACTATCCAAC
>VGMU01000121.1 GCA_016866385.1 Bacteroidota bacterium
TTATTGAAAGGGAGAATCTTTTTCCTTGGCCATTTGCTTGTATACAATACCATCCAGGATGCCAGGAATCCACTTATTCAAAAAAACAGCAAGTTTTCCCTGAGTAGTTAATACCAAATCTCGCTTTCTTTTAGAGGTGGCCTTCAGGATATAGTTTGCGACTTCTGCTGAAGTCATCATCTTGCTTTCGTCTCGAGGTGATTCACCCTGGGACTTTCCATCGGCGGTAAGGGCAATATTTCGAATATTCGATGCGGTAAACCCGGGTGCTACCACCAAGACATGTACTCCCCTTTTCATTACTTCGGTTCGTAAGGATTCAAAAAATCCATTCATGGCATATTTGCTTGCCGTATAGGCTGTTCTGGCGGGGGTACCCCGATATCCATTGATGGAAGAAATGCCAATAATCGATCCCTTAGAGGCTAAAATAGCCGGTAAACAATACTTGGTGGCGTAGACCGTTCCCCAGAAGTTGGTATCCATTACCTGCTTAAATACCTCAAGATCCACTTCTTCAAACAAAGTTCTCATGGAAATCCCTGCATTATTGACCAATATGTCTATGGTTCCTAAGTGCGCTAGTGTTTGTTCTGCCATTCTTTTGTTGTCCTCCTCGGAAGAGGCATTGGCCAAAATAGAAAGCACAGGGATTTGTTTGGCACGAAGGAGGGCAGCCGTTTGCTCCAGTTTCACCGCATTTCTGCCCGTAATCACCACCTTTGCACCTTCAGATCCAAAAGCAAAGGCACAGGCTTCTCCAATTCCTGAAGTGGCCCCGGTGATGACAACTACCTTATCTTTGAACTTCATCGCAAGACATTTGTGAGTAAAGATAGAAAATTGGAAAGAAACTCGGTGAGTCCTAGCTTGGGAGATGGCAATAGGAAGGAGCAACCTAGTCCAATCCTACCTTTTTTTCTAATTTTGAAGCCATGTCAAGAAAAATGAAACATAAGATCATC
Source organism: Bacteroidota bacterium (assembly GCA_016866385.1). GTDB lineage: Bacteria > Bacteroidota > Bacteroidia > Cytophagales > Cyclobacteriaceae > Algoriphagus. The sequence continues at coordinate 966 of VGMU01000121.1, forward strand.
ACTCGCCTAACCATAGAACGCATTGCCACAGAAGGAAAATGCTTGGGTTACCACGAGGGCAAGGTGGTGTTTGTCTCTCAGGTAGCTCCTGGGGATGTGGTGGACGTGAGAATTACCAAAGGAAAGAGCTCCTTCATGGAAGGAGAGGTAGTCCACTTTCATGAATATGCCAAAGATCGGGTCGAACCTTTTTGTTCCCACTTTGGAACTTGCGGAGGCTGCAAGTGGCAACACCTACCTTATGATTTACAAAAAGAATTCAAAAGACAACAAGTCATAGACCAGTTGCAACGGATTGCCAAAATCCCAATTCCTGAGTTAGCACCGATTTTAGGTTCCACCAATACCCAATACTACCGCAACAAATTGGATTTTACTTTTTCCCATGCCAAGTGGTTGACCCGAGAAGAAATCAATTCTGGACAAGATTTTGACCGGAATGCCCTAGGATTTCATATCCCAAAAATGTTTGACAAAATCTTGGACATTGAGCATTGCTACTTGCAAGGAGGGATCTCCAACGAGGTGAGAAATACTCTTCGAAATTTCGCACGCGAACAGGGGCTTTCCTTTTACGATATTAGAAACCAAGAAGGCTTGCTTAGAAACCTAATCATCAGGACTACGCTCAGCGAAGAAACGATGGTTATCGTACAATTTGGTGAAAATGACCCAGAGTCAATTTTTAAGGTAATGCAGTTTGTTCAATCCAATTTTCCTGCCATCAGCTCCTTGCTGTATGTGATCAACACCAAGGGAAACGAAACGTTTCACGATTTAGAGCTGACTACCTTTGCTGGCAGAGATTACATAGAAGAAGAAATGGAGGGTTTGAGATTTAGAATTGGACCTAAATCCTTTTACCAAACCAACTCCGAACAAGCCTATGCCCTTTATCAAGTGGTGCGGGAGTTTGCTCATCTTCAGGGCCATGAGGTGGTTTTTGATTTGTACACGGGTACGGGTACCATCGCCAATTTTGTGGCCAAAAAAGCCAAGCAAGTGATTGGGGTGGAGTATGTCTCGGAAGCCATAGATGATGCGCGGATCAATGCCCAACTGAACGGCTTGGAAAACATACTATTTTATGCAGGAGATATGAAAGATATCCTCACGGAGGAATTTATGGAAAGGCATGCTCGGCCCGATGTGATCATTACCGATCCACCTCGTGCAGGGATGGATGAAAAAGTGGTGCAGATGTTATTGCGTATCAAAGCCCCTATTTTGGTGTATGTTTCCTGCAATCCCGCCACCCAAGCCAGAGATCTTGCCTTGTTGGGAGAACGCTACCAAGTAGATCGCATCCAACCCGTAGATATGTTTCCCCACACCTACCATGTAGAAAATGTTGTACGTCTAATTTTAAAGCCATGATTTCTGATTTCAATGATCCCGAGTTAAATGGTAAGTACCTGGGTACCATCAGTAGCGATTTTGTAAAGGTTTGCGACGTACTGAAAGAAGCAGCTTACCAGGTCCGTACCAAAGGCTTTTCTGAATATCCCATTTTCCCCATTTCCAAAGAAATGCAACCCATTGGCCAACTTTTCTTGGGTAAAGAGGAAAAAAACTTATCCTGGAATTATTTCATCACCTATGTGGATGAATTTGTACAGCGCAAGTTAATTCCAGATTCCTCCATGGAGGAATTTAAAAGTTCCTACAAAGATCCGGATGAATTTTGCTGCCTGTTTGTGATCGATGGAGCCTTCACCAGTTTTGTCTATATCCCCTATCCCAACGATTAAAATTTAATTCAATTTTTACTTTATATTTAATTATTTTAAATATTGATTATTAAGTTACTATAGTAAATAAATAAAGCCTAAATATATTCCCTTTGCTGAGAAAAAGGTAGGGGGTTAACCTCTCCAAAAACACTGTTAATTTGATCCTGTGGACACGCCTCTCCTTTTAAAAATAGAGCA
>VGMU01000122.1 GCA_016866385.1 Bacteroidota bacterium
CTTGGTATTGGTAAAAACCAATACTTTTTGCCCATCAGCAGAAAATGCAAAATCAGTGACGGAAAGAGGTTCTTGGCCTTTTGGACTTAGTTGAGCTGTAGAAATTATCTTCTCTCCAGTCGTATTGGGTAAGGAGTGTCGGAAAATCTCATTTTTTACGACCGAATAGTAGGTATCTCCTTTCTTGTCCCATTTGATCTCCTGCGCAAAAGCAGTATATCCAATGAGGAAAGTCATCAAGAAAGGAAGTAAGCGAAAGGCTCTTTTCATGGGTGAAGTGAATCGTGATTCAGAGTCAAATAGGTTAAAATAAATGGAGAATTCAAGGCTATTTCCCTAAAATTTCATCCAATCGCATGCTATAATCGAATTGCAGATCTTCGTGTAAGGCCGCAATGCTTTTCTGGATTTTTTCGACTTGCCTCAAAAACAAGGACTGAAGGATCGGATGCTGGTACTTCAAGTACCCATATTTTTGGAGTTGCTCGCAGAAATACAGGAGTAATTCCAATTGATCCTCTTTGTTTTTGTTGAATTTGAGGGCTTTATTGAGTTTACGGCGGATGGTCTGTGCTGATTTTTTGCTTAGGTAAAAGGAAGTGGTATTGGCCTTTTGAAATAACTCATCCAACTCTTCTTTCACCGTATCCACAAATAGGCTAGGCTGATCCTTTTCGTTGAGTTTGAAGTATAAAAAGGCCTTGTTGTCCCGAGTGAACTTGCTCAGATCTAAGAGTAAGTTAATTAGCTCCTTTTCCTCGAGGTAAGAAAGCTCTTTTTTTAATGCGGCCAAACTGGGGATATTCATGCGTCAAGGTTTAAAACAAGGAGATTTGGGCTTGCAAGAACCAATTTTTTCTGGATAGTTCTCTCGAATCCAAACAAAAGTTGAATGAATAGGAGTTTATCAATAAATTTAAGGCAAATAGAAGGAAATTATGGAAGCTTACGGACAGATATTGTTGATTGCGATGCCCGCATTTTTTGTGCTGGTGCTCTTTGAAAAGGTTTGGGGTATCTGGAAAGGAAAAGACACCGTACCCGTAACTGACATGATTGCAAGTTTGAGTTCGGGCATCACCAATGTGACCAAAGATGTACTTGGGCTGAGTGTAGCGGTCATTTCTTACCAATGGCTCTTCGCTCAATTTTCTTTTTTTACCGTTGAGGCCACTTGGGCGGTGTTTGTCATTGCCTTTTTTGCCTTGGATTTTGCGGGCTATTGGACCCATCGCATTGCTCATGAGTACAATATTTTTTGGAACAATCACATCGTGCACCATTCCTCCGAAGAGTTTAACCTTGCCTGCGCCCTACGACAAAGCATCTCTTCCATCTTCAAAATTTTTGCCATCTTTTTATTGCCAGCAGCAATTTTGGGAGTTCCTCCTCAAGTCATCTCTGTAGTAGCCCCCTTGCATTTATTTGCACAATTTTGGTACCACACCCAGCACATTCGATCCCTGGGTTTTTTAGAGAAAATCATCGTCACCCCTGCCCATCATCGGGTCCACCATGCGATCAATCCCGAGTATCTAGACAAAAACTACGGACAGATCTTTATTTTCTGGGACAAGTGGTTTGGTACCTTCCAAGAAGAACGGGAAGACATTCCAGCAGTCTATGGCGTCACTCGACCCGTACAAACCTGGAATCCCATCAAAATTAATTTCATGCACTTGTGGCTCTTGATTCAGGATGCCTGGCGAGCCAAGAATTGGGGCGATAAGTTGAAGATTTGGTTTATGCCCTTGGGATGGAGACCTGCTGATGTGGCGGCAAAGCATCCGATTACCAAGATTCAAGATGTATATCATTTCGACAAATACAACCCAGAACTCAACATGGGGATGCGAATTTGGAGTTTTGGACAGTTGATGGTATTGTTACTTCTGTTGACTTACCTCTTCTCCAATTTGGCAGCAATTGGGGCTCCTGGTATCTTTTACTACGGAGGATTCGTATTTCTCACCGTTTTTGCCTACACCGAACTGATGGATCGCAATCCCTTAGCCTGGTGCTGGGAAGCATTAAAGTGCAGTTATGCCCTTTATTTTGTATTCACCTCGGGGGATTGGTTTGGGCTCAATGCCCAGTTTCCAGGTGCTATCTATACATTTGTGGGTTACTTGGTGATTTCCACGCTCTCCTCTCTCCTCTTTTCTCTACAAAAGCCAAAAGCTTCCTCCTCTAGCACGCAACTTGCTAAATGAAAGAATTTGCCCAGCTGATTGATGCCTATGATCTAGCCAAAGCCGAGGGGCATGCGATGGCCTTGGCCACGGTGGTCCAGGTAGATGGATCAGCCTACAGACGTCCTGGAGCACGCATGCTAGTCACTCAGGATGGAAGATTAACTGGGGCAATTAGCGGGGGATGTTTGGAAGGAGATGCGCTTCGCAAAGCACAGGCTGTCATCTTTCAGCAAAAATCCATGCTGGTGACCTACGATACCACAGATGAAGATGACCAAAAGTTTGGGATTGGATTGGGTTGCAATGGTATCATTCACCTCTTGATCGAACCCCTGGATGTAAATCAGGAAGACAATCCCGTAGAACTGATTCGTCAAGTAATGGCAAAGCGGGAAACTTCCCTGTTGCTTACTTTTTTCTCCTTAAAGCATGCGAAAAAGGAGCAAATCGGAACTCGATACCTGCGTCAAGGAAACGACAATTATGGTTCTCTTACCCCAATCAAGGAAGAATTTCGTCACCGTATCCTGCAAGAAATTGCTGTATTTGACCAGACCAGCAGTCGAATTCAGTGCTTTGAAACGCTGGATGAGCTCTCTATTTTCTTTGAAGTCATTCACCCTCCC
>VGMU01000123.1 GCA_016866385.1 Bacteroidota bacterium
GGGTGTTGCCCACTCGTGTATGGCCTTCAGGTCAACCACATAGACACTTCGGCCGTGAGTACCAATGACCAGGTGGTTTTCACGCTCTTGAATGACCATATCGTAAATGGCCACATTTGGAATATTGCCTTGGAAGAGATTCCAATTTTGTCCTTCATCCAAACTTACATACAAGCCATGATCTGTTCCTAAATAAAGCAAATTGGGTTTTTTGGGGTCTTCAATGATGATGTTGACCGACTCATGGGGTAGGTTGGAAGCGATGGAGGTCCAGGTTTTTCCATAATCTTCACTCTTGAATACAAAGGCTGTAAATTCATCGTAGCGGTAGCCATTGAGCGTGATGTAAACTCGACCTTCTTTGGCAGAGGAAGGTGAAATGCTACTTACCCAGCGATCTTGAGGGAGGCCTGCATTCAAGTTGGTCCAGCTGCCACCATTGTTACGCGTTACCCAGACATTTCCGTCATCCGAACCTGCATAGAGGGTTCCAAATTCCAGGGGAGATTCTTCCACCACCGTTAGGGTAGCAAAAGGCACATTACCACTCTTTTGATTTTTAGTCAAGTCAGGAGAGATGCTTGTCCAGGTATTGCCTTGATCAAGGGATTGATACACGTACTGGGAACCCATATAGACAATGTCCTGGTTGTGGTAGCTCAGTTCTGCTGGTGTTCTCCAGTTCCAACGGTTAGGAGCTTTACCAATATCATGACCGGGAGTGATTCGCTTGCGCTCATTGGTCTTTTTATTAATACGAACATAGTTTCCAAACTGCGAACCGGTGTAAACGATGTCGTTGTTTCGCGTATCTACTGCCACCACCATTCCGTCGCCTCCAAACAAGGATTCCCAAGGATCTTCAGGATCATTGGTTGACTTGCCATACCAAACTCCATTGTCTTGCATACCCCCATAGATGTGGTAAGGCGTGGCATTGTCTACCATGATGGAATAAAACTGGGAGATCGGCATTTGTGTATTGAGGTGATCCCAACGGGCCCCTCCTCCATAGCTTCTGTAAAGCCCTCCATCATTACCGAGTAGGATGTGCTTGCTATCTTTTGGATTGATCCACATGGCTTGGTGATCCGAGTGTGGACGCCCAATGGAATCAGTTCTTGAGAAATTTTTTCCTCCATCTCGCGATACCAAGAGGGGTACACCCAGTACAAAAACCTCGTTTTCATCGCTAGTGCTGACACGAATTTTCCCAAACCAATAGCCATAGGTATTGTACAATTGGCTTATATCAGATTCCGAAACTTTAGCCCAATTCTTCCCTGCATCGGTGGAGCGATACACTTCTGCCCCTTTGATAGGAGCGCCAAACATGGCAGCATTGGCATCCACTGCGCCCCCGAGGTAGTTGGCGATTTGTGTGGTAGTGATTTTACCCGTTTTTAATTGTCGCTTCAGTTCTGCAGGAGTGTATTTGCTAGCAAACTGATTTCTCCTAAGAAAAGATTCCAAGCGCTTATCTTCCAAGGCCAAAGCCTGATCAAGACTCATACTCGCAAAATCTTCTAACTTCAAGGGATTCTCTTCTTGCGGTGCATTGCCTCTCTGTCTAGGGGCTGGTGCAGGCTTGTCTGATTTGCCTTGGTTGTCCAGTAAAGCATAAACTACCTCCGGACTGGAAAGGCTAAAATCAAAACCTATTCTTCCTACAAACTCATCTTGAGGAAAGCCGCTAACCGACTTTTTCCAGGTATCTCCTCCGTCCTCTGATCTCCAGATAGCAGAGCCTTTACCGTTTCCGATAAAGTCATGAGCTTGGCGGAACCTTTCCCAACTAGCGGCAAGGAGAATGTTCGGGTTTGTTGGATGAACTTTGATGTCAATGATACCCGTATTGTCGTCTATGTAAAGGACCTTCTTCCATGTCTTTCCTCCATCCGTAGTTTTATACAAGCCTCTTTCTTTGTTTTTGGAATACAAGGCACCCATAGAACCTACCCACACGATATCGGGGTTGGTTGGATGAATTTGGATTTGGCCTATGTGGTGGGAGTGCAGCAATCCCATCAGCTGAAAGCTTTTTCCCCCGTCTATCGATTTGTATAGGCCAGCACCCGCATAGGTAGATCGGCTGGAATTATTTTCTCCAGTTCCTACCCAAAGGATTTGGTTGTTGGATTTGGAAAGCGCCATGGCCCCAATGCCTAAGGCTCCCTGATGATCAAATATGGGCGTAAAGGATTGCCCATTGTCTGTGGTTTTCCAAACGCCTCCTGATGCTGCGCCCACAAAAAAGGTATTTGGGTTTTCTCCAACTTCTATGTCAATAATTCTGCCTGACATGTTGGTAGGCCCTACATTCTTGGCATTAAAATTAGCAAGAGGAGAACTGGAGAGTAAATTTTTATGTCTAGCGACTGACTCTTGCAATTCCTTTTCTGAGGTAGGAGAAATACTTTGAGCCTTGCTGTCTATGGAAAATAGACTTGCAGACAAAAGAAGAAAGAAAGTTATTTTTTTCATAAGAAATAGGATGTATCAAACAAAAGGTAAGGATTTCAGAGGGTTTTTCACCTAAAATTGTATAAACCCAACTATTGAGAGGGTAAAAGGTAAGGGCGCTACGTAAGGGAAATAGAAAGGAAAATCTACAGCTATCCTATTAGGTTTCCTTCTTCATCCCAAGTCGCAACCTTTGCTCTATCCTCAGGCTTAAGGTAAATGGCAGCGTACTTTTCTGGATTACTCAATCCATACTTTGCCAAGACGCTAGCAGGTACTCCATCCCAAACATTGGGTTGATTCCCCATGTAACCCATGTAT
>VGMU01000124.1 GCA_016866385.1 Bacteroidota bacterium
AACACAAAACCGACGAGCAATGGGACCTTTTTGAACTTTGGCACGAACTCACCAACCGTCCCCTGAAGGAAAAATCTATCGCCTACGCGGAGAGTCACGACCAGGCCCTGGTTGGGGACAAGAGCCTTGCCTTCTGGCTGATGGACAAGGAGATGTATTTTTCCATGTCCGTGCTAGACCAAAACCTAGTCATCGACCGAGGAATTGCCTTACACAAATTGATCCGCCTACTCACAATCACGCTAGGGGGAGAGGGCTATTTGAATTTTATAGGAAACGAGTTTGGACACCCCGAATGGGTGGATTTTCCCCGAGAGGGAAATGACTGGAGCTATCAGTATGCCCGCCGGCAGTGGTCTCTGGTGGATGATCAACTGTTGCGGTACAGGCAGTTGGCTGCCTGGGACAAGGCGATGATTGATTTGATATCAGCACACGATTTGCTTTTGGCTGGACCTGCGCAGCAATTGTATTTGGAACCGAATAAAAAAGTGCTGGCCTACACCCGCGGAAACCTGGTTTTTGTGTTTGGTCTTCATCCCAGCGACTCCTACGAGGGATTTGCTATTCCTGTGCCAAGCACAGGGGATTACCAGCTGCTCTTGCATTCAGATGCGCCTGTGTTTGGAGGCTTTGACCGTCTGGATACTGCGTTGACCTACACCTCGAATGCCAAGCAGGAGCTGCTGCTGTATGTCCCAAGTCGGGTGGGGATGGTGTTGGAGAAGAAAGGATAAAATCCTCTTCCGCAATTCAGTAAAAATCCCCCCGCAATTCTGCGGGGCAGGCCCCTTTATCCCCCTTGTAAGGGGGAGTTTGACCAGCTGATCTCCAACTAGATACTTCTAACCCAAAAATCTTACTTCTGATTCAATGGTTGGGAATCGCAGAAATACGACTCCCTCCCGCAATTCTGCGGGACAGGCTCTTAGTAAGGGGGCAAGGGGGATTTTTTGGCTTGCCTGCAGCCCACCTACCGTAGGCAGGCAGACTGGCGTTTAACCTTCGGTTAACCAATTAATCAATTAACCAATTAATCAACTAACCAATTCAGGTTCCCTTACCCCCACATTCCCATTACCCATCACCTCATCCAAGGTCACGAGCTTCAGTTCGTTGATCAGCATGGGGTCGTATTTGGCGGCGACGCGGATGTAGTTTTCCGTAAACCCATGCATCATCCCCTCTTCAATGTCCTCCTCAAAAAGTACGGTAAAGGTCTGGCCCAAGTTCTCTTCGTAAAATTTGCGGCGCTTTTTCTCCGAAAGAATGCGGAGCATCTTGGAGCGCTCGTTTCGAACTTTCAAGGGGACCACCCCGTCCATGTCCGCCGCGCGGGTATTCGCTCGCTCCGAATAGGTAAATACATGGAGGTAGGAAATGTTCAGCTCGTTCAGGAAGTTGTAGGTTTCTTTAAATAGTTCGTCTGTCTCCCCAGGAAAACCCACGATCACGTCCACACCGATGCAGGCTTGGGGGAGGAGGGTCTTGATCTTGCTCACGCGGTCTTCATAGAGTTCGCGCAGGTAGCGTCTCCCCATTTTCCGTAGGATGGTATTCGACCCAGATTGGAGTGGGATATGGAAGTGGGGTACAAAGCGCTTGGAGCGCGATACAAATTCAATGATTTCGTTGGTGAGCAGGTTGGGCTCGATCGAGGAGATGCGGAAGCGATCTATGCTTTCGATTTCGTCCAAGGCCATCACCAGATCCGCAAATCGTTCTTCGCGCTTGCCTTCTACAATCCCAAAGTCCCCAATATTTACCCCTGTCAAGACCACTTCCTTTACTTCGGTGGCGGCAATGTCGCGGGCTGATGCTAGGATAGACTCGATGCTGGAGCTTCGACTTTTTCCCCGAGCGAGGGGGATGGTACAAAAGGCGCAACCGTAATTGCAGCCGTCCTGCACCTTGAGGAAGGTTCGGGTACGGTCATGGATGGAAAAGGCGGTTTCGAAGCTGGTGGCTGCACTGATTTCGGAGGCCAGTACCTTGGTTTCTTGTTCCTTCGCAAAGCCATCCAGTAATTCGAGCAATCGGAATTTTTCGGCAGCGCCGAGGACGGCATCCACGCCTTCAATCTCCGCGATTTCCGTGGGCTTCAGCTGGGCATAGCAACCAATAATCGCTACATAGGAGTCTGGGGAGATTTTTTTGGCCTCGCGAACCAGCTTCTTACACTTCTTGTCTGCGTTTTCGGTAACCGAACAGGTATTGATGATGTAGATGTCCGGGTTTTCCTGAAAGTCAACCTTCAGGAAGCCCTTTTCCTCAAACTGTCGCGCTATGGTCGACGTTTCCGAGAAATTGAGTTTGCAACCTAGTGTATAAAAAGCTACTTTCTTCACAGCAAGGGGGGAACTGATTCAACTGCAAAGGTAGGCAATCCCAGGCTTTTTACAATTTCTTTAGTTAGGGCCTCGAAAAACGTTTTTTTTCGAATTTTTGGATAAATAAGAAGGGAAAAAATTAAAAATCTATAAAAATTTAGAAAAATCACTTTAAAAAATACCCGATTGGAAAAAAATTAGCAAAAATTTCTATTTTTGTAGGGATAATTTTAAACCCCCTCTCATTTTCCATGGCAACACTCAGACAAAGCGCATTGGCGATGGTTCAGGCAAGACCTCGAATCCCAGTCATCCCACCCTCTACGAAGATTTCCGATTACTTTGGTTCCAATGTCTTTGGCACCAAGCAGATGAAAGAAATGCTGGCTCCTTCCGTCTTCAAAAAGGTGATGGAAGCCATTGACAAAGGTTCTAAAATCGATCCAGC
>VGMU01000125.1 GCA_016866385.1 Bacteroidota bacterium
CCTTAGGGCCCATTACTAGCGGGTTGACAGAAAAACAAGATTTTCTTATCGAAGTAACCCTCAACGACGGAGTCGACGAAGGTACGTTAAGTACGCTAGCAACTTTTTCTTATGCGATCACCAAAGGTGGTGCAAGTGTCACCTCTGGATCCAAAGATTTAGCTGGAGACGATGAGAAAATCCAAATTAAAGTTGTAGGTGGATTTACTCCAGGCGTTTACAATTTGAATGTAAAGGCGAAGGATTCTAAAGGAAACGAAAGCTCTGAAAACCTACCGTTCACCGTAGCTTCCCTTAAACCTGCTTTTGACATTACAGGCGTGTGGACCATGGAACCTATAGCAGGTGCTATGAAAGTTGGGCCTGCCCCAGGTAGCTCTGAGTGGTGGCAAAATTCCCTTGCAGACGTGACGGCAAGAGCTTGTTTTTTTGACGACAAATACAACTTCAATGCCGATGGTACATTTAAGATGGACCTAGGTGGAGTGACCTGGCTAGAAACCTGGCAAGGAGTAGCCGCAGACGGTTGTGGTGCACCAAAAGCTCCCTTTGATGGAACCAAATCATTTACCTACACCTATACCACCACTACCTTGACCACCATTGGTACGGGAGCCCATGTAGGATTAGCCAAAGTGAATAATGCAGGAGAGATCTCCAATGGCGCTCAAGTTGCTTCTCAAATTGCTTACACCATTGTGGAGCAGACCAAGCAAGGAGATACTAGAAGAATGACGCTTCGAATTCAGGCAGGTAATGGTGTATGGTGGGATTTCAAATTGATCTCTGGACCTGCTGCCAGCGCTGCTTTGGTAGGTAGTTGGAAAATGGAACCTGTAGAAGGAGCGATGACTGTAGGACCTACTGCTGGAAGCAGAGAGTGGTGGTTCAATACCGCTGCAGACGTAACCACACGTGCATGTTTCTTTGACGATGTATATACTTTCAATGCCAATGGCTCATTTACCATGAACATGGGTACCCAAACCTGGCTAGAAACATGGCAGGGCGGTAATGGATGTGGAACTCCTAAAGCTCCTCACGATGGCACAGGTTCATACACCTTCACTTACGATGGCGCTACGTTACGATTAATTGGCCAAGGTGCTCACGTAGCCCTTCCCAAGGCAGTCAATGCGGGTGAACTTCCAAATGTGGCTGTCCCTAACGAAGTAAGCTATAAGGTAGTGAGCTTAGTAGAAACCCAAGGAGTTAAGCGAATGACCATACAAATAGAAACTGGAACTGGAGTTTGGTGGACATTTAAGTTAATTTCAGTATAATTATACTAACCGCCAGAGGCCTGCTCTGGCGGTATTTATTCCCTCACATGCGAAAACTTACTTTTCTATATATTTTTCTCCTTGCTGGATTTTTGGGCTGTGTACCTGATGGAAAAGAAAATCCTGGACAGATTACTACCAAGGTAACCATTCCCCAACTCGGTAATACTACTCCAACTTCCTACCCTGGAATGACCTTGGTTTGGTCCGACGAATTTGAAGGCTCAAGCTTAAATCAAAATTTTTGGAGCTACGAAACAGGTAACGGAACTAACGGATGGGGCAACAATGAATTACAATTTTACCGTACAGAAAATACGGGGCTTCAGGACGGCAATTTAATTATAACCGCTAAAAAGGAGCCGTATGGAGGCAAAGAGTATACCTCCTCCAGAATCATTACCAAAAACAAAAAACAGTTTCAGTATGGTAGAGTAGATATCCGAGCTGCATTACCTAAAGGTCAGGGAATTTGGCCAGCCTTATGGATGCTTGGATCAAATTTTGACACAGTCAATTGGCCAGCTTGCGGGGAAATAGACATCATGGAAATGATCGGAGGCAACGGAAGGGAAAAGACCGTTTATGGCACAGCCCATTGGCTACACGATGGAAATCATGCAGAGTACAAAGGAGAGTATTCTCTGGCATCTGGTACCTTGTCCGATCAATTTTACGTGTATTCTATTGTTTGGGACGATAAATCTATTCGATGGTATATTGACAATAAGCAATACCATGTCATTGATACTACACCAGCACAGTTGGATGAATTTAGAAAAAGTTTTTTCTTCGTTTTTAACGTGGCGATAGGAGGAAATTGGCCTGGATCTCCCAATGCTTCCACTACCTTCCCCCAACACATGATTGTGGATTACATCCGTGTGTTTCAGAACAATTGAAGATTATTTCAGGAAAGAGGGAAGTGCCGGTCCAACCAATTCCAAATTACCTGATTGACTTCCTCGGGCTTTTCAATGCAGCTGCTATGACCCGCACCCGAGATATATTCTAATTTGGAATCCTTGATTCCTTTCTGAATAAAAACTGCCTTTGCTGGGGTAGTTGCAACATCTTCATTACCTACGATTACCAGCGTGGGACAGGTGATGTGACCCAATTCCTCCTCAACCCCTTTTCGGTAGATTACCCCTTCCACTGGACCTGTAATGCTTTTTTTATTAGAAGACAATTCTTTTTTCCAGCGTGAAATCGCCTGAGCATTTGCTGGGTTGGCAAGCCAACTTTTAGCAAACATAATTTTCATTACCTTATTGGCCACAGGTGGGATAATTCCAAACCATCGCACGATCCCATTGAGGAGCTTGTATTGAGGAAGATTTTCAATTGGCTCCGCTTGAGCAGAAGTTTCCAAAAGAATCAAACTTCGAATCAGCTCAGGATGTCTGGCTGCTAGTCGCATCCCTACAAAGCCCCCCATAGAAAGCCCTATAAAATGTACTGGCCCTCCCACCA
>VGMU01000126.1 GCA_016866385.1 Bacteroidota bacterium
AATCAATTATTTTGAATTAGATGCAGCCTCTAACAATTCTGTTGAAGATATACGTACCCTCACCGAGCAAGTTCGGTTTGCTCCACAAGGAGGCCGTTATAAGGTTTATGTTATTGACGAGGTGCACATGCTCTCCACTGCTGCCTTTAATGCGTTCTTAAAAACCTTAGAGGAGCCACCCCCCTATGCAATTTTCATTCTGGCTACCACCGAAAAACACAAGATTCTACCTACCATTCTGAGTCGCTGTCAGATTTTTGATTTTAAAAGAATAACTACTGCCGACACCGTAGCGCACCTTGAAAGTATTTGCAAAAAAGAAAAAATTAAAGCAGAAAATTCAGCCTTACAAATCATTGCACAAAAAAGTGAGGGGTGCATGCGAGATGCACTTAGCCTGCTGGATAAGATTGTCAGTTTCACCAATGGGTTGGTAGACTATACGCAAACACTTGAACACTTAAATATTTTGGATGAAGACTATTTTTTCCGCTTCATCCACTGCATGCAAACACAGGATCTGGCACAGGCACTTCTGTTGTACGACCAAATTAATAAAAAGGGGTTTGATGGCGATCTCTTCATAAATGGCATGGCTGAATTTACCCGAAACCTACTGGTATGTCAAGATAACAACGCCATTGTTTTATTGGACGTAGTAGCCTCCTTCAAAGACAAATACAAGGAAACAGCTGCAACCATTTCAGCAGCTACCTTAGTAAGCCTCTTGAATATTTTGATTGATGCCGAACTAAACTATAAAGCCGCACGCAACAAAAGATTGTATGTGGAATTGATTCTCATCAAAATCTGCTACCTGGAGCAGGCCATGCGAATTACAGCGGGAGAGTCTTCTTTTTCAAAAAAAAAAATAACTGAGTCCCCTATCGGATTTAAGATCAGCCCCATTCGTCCTTACACTCCTGTATCCTCCACAAAATCTGTTGCACCGGCTCCGGCAATCCCATTAGAAACGGCTACTTCAAGAGCTAAATTGGTGATAGAAACAACCGCTGAACAAACAGCACCCGTTACCAATGAAAAAAAGGAACAAACTCCATCCCCAAAACTTAGCGCCTTATCAAAAATTCGAGAGCAATTCAAACAAACTGCAGGACCGGAATCAGTAGTGGAAAAACAGCTTGAGGAGTCTACCTTACTGGAAGCATGGCAGCTATACACGCAGCAACTAAAAGACGCTAAAAATCCGGCTGCTCAACCCTTTGACTCAGCTAACCTGCGGATAATAGATACGATGAGTTTTGAGGTAGTAACGGCCAACAATATCGAGCAACGTTTTATTGAACAAGAAAGGAACAAACTATACGCCTTTTTACAAGATAGATTGTCTAACAAAAACCTTCAGTTTAGTGTGGTTACGGACGAACAAAAAGGAGCCCTCCTTTCCACAGAGGGTATCTTAAGTTCCAAAGAGCGTTACCAGGAAATGGTTAAACGATATCCGCTGATCCAGGAATTGAAAGAACGATTGAACCTTGATCTGGATTACTAATCCCTTATTTTATCTTAATTTCGGCCCAAAATTTAGTTGGGAATGGCCGAAGTGATCCTCATGCCGAGACTTAGTGATACGATGACCGAAGGCGTTATCGCAGCCTGGCATAAAAAGGTTGGAGATCGAGTAAAGAAAGGTGATCTGCTTGCAGAAGTAGAAACAGATAAAGCCACCATGGAACTCGAGAGCTACAAAGATGGAGTGTTGTTGCATCTTGGTGGTGAAAAGGGATCTAAGATCCAGGTCAATGACTTACTCGCTATCATTGGAAATGAAGGGGAGGATATTTCTTCTCTACTTACTGCGCCTGCTGCTGCAACCCCTGCTTCCTCCTCTACACCAGCAAGTGTTCCCGCAACTGCAACTACTGCTACTGCCTCCACAACTACTTTGGACTTATCAAAAATGGATGAAGTGGTATTAATGCCTCGACTTAGCGACACCATGGAAGTGGGCGTAATTGCCGGATGGCATAAACAAGTAGGTGATGTTGTAAAAAAAGGTGAGGTACTAGCTGATATAGAAACGGATAAAGCAACCATGGAATTAGAGAGCTACAAGAATGGTACGCTACTTTACATTGGTGCCGAGAAAGGTGAGAAAATTCCAGTTAATGGTTTGCTTTGTGTCATTGGTGAAAAAGGCAAGGTGGATTTAGACGCCACTATAGCTGCTTCTAAAGTTGATACTACTGCATCCACTACTGCTACTGCCAGCGCTAGTTCACAAGCACCTACTACTTTGGCAGCAACCGCTGTTTCCATACCACAACTTACCACTGAAGCGGCTACCACTATTGCTAACGGAAGAATTAAAGCCTCACCATTAGCCAAAAAAATTGCACAGGATAAAGGCGTAGACCTTTCTTCACTACGTGGGAGTGGAGACGGCGGTAGAATCATAAAAGCAGATTTAGACGCTATACCAGCAGGAGGAACACCAACCGCTCTGACTAATACGGCCCCTGTTTACACCGGACAAACCACAGAGGGCTATACCGATATTCCTAATTCGCAAATGCGTGGGGTGATTGCCCGTCGTCTGGCCGAAAGTAAATTTTCAGCACCGCACTTTTATCTCAAGATGGAGATAAATATGGATCAAGCCATTGCTGCCCGAACACAGTTGAATGAAGTTAGTCCTGTCAAGGTAAGTTTTAATGATTTTGTTATTAAAGCA
>VGMU01000127.1 GCA_016866385.1 Bacteroidota bacterium
AAGGTTTAAACAAGGCATTTTGGAAGGTCACCAGGTAACTGTGCGTGTAGAGTAAATTTACTACCGCTTTGTGGTGAAGGTCTTTAAATTCTACTTGCTGAATCTCTTCTTCAATCCTTGGCATAGGGAATTGGAATTAATTAATGTATATACATTAATTTCAATAAAAAAGTTTCTGATTTGAACGTTTTTTTTGAATCACATTAGCATCCAAGCCATCAACCTGCAAAAAAGCCCCTAAAATCGCAATAAAAAATCACTCAAACTATCCTGCCTAGATAGTCCCAATTTTTTTCTTACCCTATACCGGCCTATTTCCACACCTCGCACGGAGATCCCCAGAAGGTTGGCAATCTCTTTGGTATTTAGATTCATGCGGATATAGGCACTAAATTTTATTTCTTGAGCGGTGAGTTCCGGGAAATGTTCTTTCAATCGCGTAATAAACTTTCCATGGACTTGGTCAAAATTTTCTGCAAAAGCAGACCAATTTTCTACTCCTTCCAAATCCTTGTCGATAGACCGCACCAAGCGATTGAGTTGCACCTGCATTTCTGGAGTTATAGAATCATTGGTAAGGCTTTTCAAGGAATTTTTTATGGTGCTAAGCAACTTATTCTTTTGGATCAAATTCATCGCTGAAGAAGTCAATTCTTGATTTTTAAAATCAATTTCAGATTGCAGTTGCGCATTCTTGAGTCGTACAATCTCTTCCTCAGACCGCTGCGTGATGGATTCGATAACATCATCTTTTTGTTGCAAGGCCCTAAATTTCTCTTGCTGAAGTACTATGGTTTGTTTTTTATACCGCTTATCCACCCACCTAAAGGCGAGAAAAAATAAAGCACAAACCAAAATAGCATAGACCAGGTAAGCCATAAAAGATCGGTAAAAGGGAGGCTTTACCGTGAAGCTATACTCTATGGGCTCGGAAACTTCATCAAAAATGGTCTTGGCTCTTACTGAAAATACATACTCTCCCTCGGGGAGATTAGTATATTCCTTTCTTGTGTCGTTGGACCAATCTGACCAATCTATATCGTAATTCTGCAAGCGGTACTGATACTGCAATTCTTCCCCACTTTCAAAATGAGGGGAACCAAAGTCGAAGGTGAAAGAATTTTGAGCATAGGGAAAAGAACTGATATCACCACCTTGTTGAAGGCCTGAAATAGTACCATGACCAGAATATAAAAGATTTTCAAGCTCCCCATCGTTTCTTATTTCTCTGAAAAAAACTTTGGTTTGGTTGGTTTTTACCTGATCTTTTTGTGGATCATAATGAATAAACCCCTGCTTGGCACCTATAAGAATGTGCTGTTCGTCCAATACTAAAACATTGGCTAGGTCATCGTTCCACAACCTTTTAAGCTTGTTGAAGGGGGAATAGTGCAGACTCAATTGCCTATTTTTTTGAAACCTGATGATCCCCAACCTAGATTGTTCTATGAAGTAAATATTACCTAGAGCGTCGGATTCCAAATCTGCCATCACGGTTCCATATCCAAAAAGGGAATTGAATTCATCCATGGGCGAAAAACTTTCCTTTTCCTGGTCGAATTGATAAATTCCTCCATTAGCTGTGAATAGAAGTCGATCTGCAGCTTTAAAGACATTGATCAATACATCGTTTGGAAAGCCATGGGCGCTATTGTATAACTTACTTTCTAGCACTGTTCCAAGATCCTCACTCAAGGTAATTCTATAGACTCCCTTGTAGCCATGGGCTACCCAAAGGGTAGTTCCATCAAACTCCATGACCCTAGAAGATTCTTCAAATCCTTTAATTTTTTGAATGAATTGCAATCTTCCCCCCACTTTTTTGAATAAACTCAATCCGGTGTAAGTTCCCTGAATGTAATAATCTGGATTCTTTGGATGAGCTTTCACAATCCAGGCACCTTGAACGGTGGAGATGGGAATGGCATTATTGGATTGAATAGAAAAAGTTCCGTTGTGGTGATTCAAAATAACTTCCCCACCAATATTTTGAACAGAATATACTTGACCTGCTGAGCCCGAAATTGGAATAATCTGACTTTCTTTCCAAAGAAACAAGCCATTGTTGGTACCCAGAAATACTTCATTTCCTACTTTCAGTGCTGCATAGCCGGATCCTTCCAAACCCATCCTATCGTCAATCACGGAAAAGGGAGAAAATAAATCTACCCGAGCTACTCCATTGTTCATGGCCAACCAAAGCCCTTGCTGGGTATCTTCAAAAATATAGTTGATGGTAAGATCCATCAACCCGGCATCCTTGTCCAAGTGATTCAATAATTTCCCCTCTTTATCGATTACAAATAGCCCGGCATTTTGGGTAGCTAGGGCAATATTTCCATTTTTTAGCCTAGTACTGTAGTTGATCAAGAATTCATTTTTCCAAAAATTTCCTTGCAAAGGAAAAGGCCAAACGTTTCCATCGTAAAGAAATAAGCCATGCGAAAAAGTGGAGACCAACCAGGTATTTTGATCAAAAGGTAAAATGGAAGAAACCCTTTTATCCTTAAAAAAATCTCCGTTTCTGATGGGATTCAATCCCTCTAAACTCACTTCAAAAAGTCCCTCGCCCACCAATTGAGAGATAACTTGGTTGGCTACTTGAAAAGAAATATCTAAGCGCTTACCTGGATCTATAACATCTAGGCCTTTTCCATTGTA
>VGMU01000128.1 GCA_016866385.1 Bacteroidota bacterium
TCCCCTATTTGATGGCTGATTTTGTGAAAATATATCCTCACATAGAATTTAGCCTAGAGATATCGAACAGATTTAATGTATTGGCTCAATTACAGAAAAACTCTACCGACTTGGCACTAGTTTCCCTTTGGCCAGAAGACCTGGAATTGGATAGCATTCATTTGGCAGAAAACCAATGGTTTTTGGCTTGCAGTCCAGAAAATAAAAGCAAATATGCAACATCCATACAAGCGGGGCAATGGGAAAAAATTCCTTTCATCTTAAGGGAAAAAGGTTCAGGTACCCGAACCATGATGGAAAAATTCTTTAATGAGAGAAATATTCATGTGGCAAGCAAACTAGAGCTTACGACCAATGAAGCAGTTAAACAAGGTATTATGGCTGGGCTTGGAGCATCCTTATTGTCCAACTTCTCCATAGCTCAAGAAGTGAAGGAGGGAAGAATCTCCATCTTGGATTTATCTGGGTTACCCTTGAAGGCAGATTGGAGGTTGATTTGGCTGAAACAAAAAAAGCATTCTCCAGCAGTTAATTCATTTATTCGTTGGCTTGCTGAAAATAATTCCAGCTTGGTAACGAATCATTTTCCTTCCGTTGTTTAAGGAAACCACAGGACTTTTCGCACATAAAAATTCTATATTTGCGGGAAATTAATACAGGCAAATTTATGAAAGCAGTCGTTTTTCCTGGTCAGGGAGCCCAATTCCCAGGCATGGGTAAATCCCTTTACGAAGAGAATCCCAAAGCCAAGGTTCTATTTGAACAAGCCAATTCAATCTTGGGGTTCCGCATTTCAGATATTCTATTTGAAGGATCGGAAGACGAGCTGAAACAAACCAACGTCACTCAACCTGCCATTTTTTTACATTCTGTGATTTTGGCAAAAACCTCTTCACAATTTGCCCCAGACATGGTTGCCGGTCATTCTTTGGGTGAGTTTTCCGCCCTAGTAGCTAGCGGAGCCTTAGAATTTGAAGATGGACTTCGCCTCGTATACCAAAGGGCTTTAGCCATGCAAGAAGCCTGTGAAATCAATCCTTCCTCTATGGCTGCTATCTTGGGATTAGAAGATGCTCTTGTAGAAAAAATTTGTTCTGAAATCTCGGGTGAAGTAGTGGTCCCTGCCAATTACAATTGCCCAGGACAATTGGTGATTTCAGGGAGTACCAAAGGCATAGAAATGGCTTGTGAGCTTCTAAAAGCAGCTGGCGCAAAAAGAGCCCTTCCACTTCCCGTTGGGGGTGCTTTTCACTCTCCACTCATGGAACCTGCTCGAGAAAAGCTTCAAAAAGCGATAGAATCTACCCAATTTAAAGCTCCTTCCTGTCCCATTTACCAAAATGTGAGTACGAAAGCAGAGCGAGAAGTAGAAACAATCAAGAAAAATTTGATTGCTCAGTTGACCGCTCCTGTCAAGTGGACCCAATCTGTACAACACATGGTGGCAGATGGTGCTAGCCTATTTGTAGAATGCGGTCCTGGAAAAGTATTGCAAGGCTTGATTAAAAAAATCCATCCTGAAGCCGAAGTAGCAAGCCTATGATCTCAGTACTATTTTGACTCAGTTTCCTCAAAGATTTACCGAAAAAGGCCTTACCCAACAAGGATCTTCACATTCCAATAGCATCTCTTTGGACGTTTTCCCTGTTAAGGGATGTTGGAAATCTGGTAAAATTTCAACTAAGGGTAAGAGTACGAACTTACGCTGGGAAAGGTAGGGATGGGGAACAATCAAGGAAGAATCCTCCATTATCTGCTCTCCGTAATAAAGCAAATCAATATCTAAGGTTCTATCCCCCCATGTCTCTGCCCTTGTCCTTCCGCAGGCTTGCTCTATACTTTGACAAAAAATCAATAATTCCAAGGCACTTAAAGAAGTCTGCAGGTGAAGTACTTGGTTTAGAAAATCCCCCCCTGTTGCTATTCCTCCCCATGCCTCACTTTCATAGAGAGAGGAAGCTTGTAAAATTCTTGTCTTCTTAGCCAAAGAATCCTTGGCTAAAAAAAGGAACTTTTCCCTATCTCCTACGTTACTTCCTAAACTTACAACAACCCCTGTTTGCATCGCTCATCTTCTAAAGATTTGTGAAACTAGCCCAAATTAGACTAAATTTACATCCTAAATCAAAATCTCATGAAGTTTCTTGGAAATGTGTTGGCTGTCATTGTTGGCCTCTTTGCTTTTACCATTTTATCTCTACTGCTCTTATTTGGAATTGCTGCCATGCTTGGCTCCTCCTCTGATACGGAGGTCACCCTGGAAGAAAATTCCTTACTTCATTTAAATTTAAATGGACGGACCCTAGTGGAAAGAACCACAGAAGATGACCTAGAATTAGGGGCATTCTCGGACCCTTTTGGATCTGAAAGCAATGCAGGCTTGATGAACTTAAAAAAGGCCATAGCAGAGGCTAAAACCAATGAAAAAATCAAAGGCATCTACCTTAACACGGGTCTCATCAACGCAGGACAGGCTGGCTTACTCGAACTTCGAGAAGCACTACTTGACTTCAAAACATCCGGAAAGTTTATAGTAGCCTACGACGAGGCCTTTTCTGAAGGAGGATATTTTTTAGCCTCTGTGGCAGATGAAGTTTATTTAAACCCTCTAGGGGGAATTGATTTCAATGGATTATCTTCTGAAACCATCTTTC
>VGMU01000129.1 GCA_016866385.1 Bacteroidota bacterium
TGGAACAAAACCTAGTCATCGATCGAGGAATTGCCTTACACAAGTTGATCCGCCTACTCACAATCACGCTTGGGGGAGAGGGCTATTTGAATTTTATTGGCAATGAGTTTGGACATCCCGAATGGGTGGATTTTCCCCGAGAGGGAAATGACTGGAGCTATCAGTATGCCCGCCGACAGTGGTCTCTGGTGGATGATTCGCTGTTGCGGTACCGACAGTTGGCTGCCTGGGACAAGGCGATGATTGATTTGGTGACAGCACAGGAGTTGCTTTTGGCTGGACCTGCGCAGCAATTGTATTTGGAACCGAATAAAAAAGTGCTGGCCTACACCCGCGGAAACCTGGTTTTTGTGTTTGGTCTTCATCCCAGCGATTCCTACGAGGTATTGGCTATTCCGGTGCCCAGCACAGGGGATTACCAACTGCTGCTGCATTCCGATGCGCCTGTGTTTGGAGGCTTTGATCGTCTGGATTCTACGTTGACCTACACCACGAATGCCAAGCTGGAGCTGCTGCTGTATGTGCCGAGTAGGGTAGGGATGGTGTTGGTCAAAATTTAGGATCTGCCTGTTAAAGGTTTTATCTCGCAAAGACGCATAAGCCGCAAAGGTTTTGATACTCTAGCCAACCAATCATAGCGCACCTCTGGAGCGCGATTGACAATTGTGGTATTTTTTCTATTAACATATTGACCCGCTGGGTCAAGGAGAACCCTTTATTACATTCAAATTCAAATTGCGAATATCTGGCCGCTCCAGAGGAGCGAAATGTTAATAGAAATAGTGAATATAAGTATCTGTGTGCTCCAGCGGAGCACCATAAAATCCTGGTGAGTTTAACTACCAAGGACAAACTCAGGTTCAATCACCCCCACATTCCCATTACCCATCACCTCATCCAAGGTCACGAGCTTCAGTTCATTGATCAGCATGGGGTCGTATTTGGCAACGACGCGGATGTAGTTTTCCGTAAACCCATGCATCATCCCCTCCTCAATGTCCTCCTCAAAAAGTACAGTAAAGGTCTGGCCCAAATTCTCCTCGTAAAATTTGCGGCGCTTTTTCTCCGAAAGTATGCGAAGCATCTTGGAGCGCTCATTCCGAATCTTCAAAGGCACCACCCCCTCCATGTCCACGGCGCGGGTATTCGCTCGCTCCGAATAGGTGAATACGTGGAGGTAGGAGATGTCTAGCTCGTTCAGGAAGTTGTAGGTTTCTTTAAATAGTTCCTCTGTCTCCCCAGGGAAACCCACAATCACGTCCACACCGATGCAGGCCTGAGGGAGGAGGGTTTTGATCTTGCTAACCCGATCCTCGTAGAGTTCGCGCAGGTAGCGTCTCCCCATTTTTCGGAGGATGGTATTCGATCCGGATTGGAGTGGGATATGGAAATGGGGTACAAAGCGCTTGGAGCGTGATACAAATTCAATAATCTCGTTGGTGAGCAGGTTGGGCTCGATCGAGGAGATGCGGAAGCGATCTATGCCTTCAATTTCGTCCAAGGCCATCACCAAATCCGCAAAGCGCTCTTCCCGCTTGCCCTCCACAATGCCAAAGTCCCCAATATTTACCCCTGTTAAGACCACTTCCTTCACTTCCGTGTCGGCGATGGAGCGGGCAGCTTCCAGTACCTGAGCGATGCTGGAGCTCCGACTTTTTCCCCGAGCGAGGGGGATGGTACAAAAGGCGCAACCGTAATTGCAGCCGTCTTGCACCTTGAGGAAGGTTCGGGTACGGTCATGGATGGAAAAGGCGGTTTCGAAGCTGGTGGCTGCGCTGATCTCGGAGGCCAGTACCT
The DNA here is from genome assembly GCA_016866385.1 of Bacteroidota bacterium. Taxonomy (GTDB): domain Bacteria; phylum Bacteroidota; class Bacteroidia; order Cytophagales; family Cyclobacteriaceae; genus Algoriphagus. The sequence goes on from VGMU01000129.1 coordinate 1,798, forward strand.
TGGTTTCTTGTTCCTTCGCAAAGCCATCCAGTAATTCCAGCAATCGGAATTTTTCGGCAGCGCCGAGGACGGCATCCACCCCTTCAATCTCCGCGATTTCGGTAGGCTTCAGCTGCGCGTAGCAGCCAATGATGGCTACAAAGGAGTCGGGAGATATTTTTTTTGCCTCGCGAACCAGCTTCTTACACTTCTTGTCTGCGTTTTCGGTAACCGAACAGGTATTGATGATGTAGATGTCTGGATTTTCCTGAAAGTCAACCTTCAGGAAGCCCTTTTCCTCAAACTGTCGCGCTATGGTCGAGGTTTCCGAGAAATTGAGTTTGCAACCCAAAGTATAAAAAGCTACTTTCTTCACAGCAAGGAGGGGACTGATTCAACTGCAAAGGTAGGTATTCCCAAGGTTTTTGCAATTTCCGTAGTGAGGTTGTTTAAAAACGTAAATTTTCCAATTTTTGCCTAAAAAACAGGCTAAAAAATTTAAAATCTATAAAAATTTAGAAAAATCACCTTAAAAAATACCCGATTGGAAAAAAATTAGCAAAAAATTCTATTTTTGTAGGGATAATTTAAAACCTCATCCCCTTTTTCCATGGCAACACTCAGACAAAGCGCATTGGCGATGGTTCAGGCAAGACCTCGAATCCCAGTCACCCCACCTTCCACCAAGATCTCTGATTACTTCGGTTCCAATGTCTTTGGCACCAAGCAAATGAAAGAAACCTTAG
>VGMU01000130.1 GCA_016866385.1 Bacteroidota bacterium
GCATTCGGCGAGCCCCTCTTCCTCTAGCTTGGTACATATCCTGTACTTCACTTCTTTGGCGAGTTGGTCTACCGAAATATTACCTGGAACCTTGATCAAGAGGTGAAGATGATCTGGCAAAACACTCCAATGAACCTGCTTTTCAGAAAAATTGAGGGGAAAATCTTCGAGTACCTTTTTAATACAGGCCCCCTTTTCGGAGGTAATCGCATACGCATGGTCCTTCGTCCACAAAACAAGGTGAGTCCAGATATTTGAGTGTGAATGGATCATTTTCAGCAACGAATGAACTAAATATAATAATAAAAATATTTAAGTTCCTAGGAAATTGCTGAATTTCAGGCAGTAACTTTTTTATATATAGAATAAATCACCCCAAACGAAGTCCAGCCCTTCTTTTTGCCTAGCAGAGAAGGGGGCAAGTAGCGAAGAAAAATTCCTGTTAGTAGCCTATCACCTCACGGATAGGTTGGCCAGTAGTTCCATTGGGCATACGAATTTGCAGCAAGGTAGCCAAGGTGGGAGCAATATCTGCCACCGTGGTATACCTTGAGCTTTTCCCCTGCTTAATGCCCCATCCGTAGAAGGCAATCGGAACGTGGGTATCGTAGCTGTAGCCTGAGCCATGGGTGGTGCCTCGCTTGCCCCCTACAAGCCAAGCAGATTCTAATACCACCAAAACATCTCCAGAGGCCTTGTGATTGTATCCCATCTGCAGCAAATGGGGTCTAGCTTGGGTAAATTCCTGCGTCCTCATGTCTTGGGCAGCATAGGCTTCTTTGACGCCAGGAAACCTCAGCACATAGTTGGCCAAGTCACGTTGCATGCGCTCCAAATCGATTTTTTTAGCTTGAATCAATTCCTGATTTAAAAAAATCTGTTCGTTAGAAAAACTCAAAATCCAATCTCCTTCCCCGTAAGTCGCCTGCGTATATCCTTTGAGTTGTCCAAGGACCATTCCCGAATTAAAATTGCCTGCGGGAATGCGCTCGCTCATCATGTAAGTAGGCACATCGGCTACTGCATGGTCAGCGGAGATAAAAACCAGGTATTCTCCCTTCCCAAGCTTTTGCTCGAGGTAAGTAAAAAAACCAGCCAATTCCCTATCTAGCCTAAGGTAATTGTCTTCTACTTCTACAGAGGAGGGGCCAAATCGATGGCCAATATAGTCTGGACTTGAAAAGCTAATGGCTAAAAAATCCGTAACCTCCCTTTGGCCCAATTTTTCTCCTTCTATAGCCGCTAAGGCAAAATCTAGGGTTAGGCTATTTCCATAGGGAGTGGAGGCCACCAGTCCATAGCCTCCGTTTCCTTCTTTCAACTCCTGAAGTACGTATGGAAAAGTGGGCGTTTCTTTTCCCATAAATGGAGATTCAAAATCATTGTTGTCCGGAAGGCTATTTACATAGGTATCCAAGGGAAAAAGAGGTGTCCAAGATTGGTTTAAGTAATGATCGGGTCGCTTTTTGGCATTAAAATCGGTAACCCAGGAGGGCAGTGTGGATTTGTAATAGGTAGAAGTCATCCAATCCCCATTCACATCGTCATACCAATACGCATCCCCAGTGTGGCCAGCGGGAAGGCTTGCTCCCCGATCTTTGATGGCAATACCCACCACTTTGGCCCTTTTTCCTGTAGACAGCCTAAGCTCATCTGTAATAGTAGAGGTGAGCATATTGCGAGGACTAATCTTTCCATTTTCGGGAGTTCCGCCCACATGACTGACTAAAGAATCTTCTGCACAATAGATCATTTTTTTTATGGAAGGCACATACCAATTGTTGGCAATGATCCCGTGGGTAGCAGGGGTCGTTCCCGTATAGACCGAGGCATGTCCAGGTCCCGTGTAGGTGGGAATGTAATTGTAATGCCCATTGCTCATCATAAAGCCCTGATGGGTAAACCGCTTGAATCCTCCCTCTGAGTAGCGATCTGCAAAGCGGTAAAAATACTCCTGCCTCATTTGATCTACGATGATGCCTACTACCAACTTGGGTTTCTTGGGTGCTTGTTGAGCCAAGAGCATGGGAGCGCAAGCGCTTATCCATAGGACGAGGAGAAGAAGTCTTTTCATGGGTAAGATTGAATTTTATCAAAGATAAAGATAAGCCCTTGAACTACGATTACCTCTAGGTTAAATGAAGCGGGGCGGGGTCAAAAATTAGCTCTAACATTCACCCTAGCTCAGCGCCTAGAAAATAGGATCTTTAGATTTTATGAAAATTCCCAAAGGGATATTTTATGTAACTTGCATGCACTTACCCTTTTTCGCTTCTTATGCACACCTACTTTCGGATACTTTCATACACCCGACCCTATGGAAAGTTTATTCCGATGTATTTGGTTTACACCCTGCTGGCCATCGTTTTTGGCCTATTGAATTTTACCTTACTCAAACCACTTTTTGATGTGATTTTCGAGCAGGTAGCTCCTGAATCTTTAGAAAAATTTAGACAGCTTCCTTCCTTTGAACTTTCCCTTGACTATGCC
>VGMU01000131.1 GCA_016866385.1 Bacteroidota bacterium
CAGTATTTCCCGCTGAAGCGTAAATCCTCCCACTTTCATGCGATAGGGGAGATCTACATGGCCATCCACCAAAATAATCTCTTGAGCTAACTTTTTGGCTAAGGCCAAGCGTGCTTCCTCCGATTGCTTTTCTGGGCCTTGTTGCCCAAGGGCAGCCAAGGAAAAGAAGCTCAAGAAAACAAGAAAAAGGAAGAATCGTGCCATGGTGAATAAGATATGCTAAGGTAAGATAACAGCTTTTAAAAAGCTTACAAAAAATCGCCTCAACAAATCCCCTCAACTATCCATAATGTCTTGGGAAATGAGTCGGTAGATTTCAGCGAGCTGAGGATTGTAACTCAAAAATCGGTGTTGCTCCTCGAGAGTTTCCATATCCTCCCGCAATGCTGGTCCAGTCTGTGCCCTTTTAGCTCCTAGTTGAAGACTTTTGGAAATGGATTCAATGATCAGGGGCTTGAGCAAGTCTTTGTCTAAACCCTGCCGATGCATGATTTCTTCGGCAATTCTAAGCATGTGATTGGTAAAATTGCTTGCAAACACCGCCGCCACATGCAGTGCTTTGCGGTCCTTGGAACCCATAGTACTTACCATGGGTGAGATGCTTTTTGCGAATTTTTTAAGTTTTTGCAAGGTTTCCTCATCCTCCGATTCTAGGACTAAGGGTACTTCTTCAAAATCTACCTTTTTTCCTTTTGTAAAGGACTGCAAGGGATAAAAAACTCCCGTATAACTGGCCGAGCTGTAGTCCAAAACCTCCAAGGGGACAGTTCCTGAGGTATGAACGAGTAGGCTTCCTTCCGGTAAAATGACCTGATCGGCTACTTCTGAAAGGGCATCGTCGCTTAAGGCAAGTATAAAAATTTCCGCTCGGCTTTCTGAAAAATCGAGGTCATTGGTGGGCCTGGCACTGTAAACCCTTTCCGTAATCTCTTCCGCTTGACGCAGGGTACGGGCATACACTTCCGTGATTTCATGGCCCGCATCCTCTAGGGCTGGGGCCAAATTCCAGGCTACATTTCCAGCCCCCAACAAGGCTACTCTAAATTTCATAAATGAAGTAAATGAATTTTATGAAAAAAACCATCTCCTGAATAGAAGATGGTTTATTCTGTAGAGATGAAATGGCTTACACGTGCAGGGCCCTATTTTCTGTCGCAGCCAAACAGGCCTCTTTAAAAGCTTCCGTATAGGTAGGGTGAGCATGGGACATGCGGGCAATGTCTTCTGCAGAAGCCCTAAACTCCATGGCTACTACGGCTTCGGCGATCATATCGGCAGTACGGGGCCCGATCATGTGTACCCCCAAAATCTCATCCGTGTTTGCATCTGCAAGCACCTTGACCAATCCATCGGTATCCATGGAGGCCCTGGCACGTCCAGAAGCCATAAAGGGGAATTTTCCCACTTTATAAGCTTTGCCTTCCGCTTTCAGTTGCTCCTCCGTATAGCCCACTGCAGCTACCTCTGGCCAGGTGTAGACTACTCCAGGAATCAATAGGTAGTTGATGTGCGGCTTTTGCCCAGCGATGGTCTCCGCTACAAATACCCCTTCTTCTTCAGCCTTGTGTGCCAGCATGGCTCCTTTGACCACGTCGCCAATGGCATAGATATGCGGCACGGAGGTTTGCAGGTGGTCATTTACCTGGATTTGACCTCTATCGGTGAGTATTACGCCTGCAGCAGTAGCATTGAGGCCTTCGGTGTAGGGCTTTCGACCGATGGAAACGAGCACGTAATCTCCTTTGATCTCCACGGTTTCGCCCTTGCTATTTTCTGCCTTCACTACGGCTTCTTTACCTAGGTTCTCTACTCCCGTTACCTTGTGTTGCAGGTAAAACTCAAAACCAAGCTTCTTCAATGACTTTTGCAGCTCCTTCCCCAAGGTTTTATCCATGGTGGGGATAATGGAGTCCATGTATTCGACTACAGACACCTTGGCGCCGAGTCGAGCGTAAACCGAACCAAGTTCCATCCCAATCACTCCCCCGCCAATAACGATCAGGTGCTTGGGGATTTCCTTCATCTTCAAGGCCTCCGTAGAGGTGATGATTCGTTTCTTGTCCAGGTTGATAAAGGGAAGGCTAGCAGGCTTAGATCCCGTAGCCAGGATGATATTTTTTCCTTGGATATCCGTAGCCGAACCGTCGGCTTTGGTCACCTTGAGGGTATGCGCATCCACAAAGGAGCCCAAGCCCTGGTGTACCTCTACCTTATTTTTCTTCATCAAAAACTGGATGCCCTCCACATTTTGCGTGACTACCTCATCCTTACGGGCAATCATCTGGGGAAGGTTGACCGATAGGCCCTTCAGCGAGATGCCGTGGGTAGTGAAGGTATGGGCCGCATTGTGGTAATGTTCCGAAGAGTCGAGCAGCGCCTTAGAAGGGATGCAGCCTACATTCAAGCAGGTGCCACCCAAAGTGGAATATTTCTCTACCAAGGCTGTTTTCATACCCAACTGGGCAGCACGGATGGCAGCTACATAGC
>VGMU01000132.1 GCA_016866385.1 Bacteroidota bacterium
CGGATGCGACAAATAAAAATTGGGACTTCCATCACATTCAGAGATACGGCTAGTATGGAAAGGTATCTTATGGAAATATCCAGGATTAAAAGAATAAGTGCGGAGGACGAACTCTTGCTAGCTGAGAAAATCAAACTGGGCTGTCAGGCCTCATTACACCAACTGGTGCTTGCCAACCTTCGATTTGTGATTTCTGTTTGCAAACAATATCAACACCAAGGCCTCCCTTTGAGTGATTTAATCAATGAAGGGAATTGTGGATTGCTTAAAGCCGCGCGTCGGTTTGACGGAACAAAGGGCTTCAAATTTATCTCTTATGCGGTTTGGTGGATTCGGCAAGCGGTACTACAAGCACTGGCCGATCATGGAAGAGTTGTACGCATTCCGCTCAGCAAAGTTGGCGTTACACAACAGGTATACAAAGCGCAATCGTTGCTGGAACAGCAGCTGGAACGGGATGCCACCGATGAGGAACTCGCTATCTCCACTGGCTTTTCAAAAGAAGAAGTTAAAACCAGCCTGTTGGTAAATGTGAGACATTATCGGCTTGAGGCACCCCTAGCAGAAGAAGAAAACGTAAACCTTTCGGAAACCTTAGCAGATAACTATACCCGAAGAGCAGATCAATACTTGGAGGAAGTAACCTCTCTTCAAATAGAAATAAAAAGATCGTTTACCACACTGTCTCAACGTCAACAATTTGTACTCAACTCCTATTTTGGTATTAATCAGCCCCAGGGCAAAAGTTTGGAGGAAATCGGCAAAGAGCTGGGAATAAGTCGGGAACGAGTTCGTCAAATAAAAGAAAAGGCTATTGCCCGGCTGCAACATGGACAACGAACGCAACAGTTACGCTCCTATCTGGGCGGGCGTAAAGAATAGGCTTCTTATCTTTGCGCCCTTCTATGTTTAGCAGATTACAAGAAAAATTAGAGTCCGCCTTTAAACACATCAAAGGTCAAGGGCGTATCACCGAATTAAACGTGGCCACAACCGTCAAAGAAATTCGGAGAGCCCTAGTGGACGCTGACGTTAATTTTAAAATTGCAAAAGATTTTACTGACCAAGTAAAAGAAAAAGCAATTGGAGAGAAAGTAATTCAATCGGTTTCTCCAGGACAGTTGATGGTTAAAATTGTCAAGGACCAACTAACTGCCTTGATGGGTGGACAGGAAGCTGTGCTGAATGCCAAAGGAAACCCTGCCGTACTATTAATTGCCGGCTTACAGGGAAGTGGTAAGACCACCTTCAGTGCCAAGCTTGCCAATTATTTAAAAAACAAAAAAGGATTATCGCCACTTTTAGTAGCGGCAGACGTTTATCGTCCTGCTGCTATGGAGCAACTACGGATACTAGGTGAACAGATTGGAGTGGAGGTGCATATTGAGGCAGCGGAAAAAGATCCGGTGCAAATTGCAACACAAGCTGTGGCCATTGCAAGAAGTAAAAATAAAAATGTAGTAATCATTGATACAGCAGGTCGTTTGGCTGTTGATGAAGAAATGATGAATGAGGTGGCAGCCATTCGCTCCGCCGTGCAACCACAAGAGATTCTTTTTGTAGTAGACAGCATGACAGGACAAGATGCTGTCAACACTGCCAAAGCTTTTAATGATCGATTAGATTTTACCGGAGTAGTACTCACAAAATTAGATGGCGATACACGTGGAGGTGCCGCCCTATCTGTTACCTACACCGTGAATAAACCTATCAAGTTTATTAGTAGTGGTGAGAAACTAGAAACCCTGGATATTTTTTATCCGGAGAGAATGGCCCAGCGAATTTTGGGAATGGGTGACATCACCACACTGGTGGAAAGAGCACAGGAGCAATTCAATGAGGAAGAAACAAAAAAATTGGAAGCCAAACTCCGCAAGAACAAATTTGACTTTGCAGATTTTAAGCTTCAATTGGAACAGCTCAAGAAAATGGGAAACATGAAAGAAATGCTTTCAATGATTCCCGGTATGAGTAGTAAGGTCAAAGAGCTGGACGTTGACGAAAATTCATTCAAGGGTATAGAAGCCATGATTAATTCCATGACTCAGGCAGAAAGAGCAGATCCGGATTTACTCGATTTGAGTCGAAAAAAACGGATTGCTAAGGGGAGCGGAAAAGACATTCAGGAGGTTAATAATTTCCTAAAACAGTTTGCCCAAATGCGTGATATGATGAAGAATATGAACAAGTTGGGAGCTTTTGGGAAAATGATGCCAGGAATGCGTCGCTAAATACTGGAAAAACAAGATTTTCACCCTATATTTGCAACCCGGTTTTTACCGGGTATTGTTTAACGCTGTTAAATTTTTATTTATGTCAGCCAAAATTCGTCTTCAAAGACATGGGTCTAAAAAAAGACCATTCTACTTTATTGTAGTAGCCGATTCCCGTTC
>VGMU01000133.1 GCA_016866385.1 Bacteroidota bacterium
CCTCCTACTTCCAAAAATTAGGAGGGGTACACCTGATTCTGGCTCAAGATAAAGAAGAGGCTTCCTTTCTTAATTCAGACCTTCAACAGCTTTTAGGTTCTGAGGAGTATCGTATTTTTCCAGGGAGTTACAAGCACCCATACCATTATGATGAAGTAGACAATGCCAATGTTTTGATCCGGGCAGAAATGCTCAATCAACTGGCAGAACATCGAGATACACCACGCATTCTAATTACTTATCCCGAAGCTTTATACGAGAAAGTAATCAACAAGCGCTCCTTGGTGGAAAATACCTTTACCGCTAAGGTAGGAGAATCTATTGATATGGGTTTCGTGGCTGAAATTTTAAGTTCCTACGATTTTGAACGTACCGACTTTGTTTACGAACCCGGACAATATGCCATTCGCGGGGGAATTTTGGACGTTTTTTCCTTTAGCCATGAATATCCGTACCGCTTGGAACTCTTTGGGAAGGAATTAGAGAGGATCCGAACCTTTGACCCAGAAAGCCAACTTTCCATAGCCGAAAAGGACTCGATCTCCTTGATTCCCAACGTGCAAACCAAATTGCTTCAAGAAGTAAGGCAATCTTTTCTGCAATTTCTTCCAGAGCATTGCCTCCTTTGGATGAAAGATTACCAGCTCACCTTGGATGTGATGGACGAATGTTTTCAGAAAGCCTCCAAGACCTTTGAACTCCTAGGTGCTCAAAGCAAAACAGAGCACCTATTGCTCCCTCCCGAAGCATTGTTTGAAACAGGAAAGCAGTTTTCAGAAGCAAGTGAACATTTTACACGGATAGAATTTGGTAGGCAATTTTACCTGAAGCCAGAAGAAACCTTCCGATGGGATAGCCAGCCCCAGGCCTCTTTTTCCAAAAATTTCGGCCTTTTGGTTGCCGACCTCGTCGCTCACGAAAAAGAGGGCTTTGTCAATATAATCACTGCTGAGAACGAAAAACAAAGCGATCGCTTGCAAGATATTTTTCAAGAATTGGACCCTACGCTTCAGGTACAAAACATGCGCTTGGGTCTTCGGGAAGGTTTTGTAGACAAGCAGCTAAAAATCGTATGCTATACCGATCATCAACTTTTTGAGCGCTACCACCGATACAAAACCAAAAACAAATCTACGGCTTCAAAAGCACTGACCCTAAAAGAGATCAAGGCCTTGCATCCTGGTGATTACATAGTGCATGTAGATTACGGGGTGGGCAGATTTGCTGGGCTAGAAAAGGTGGAGGTAGGAGGAAAACTACAAGAGGCGGTGCGACTCATCTTTAGAGACGACGACTTGCTCTACGTCAACATCCATTCCTTACATAAAATTTCCAAATATGCTGGACAAGAAGGGCAAGTCCCTTCCATGTCCAAGCTGGGTTCACCAGACTGGGAAAATAAAAAAGGCCGGGTAAAAAAACAGGTCAAAGACATTGCCAAAGACCTGATTGAACTCTATGCCAAACGCAGGTCTGCTCCAGGTTTTGCTTTTTCAAAAGATTCGGTACTTCAGGTAGAGCTTGAATCCTCTTTCCTCTACGAAGATACTCCTGACCAGGCAGCAGCGACAGCTGCGGCGAAGGCCGACATGGAAAAAAGCTATCCCATGGATAGGCTCATATGTGGGGATGTAGGCTTTGGAAAAACAGAAGTGGCCATTCGGGCGGCCTTCAAAGCGGTCAACGATAGAAAACAAGTGGCCTTACTTGTCCCCACCACCATATTGGCCATGCAGCATTTCCAGACCTTCCAAGAGCGCCTGGCAAATTTTCCAGTAAAGGTGGACTATATCAATCGATTTCGATCGGCTAAAGCCATTAATGCCATAAAAGAACAGGTAAAATCAGGGGAAATTGATATTCTCATCGGTACACATAAAATTGTAAATAAGGACATCGCTTTCAAAGACCTGGGGCTTTTAATTATAGATGAGGAACAAAAGTTTGGGGTGAAAGTGAAGGATCAACTCAAAAATTTTCGGGTCAATGTGGACGTGCTCACACTAACGGCCACTCCCATACCACGTACGCTCCATTTTTCCTTGATGGGAGCCCGCGACTTATCGGTCATCGCCACTCCTCCTCCCAACAGGCAGCCCGTAACTACTGAAGTACAAACCTTCCAAGAGGAGGTGATTCGGGATGCCGTATCTTACGAACTTCGCCGAGGGGGACAGGTATTTTTTGTCCACAACCGAGTGGGAGAAATTGACAGCATTGCCAACCTTATTCTAAAATTGGTACCCGATGCCCGGGTAGTAGGGGCTCACGGTCAGATGGATGGAGACAAATTGGAAAAAGTTATGGTGGATTTTATCGATCACCACTACGATGTCCTGGTCTCTACCAATATCATAGAATCGGGACTAGACATCCCCAATGCA
>VGMU01000134.1 GCA_016866385.1 Bacteroidota bacterium
GAAAAGAGCACTCATTAAACAACAGTCCCTAAAAAGACGAAAACAACTATTTTTAAAAGAAAAAATCCTACATTTAAACAACGAAACCCTCTACAACTAAACTGTCCACTTTCTTTGACGACATACAATGGTGATGAGGGAAGCATCCACGCCAGCTACGGCGCTTCCAAAAGTTTTTGCGACCATGATTTAGTTTAAAAAATAAATACCTGAATAAATATACTTTAAAAAATCATCAATTTCTGTGTTGAAAAAATAAATCCCTAGTTCCTACCTATTCAGCGTTTTTCTCTAGCTCTTCCCTTCTCGATCCAATTTTGCTTTCAGGTATTGGATCTCTTTTTCTAAAATAAGTATTTTTTTATTGGCCTTAGAGCTATGAAATACCTCAACTGCCCAGTTGATTAGAAAAAGGATAAAACTGAGCAATACGATTTTTGAAACCAGACCAGGTGAAATGGAGGAAAGGTTGAAGAGTTGCCCTAAGGAATCGAAGAAGACAAAAAAGACTAAAAGACTTAAATAGAATAGGGTATATGCCAAGTGGAAATAGGGAATTTTTGTTTTCATTTCATTTTTTTGTTTAGGTAGGTAGAAATCATACCGACTGAATCGTAGAAAGCTTTTGATAAAGGCCTTCCTGTTCCAAGAGTGCTGCATGGGTGCCTCGCTGCACGATACGGGCTTTGTCAATCACCAAAATTTCATCGGCATGCTGAATGGTGCTAAGTCGGTGGGCAATCACTAAAGTGGTCCTTTGGCTCATCAATTTGGTGATGGCTTCTTGTACCAGCAATTCCGATTCTGAATCCAAGGCAGAGGTAGCCTCGTCTAGGATCAAGATGGGAGGGTTTTTCAAAACGGCTCTTGCTATGCTAAGCCTTTGCCTTTGCCCTCCAGAAAGTTTGATTCCACGGTCCCCAATGTAGCTTTGGTAGCCATGCTCCATTTTTACGATGAAATCATGAGCGTTTGCAATTTTTGCCGCTTCCATGACTTGGTCTTCCGTGACTCCGTCCATGCCAAAAGCGATGTTGTTGTACACCGTATCGTTGAATAAAATAGACTCCTGGGTGACTATCCCCAAAAGACTTCGTAGCTCTTGGGTAGAAATACGTTTGAGGTCAATACCATCCAATAAGATTTGACCTTCTGTAGGGTCATAAAATCGAGGCACCAAATCGGCAAGCGTTGATTTTCCTCCTCCTGAAGGACCTACTAAGGCAATGGTTTTTCCTTTTTCAAGGGTAAAGTTGATGTCTTGCAGTACCTTAGATTCCCCGTAGGCAAAACTTACCTTGGAAAAGGTGATTTCCTGATAAAATCCTTTCACCGGCTGGGGCTGCGCAGGAGAAATCACCTTGCTGGGGGTATCTATGACCTCAAAAATTCGGTCTGCAGAGGCGATGCCTCGCTGTATGGTTGCCACGGCCCTAGCAATCTCTTTTGCTGGATTGAGGACTTGGGTGAAAATAATGATGTAGGTAATGAAATTGGAAGCACTTAAAGCAGAAGCCCCACTCAATACCAAATTACCTCCATACAAAAGTATTCCAGCCACTACACAAACGCCTAAAAATTGAGAAATGGGACCAGCCAACTCATTTTTTCTAGCCATGCTTACGTTGACATCCGAATAATAGTCTGTCTCCTTATCAAATTTATCGTTGACAAAGGCCTCTCCATTGAAGGCTTTGACCACGCGCATGCCTCCTAAAGTTTCGTCCAAAATGGTGACAATCCTCCCTAAAGATTCTTGGCTTTGAATGGCAGACTTTCGTAGCCTACGGGTAATTCCGCCAATGAGGGCTCCAGAAATGGGAATGATTAAAATGGTAAATAGGGTTAGGGGAACGGACATGAAAAATAGTACCCCAAAATACAAAATGATGGTAGCAGGTTCCCTGAAGACTACCCTGAGGGATTGTACGATGGTATTTTCAACTTCCTGAACGTCATTGGTCATTTTGGAAAGCAGGTCACCCTTTCGCTCGTTGGAGAAATAACCCAAGTGGAGACGACTGACTTTTTCAAAAATATCCATGCGCATTCCCTTGATTACCTGCGCCCGAACTTTAGCTAAAACCACTCCAGAGAGGTAGGTAAATAGGTTGGATAAAAAAACGGAACCTACGATGATCAGACAAACAAAGAGCAAGGTGCCAAACTTTCCATAGGTATCTCTTACTTCAAGAAAATAATGATTGAATAGGTATAGGGCATAGTCAAGGGAAAGTTCAAAGGAAGGAAGCTGTCTAAATTTTTCTAAAGATT
>VGMU01000135.1 GCA_016866385.1 Bacteroidota bacterium
GTAGAGACTTTTTACAATTCCGACGACGTAGACTACCAGAGTACTACCGATCTCAGGGCTGAATCGGTACGAGACATGTTGGGGGATGAGATTTCAAATGCACTAAATTCCCTCGATGTAGATTTTCGAACTGCCATCATCTTGGCAGATTTAGAAGGATTTACCTACGAAGAGATGGCCAAGATCTTAGATATTCCCATTGGCACGGTAAGATCTAGATTGCATAGGGCGCGAAATTTATTAAAAGAAAAATTAAAAGGGTATGCCCAATCGATGGGATATAACACCGAAGAAGAGGAAGTATAATACATGACGTATGGACACAAACGATCAATCATCAGGGGAGCGAAAAATGCAATGTAGCGATGTGAGCAAATGCTATGAATTGCTCGAACGCATCCTTGACGGTGAGCTTGGAGAGGAAGGCAGGGAGATGTTGAAAGAGAAGCTGGAAAAATGCCAGCCTTGCTTTGTGCATGTTCATTTGCAACAAGCGATTCGCGAGGTTCTCAAAACCAAGTGCCCCAAACAACCTCTACCGGAGACGTTGGAGGAATCCATCCGAAAAATGATTCAAAATGCACGATGAGTAATCCTTCTGGCAAAGCCATCATTTTTTCTGCTCCCTCTGGATCAGGAAAAACCACCTTGGTAAAACACCTACTTCAACATGTCCCTAACTTGGGATTTTCCATTTCTGCATGTACTAGAGACAAGAGAGGTAGGCATGAGGTGCACGGGAGAGATTATTACTTTTTAAGTATTGAAGAGTTTAAGAAAAAAATCGATGAGGATGCCTTTGTGGAGTGGGAAGAAGTCTATGCGGGTAATTTTTATGGCACCCTCAAGGAGGAAATACAGCGCATCTGGAACCAAGGGAAGGCAGTCATTTTTGATGTGGATGTGAAGGGGGGGCTAGCCTTGAAGAAGTATTTTGGGGACAAGGCCTTGGCAATTTTTGTAAAAGTGCCTTCACTTGAAGTGTTGGCGGAGCGGTTAAATGATCGAGGTACCGAATCAGACGAATCTTTGTCCAGAAGGATCTACAAAGCCAAGTTTGAAATGACCTTTGAATCCCAATTTGACGTAAGTATTTTAAATGACGATTTTGAGCGTTCGGCAGCAGAAACCCTCCAGGTAGTTACGCAGTTTTTGACCAACAAGCCATGAAAATAGGGCTCTATTTTGGTAGTTTTAATCCCATCCACATGGGCCATTTGATCATAGCCCAGACGCTGTACCAAAGAAGCGCTTTGGATCAAGTCTGGTTTGTGGTGAGCCCCCAAAATCCCTTTAAACTTCAAGAATCCCTAGCGCACGAACTGGATCGATTGCGCATGGTGGAATTGGCAGTGGACGACAACTTTGATTTTAGGGCTTCCGATGTGGAATTTCGCATGCCCAAGCCCAGTTATACCATAGATACACTCACCTACTTAAGCGAAAAACATCCTCAGCACAGTTTTTCCCTTTTTATGGGTTCAGACAATTTGAATCACTTTCCGAAATGGAAAAATTACCAAGCGATTCTTGAGCATTACCCAGTAATCGTGTATCCCCGTCCTGGGACATTTCAAAAAATGGAGCACCCCTCGATAAGTTATGTAGAAGCCCCTCTTTTGGATATTTCTGCCACGTTTATCCGTCAATCCATTCAGGCAGGATTTTCTGTGAAGTACCTGCTCCCGGAACGAGTAGAGGATTACATTCGAATCAAAAAATTATACCAGTAGGAAAAATATTGATTGTATTTTTTCTTAGGGATTTGTCCCGTTACTGATCATAGGTTTAAGATTTTTTGATCTTACTTTTTGGGTCGGGTAGAAATTTTTTTCCAGATCAATTCTCCCACTTGTTTGCCCTGTTTTCCCCCTTCTTCAATCGCCGGTAAGTAATGTATGCCTCCATAAAAGCGGCTGATGGCAGCTTCTTCAGCAGCTTCCGAAAAGGAATCAAATTCTCTTACGGGGAGTCCATAGGCCACCTCTGTACTATCCACCAAGTGTAGCCTATCCCCAAAAAGTTGGGACAAGGTGTAGGAAGCTGCATTGGAGGCTACGCTATGTCCAGAAGTATGCTCTGGAAAGGGAGGGGTTTGAAGCAGAGGCACCCAGTTTTCATCGATATGCTGGTTGATAAACGTTTCGGGCCGCACCAGCTTGCTTCGGTATTTTT
>VGMU01000136.1 GCA_016866385.1 Bacteroidota bacterium
AGAAAAGGAATCTTCCGAATTATTGCTTGATTTTTTTCAAAAAATGCGGAAAAAGTTGTCCTAGTTTCTTAGAACTTTTTCCCGAAAAACTTGGTTTTATAAATTGTGAAATTGTTTCGTACTAAATTTACAGCACACTAAATTTTCTTCTTATGGCTTTTGAACTTCCCGCTTTACCTTATGCCCTCACTGCCTTGGAACCGCACATAGATGCGCGCACCATGGAAATTCATCATGGCAAGCACCACAATGCCTATGTGACCAATCTCAATGCTGCCATTGCGGGTACTCCCCTGGAAGGCAAATCTCTGGAAGAATTGATGAAAGTTGCTGGCTCCAATACGGCTGTAAGAAATAATGGAGGTGGGCATTGGAATCATAGTTTGTTTTGGCAAATCCTCTCCCCTTCAGGAGGGGGACTTCCAAGCGGAGAACTTGGGGCTGCTATAGATGCAAAATTTGGGTCCTTCGAAGCATTTAAAGAAACTTTTTCCAAAGCGGCAGCCACTCGATTTGGTTCGGGATGGGCTTGGCTATGTGTGGATACCAAAAAAGAATTATGCGTTTGTTCCTCTCCCAATCAAGACAATCCGCTGATGGATGTTTCCGAATGCCCTGGAACTCCTATTTTGGGTTTAGACGTCTGGGAGCATGCCTATTACCTACATTATCAAAATCGTAGACCCGATTACATTACTGCTTTTTGGAATGTAATCAATTGGCAAGAAGTAAGCAGAAGATACGCTGCTGCCAAATAACTGTTTTTTTACTTGGTTTTCTCACTCCCAGGCAGGCATGCTTGGGAGTTTTTTTGTTGAAATCTGAAAAATACGGTTCTAAAAAGGCAAGGCGCTACTTTTTGCCTACTTAAAATGGTACAAGAAGATCAGTACTCCTGCAAAGGCTGGCTTAGCCTGGTCCTTGATTTCTAGCTTTACCTCTACCTCTGCTTTTACAGTTCCTCGGAGGTTACTTATATTTTTTAAAAAGGCGACTAGACGTACTTCACTATCGACCAGAACGGGTTGTGCAAATCGGAGGTGCTCTATGCCGTAATTGATCATCATCTTGAGGTTGTACACCTCTACGATCTGTTCCCAGAGGTAAGGAATAATACTCAAGGTCAGGTAGCCGTGGGCAATGGTATTGCCAAAGGCTCCTTCGGCTTTTGTGCGCACTGGATCGGTGTGTATCCATTGGTGGTCTAGGGTGGCTTCTGCAAATTGATTGATTTGCTTCTGAGTCACTTGGAAGTAAGGGGAAGCTCCAAGTTCTTTTCCTAGGTAGGATTCAAACTCTTCAAAGCTGCCAATGGGAATAGGTTTCATACAGGAGTAAGTTGAGACTTTGCAGAACCCGAAAATAGGAAAAAGTAAGCAAGGGAATTTTTTCGTCCTATAAAAAAGTTAGATCTTAGTCTAGCTCCTTTATTCTAGGAACACAGTTACATTGATGGATTCATACCTACATGGATTTTCTGCAGAGGAACAAAATCGCTTGCATGAGCAAGCAGATATTTTGGCTCCTCTGGTATTTAATCGAGTGGATTTTAGTACGAGTACCAAGCTTCTAGAAGTTGGAAGCGGAGTAGGTGCTCAGACACTACAGCTTTTGAAAAGGTTCCCACAACTCCATATTACCTGTGTGGATCGATCTTCCAAGCAACTTGAAGAAGCAAAAAAGGTATTGGAAGGATTTGAATCTAGGCTAAGTTTTCTGGAGCAAGATGGATGTAAATTAGCGATAGAAGAGCGCTTTGATTCCGCTTTTGTATGCTGGACCTTGGAGCATGTATCCGAGCCAAAGGAACTGCTGGCAAGGCTAAGGGAGCATCTGGTTCCTGGTTCCAAGGTGTACGTGACCGAAGTATTTAATGCGAGCTTTTATGTATCCCCCGGCTACCATGGACTAGAAAAATATATGACTAATTTGAGTGCCTACCAAAAAATGATGGGTGGTCATCCAGATGTTGGAATCGAATTAGGGAATCTTTTGGTGGAGACAGGTTTTGCTAAAGTGGAAACGGTTTTTGATGGTTTTTACTTCGATAAAAGGAAAACTGAAAGTAAAAAAAAGTACTTGCCCTATTGGAAAGAATTACTCAAAAGTGC